>JBDSSY010000089.1:0-18221 GCA_039928585.1 Gemmatimonadaceae bacterium | reverse complement strand
CCGCGGGGGAGCAGGAAGTTGCGGGCGTAGCCGTTCTTGACCGTGACGACGTCACCCGGATGCCCGAGATTCTCGATCGCCTGGCGCAGGATGATTTCCATGGAATGACCCTCTGATTACGTGGTAGGACGCGGGCGGCGTCGCCAATCGGCCCAGGTATCACCGAGACCGAGCCCGAAGGCAGCGAGCGTGAGCAGCACGAACCCGGAGATGGCGACTACGCTGAGGACGGGCCACCACAGCATGGCGAATCCGACCATCAACGTCGCGGCGAGCACGCCGGGCGCGAGAAACCAGGAGAGCACGCCGAATCCTCGAATGGCGTACAGCGCTCCGAAAAACACCAGCAGGTTGCGACCCGCGCCGTCGATGAAGCCGAGCGCCGGCAAGAACACGATCGACAGGCCGGCGATGAGCCCCCACACGAGCTGGTCGTTGAATCGAAAATCCTTCAGTGGACCCAGCGGCGCGCCAAGGCGCGTGCGCGCGATCCGGTGGTACGTCGTCCACGCCAGTGCCATCGCGATGAGCGACTCGAGAAAGAGCAGCGATGGGAACAGCTCCACGCCCGTCTTCGTCGTTTCCTGCAGTCGTTGCGAGAACTCGGTGAGCAACGGTCCCGACTCGGGCATGCGCTGCATGATGCCCGGATGTTCGGTGACAGCCGTGCGGAACATCGCCATCGCCGCCTCATTCCGCCGCTCGAACTCCACCTGCATCGACTCCCCGATGCGCGTGGGGCTGAGCGGTCCACGAATCCCCATCGCCAGCACGATCGCCACGCCCAGCGTCAGCGCGGTGAGCGCGCGCGGGAAGAACGGTCGCTGCAGGCCGAGCAGGCACGCGAGACCAAATCCACCCGCGACGAGCAGACTCCATCCGCGGACGAGGTTGTAGAACGACCCCGGAGTCGAGTCCAGCGCGAGCACGCGGAGCGTGAGCGCCACGCACAACACGGCGAGAAAGAGCCGACCCCCGGCCCACCACCCCACCAGGCAGCACGCGGCCAGGGCAGGGAGGAGCAACACGAGCGTCTCCTCCACCGGCAGGAGCGCGGTGAAGGGTGGCACGTGCGGCAGGAAGAGGAACGCCGCGAGCGCGAGGAGGAGTTTCCCCCACCCCCGCTCGGACGGCGCCGGGGCCACGGCGTCGGACATCCTAGCCCTGCAGGCCCCGCGTGTAGGGAATCAGCGCCAGATAGCGCGCGCGCTTGATCGCGGTGCTCAGCTGACGCTGATGCCGCGCGCACACGCCGCTGAGTCGGCTGGGAAGAATCTTCCCGTGATCGGTAATGAAGCGGCCGAGGGTGCGCTCGTCCTTGTAGTCGACGAAGCGGACGCGCGTCTCGCAGAATGGGCAAGCCTTCGATGGGCGGCGCATGGTCTACTCCTCGTCGTCGTCGTCGTCGTCGCCACGCTTCTTCGCGAGGGCGAGCTCCTCTTCGGTCATCGGCGGCGCGCCGACTTCATCCTCGAAGAGCGTGATGAGATGACGAATGACGCCATCGTCGAGCTTGAGAGCCCGCTCGTACTCGGGCAGGCCGGCGGTTTCCGCTTCGAACCGGGCGATGACGTAATAGCCGTTTTCCTTTGGCCCAATCGGGTACGCGAGCTGACGGCGACCCCAGTGATCGATCTTCATCTCCCCGGTGGTGCCGAGAAGCTGGTGGAAGCGGTCGAGCTTCTCGTTCACGGCGGAATCTTCGAGCGTGGAGTCGAAGACGTACACCGCCTCGTATGGACGTGGCATGTCCTGGCAATCCTCCCTTTGGACGTATCCGCCCCCCGCTGGTTGCCGGCGCGGGAGGAGGGGATGAAGTGCCGTGCGGCAGAGGGCCGGGCACGGCACGTTGTGACAGCCTTTCAAGATAAACCGGCACGGCGACGCAGAGAAGGGGAGCCCATCCGCGTCGGCGCCTGGCGCCTTCGCCTGCGACGCTCCGCGCCATCTCCTTCGGCGCGCGGAGCATCGGCTCGCCGGACACCGGAAAAAGGGGAGATGCGACACATCGGCCTTTCCTCTAGCTTACGCCGCGATGAACCTCGAGCCCCTGCGACCCGCGAACCCGGACGAGAGCGAATTCGCGGAGCGAGGGCAACATATCGACGCGATGGAGCAGCTCGCGTCTCTCGCGGCATCGGCGCTTCGCGTACCGCTGGTGCTCATGGCCCTGCCCGGCCCCCCGAACGAACGAGCATGCATCGTCGCGGGCACGGGCGAGATTCCTCGATGGAGCGCGGCAGACGAGGCGGCGCTCTGGCGGTCCGGAGTGGTGGAGATGGTGAGCGGAGGTCCGGTGGAAATGCGCGACATGACGCGCAACTACCCGCTCGACCAGCTCCGAATCTTCGCGCAGCTCCGGCTCGGGTCACTCCTCGGCGTACCCGTGCGCTCGACGTCGGATCATGTGTACGGGGTCGTGTGCGCCGTGTACTCCACACCGACGTCGTGGAACGACGACGATCGTGCCATGCTGCAGCAGTTCGCGCAGCTCGCCGCCGCAGACCTCGAGCTGCGACGCCGCGTGGACGAGCAGGCGGCGCACGAGGCGCGCCTGCGGTTCGACGCGGAGCACGATGCGCTCACGGGACTGGCGACACGTGGCGCGCTGCTCGAGCGGCTCCGCGACGCACTCGTGCGTCCGCCACGTCCCGTCGTCGAGCTGCGCGGGTCGTCGGACCACGTCATCGCGCCCCCGGCCGAGGACCTCGTCGCCGTGTTCATGTTGGACGTGGAGAACTTCTCCGCCGTGAACGCGAAGTTCGGTCACAGGGTGGGCGATCAAGTGCTGATGGCGGCGGGGCGACGACTTGTCCGGGCCGCCGGGCGAGACTCCCTCGTCGCGAGAATGGGGGGAGACCAGTTCGCGGCCGTCGTCGAGCGACTGGAGACGATGGACGCCGTGCACCAGATGTCGGCACACCTGCGCGCGGCGTGCGAGCAGGCGGTGCTGGTGGGCACGGAACAGGTCGCGCTTCGCACCCGCGTCGGCGTGTCGTCGAGCGCCACGACGGCCACGCTGGCCGAGCATCTGCTCTTTCGCGCGGATGGCGCGGTGGGGCGCGCGCCGCCGCCCTCGGTGGCGGTCGTGTCGCCCGAGCCGGGCGTCGAGCCCACGGCCGTTCGTGATGCCGAGGTAGACGATCGGCCACGCGCGGAATCCGCGCCGATCGACGTCGTGGAACCGACGGCGGTTGCTGTGGCAGAACCGGCGCCGGTGAAGGTCGCGGAACGAGCGCCGGCGTACGACGCGGATTCGACGACCGTGCACGACGCGATGTCGATGTCGACTCCTGTGGGCCTGAGCGGGTCCACGACGGCGATGAATGCGAACTCCTCGCCGCTCGTCGTCTCGGAACGGACGCCGCGGGCCGATCGAGTGCACGCCCCAAGGGGCTTGATAGAAGTGGAAGTGGATCTGCCCACGCATCGCGGCGCGGATGCATCGCGCCACGTGGCGTCGCTGGTGCACGTGCCATCATTGGTGTCGCGGCCGAGGGCCACCTCGATGCCGCAGGCGGATCTTCGCCGGCGTCGCACGACGGCCGGTCCGTTCAGGCGCATTGCCGAGACGGTGCGCTCCTGGACCAGTCTCGTGCGGAACGCCATCGAGTTCGCCAAGCTCGACACGGGCGAATCGCGGCTGCAGGTCGACGACGTTGAAGTCGCGACGTTACTCGACGAATTGAAGCACGATGTCGTGCGGCAGACCTACCTCAAGGGGCTCCACTATCACCCCTCCACGTGTCCGCACGACATTCTCGTTCGTGCGGATCCGTCCAAACTCCGACGGGTGCTTCGCCACCTGCTCGCGAACGCGATCAAGTTCACGGAGCCGGGGGGCGAGATCGCGGTGGAATGCGAAACCAATGCGCAGGCGGTGCGGATTCGCGTGACGGACACGGGACGCGGCATTCCCGCGACCTGGCTCACGCAGGTCTTCGAACCATACGTGCAAGTGGATGCGCACGTCATGCCGCGCGGCCAGCGAGGGCTCGGACTGGGCCTCGCGATCAGTCAGCGGCTGGCGGTCGCGATGGGAGGGGCGCTGGAAGTGGAGAGTGACGTCGGCAGCGGGAGCACCTTCACGCTCACGCTGCTGCGCGGTTGAGCGTGATCAGACGTTGAAACGGAACAGGAGCACGTCGCCGTCCTTCACGATGTATTCCTTTCCTTCCTGCCGCATCATGCCCTTCTCCTTCACCCCCTTCCACCCGCCGTTCGACACGAAGTCGTCATAACCCGCCGTCTCGGCCTTGATGAACCCGCGCTCGAAATCGGTGTGAATCACCGCGGCGGCCTGCGGCGCCGTGTCCCCGCGATGGATCGTCCAGGCGCGCACTTCCTGCTCGCCGGCCGTGAAGTAGGTCTGCAGCCCGAGCAGGTGATATCCCGCGGTGATGAGCCGGTCGAGGCCCGCGGACGTCAGGCCAAGCGATGCCAGGAATTCCTGCCGATCCTCGACAGGCAGTTCGGCAAGCTCGCTCTCGATCTTGGCGGAGAAGGGCACGACGTCCGCCCGCTCACCGCTCGCCACGATGGCGGCGCGCAGCGTGGTGAGATGCGGGCCTTCGTCGCCCGACAGCTCCGCGTCGGTGACGTTCGCCGCGTAGAGGATCGGCTTCGCCGTGAGTAGCGACAGCGGCTTGAGGATCGCCAACTCGTCGCGGTTGAGCTTCGCCTCCCACAGGCCTCGCCCGTCCTTGAGAAAGGAGTGCGCCTTCTCGATCGTCGGCAGTTCGGCCAGCGCGTCCTTGTCGCCCGTCTTGGCCGAGCGCTTCACGCGATCGAGGCGCTTCTCCACCGTGGAGAGGTCGGCGAGCGCCAGCTCGAACTCGATGACTTCGCGGTCGCGGACGGGATCCACGGAGCCCATCACGTGCAGGATGTCATCGTCGTCGAAGCAGCGAACGACGTGCACGATCGCGTCCGTCTCGCGGATGTTCGCGAGGAACTGATTGCCGAGTCCCTCGCCCTTGGACGCACCCTCGACGAGACCCGCAATGTCGACGAACTCCACCGCAGCGGGGACGGTGCGCTGCGGCTGCACGACGTCGGCAAGCACGTCCAGCCGCGCGTCCGGCACGTTCACGCGACCGATGTTCGGGTCCTTGGTGGCGAACGGATAATTCGCGGCGAGGACGCCGGCGCTGGTGAGCGCATTGAACAACGTGGACTTGCCGACGTTCGGAAGGCCGACGATGCCGAGTTTGAGCATTGGAACGACGGGTGGAGCGGAAAGGAGGATGACGCACCCGCGCGCGCGGAGGTGATCGTGCCGTGTGCGAGACTTCCGAAAGCTAATCGTCTGGCAAAAAGCTCACGCGCTTTCGGTCGATGCGCATCGGGCGCTACTCTCCCGCCGGCGTGCCGGGACGGCGACGAGTCGCAATCAGCTGCTGCGGGCCGTAGGGTCCATTCCGGCAAACATTTCTGAGGGTTGTGGCAAGCGCTCGGACGCGGAATTTGCGCGCTATCTGGACATTGCGCTCGGGTCGGCCAAGGAGACGGAAAATCACCTGCTGTTCGCCCACGATATGGGCTGGCTCGACAGCGCGACGTTCACGCTCTTCGACGAGCGGTTGACGGAGATTCGCCGGATGTTGTTCTCGCTTTGCAGGGTGATGCGCCTGCGCGGTGAGAGTTCGACGCACCGTGGAGCAGGAGAGCAGGGAGCGGGCAGCGAGGAAGCAGGAAGCGATGAGCAGTGAGTGGCTTGCGACTCATCGCCCATTGCTCAGCGCCCCAAGCCCCCCGCTCATGGCTCTCCTGCTATCCGTTTCGACATTCACGGCTCCCGCGACGCCCCTCCCCGTGCCTGCACGTCGAGCGCCCCTTTCATCCCCTCCCGGACCCACGCCTCCACCGCCTCGCTCATCACTGAAAACTGCGCCCGAATGGCATCCGCGTCCCGCTTTCCGACAGCGCCCAGCACGAAATCGGACAACATTCCACCCGGCGCGCGATCCGGATCGCCGATGCCGATACGCAGGCGCGGGTACTGCTGACTCCCAATGGCCTGCTGGATCGACTTGAGGCCGTTGTGTCCTCCGGCCCCTCCTTCGCCGCGCACGCGCCAGGTCCCTGCCGGAATCGCCACGTCATCCACGAGCACGAGCAGGTCGGTGGCGGCAGACCAGAACGGGCGGCGGGCATACTGCACCACCGCGCCGCCCGAAAGGTTCATGAAGCTTTGGGGCTTCACCAGCCGCACCGTCTCCTTCACGCCCGGCATCTGTCCCTGCGCCACCTTCGCCTGACCGTCCTTCTTCCACCCGTCGAATCCCCACCGCTCGGCGATCGCGTCGATCAGCCACCACCCCACGTTGTGCCTGGTCTGTTCGTACTCCTTGCCGGGGTTGCCGAGCCCCAGGATGACCTTCATGCGCGTGTCCGGCGAGAGAACGGGGGAATGCGACGACGGCTCCGCCCCAGCGGGGCGAAGCCGTCCGACGAGTGCACGAAACAGCGAGCGGATTACTTCGCCGCCTCTTCGTCTTCCTTCGCCTTGCGAATGAGCTCCGGCTCGCCTGCGGCGGCCTCGGCGTCACCCTCGGGCTTCTCTTCCACCACGGCGCGCGGAGCGATCACGGCGCAGATCGTCGTGTCCTCATCGGTCAGGACCTCGAGACCGGCGGGCAGCACGAGATCGCGCACGTGCAGCGAGTGTCCCATGGCCAGTTCCGTGACGTCGACGTCGATATGGTTCGGGATGTTCGACGGATCGACGTTCACCTCGATGCTGTGCACCATCTGCTCGAGTAGCGCGCCGCTGAGGCGCACGCCCTCGGGAATGCCCACGAACACGAGCGGGATGTCGACGATGACCTTCTCGCCCGCCACCAGCTCCATGAAATCGATGTGCAGAATCTGCTTCTTGAATGGATGCCGCTGGATCTCGCGGATCAGCGTCTTGGTGGTCGCCTTGCCGAGGGTGAGATCGATCACCGTGCTGCCCGCGGCGATGTGCGAGAGCAACTTGTCGAGATCGCGCGCGACGAGGGAGAGCGATTGCGGCTCGCGGCCATGTCCGTAGACGACGCCGGGTATCCGGCCGGCCGCACGCAGCTTGCGGGCGACGCCCTTGCCACGATCGGAGCGCATTTCAGCGCTGAGTGATGCAGATGCCATGATGACTGTCCTGCTCGAAACGGTCTTCGACTGCAGCGAACCGCGATGCCGGTGCTACTCTCAGGCGGCTGCGTCCGCCCTACCATGCCGGTGCTGCGAAGCAGCACACCGCGGGGATCTCGGAACTACAAACTGCTCGTGAACGGTGAACCGTTAAGAGCGCTCACGCTGAATGATAAACGGTAAAGAGCCACGGCGCAGGTGGTGACGACTCACGGTTCACGGTTTACGGGTCACGCGTCACGCGTCACAGAAAGGGGTCGACCGTTAGTCGAATAGCGAACTCACCGACTGCTCCGCGTGGGTATACCGGATCGCCTTGCTCAGCAGCTCCCCCACCGACAGCACCGTCAGCTTCTCGAATCGCTTCTCGGGCGGGGTGAGGATCGTGTCGGTGATGACGACTTCCTTGATCGGGGCGTCCTTGATGCGCTGCACCGCCGGCCCGCTCAGCAAGCCATGCGTGGCGCACACGTATACGTCCTTCGCGCCGAGACGCCGCAGCGCGTGCGCGGCCTCCGTCACCGTCCCCGCCGTATCGATCATGTCGTCGGCCAGGATGCAGTCGCGCCCCTCCACCTCGCCGACCACGTTCACGACTTCGCTCACGTTCGCGCGCGGCCGTCGTTTGTCGATGATCGCCAGCGACGCGTCCAGCCGCTTCGCAAAACCACGTGCCATCTTTGCGGCGCCGACGTCGGGCGCCACGATGACGACCTCCTTCAGCTGCTTGCGCTTGAAGTACCCGCTCAGCACCGGCATCGCGTACAGATGATCCACCGGAATGTCGAAGAATCCCTGCAACTGGTGTTGGTGAAAGTCGATGCCGAGCACGCGGTCGGCGCCTGCGCTCATGATCATGTTCGCCATGAGCTTCGCGCCGATCGCCACGCGAGGCTGGTCCTTTCGGTCCTGACGCGAGTACCCGTAGTACGGCATCACCACGGTGATGCGCGCCGAGCTCGCGCGCCGCGACGCGTCGATCAGGAGCAGCAGCTCCATGATGTTCTCTGCCGGTGCATTCGTCGGTTGAACGATGAAGACGTCGTTACCGCGCACATTTTCATCGATCCGCACGAAGATTTCGCCGTCCGCGAATCGGGTGCAGGTCAGCTTGCAGAGCTCGATGCCCAGCTGGCGGGCGATTTCCTCGGCGAGCGGCCGGTTGCCCGTGCCCGCCAACAGCTTGAACCCGTGCGCCGGTACGGCCATCCCGTCCATGCAGTGCCTAGTCGAATGAAGTGGATCTGAGACGTCGTCGGACCACGGCGCGCGGTGTCGATTGCCCCTCTTGGATTCGAACCAAGATTCGTGGCTCCAAAGGCCACTGTCCTGCCATTGGACGAAGGGGCAGCTGGCCGATCCCGGCCCCGCAAGCTAGTCGAGCGGGACTGGAGGCTCAACTCGCACCGCGGTGTGCGTGAGCAGTGCGGGCCCCGCCCCAACGCCCTCGCTCTGCTCCGTCACGGGGGCAGATGTCGGCATGATCCCGAACACGGCGGAGCCTGACCCGGACATCATCGCGATGAAGGCGCCAATGTGACGCAGCTGTTCGACCAGGTCGGTGATCGCCGGATGTCGCGTGGCAACCACTGCCTCGAAGTCGTTCGCCGCGAGGGCGAGGATGCCCTTCCACGTCGCGAGCGACGCGGGAACCAGTGCGCCCACCGCGTCTCCAACCGGGATCGCGGACGCGCGTGGCGCCGCGAGCCAGCCGTAGGCCTCGGTGGTGTTCACGCCGAACGGGGGGACCACCAGGACGACCTGGCGCTTCGGTGGAGGCTTGAGCGCCAGCAGCCGCTCGCCGCGTCCCCATGCCAGTGCGTATGCGTGGTCGCTCGAGAGAAAGGGCACGTCCGCCCCGAGCGTATACGCGATGCGCAGCAACGCCGCCACGCCCAACGGCTTCTCGGCCATCGCGTCCATCGCGCGCAGCACGGCGCCGGCGTCCGCACTGCCGCCGCCAAGACCACCGCCGATGGGGATGCGCTTCTCCAGCTCGATGGCGAAGCCGCCGGTGCTTCCCGCCGCGTCGCAATAGGCCATTGCCGCCCGCCATGCGAGGTTGCGGTCGATGGGGCCGATCGCCGCCGAATCCGCGACGCCCGATACGTCCAGCGAGCGGGCCGAGTCGGTACGGCGCACCCGCACGGTGTCCGCGAGATCGAGGCGCAGGAGCAGGGTTTCGAGCTGGTGGAATCCGCTTGCTTCACGGGCAAGGATTTTCAGCCTGAGGTTGACCTTGGCCTGTGCCTGCACCTCCACCGTTCGTGCGTCGCGAAGCGACCGGGTGACAGCGTCCGTCATGGCGTTCGCACCGCGCGCCGTGCCGAGACGGACGGTCCCGATTCCGACGTCGCGACACCTTCGGCGCCGCCGAGATCGCGCATGGACAGGCCGGCGCGCACGAAATGCCACGCGCCGATGACCGTGATCGGTACGTACGACAGGAAGTGGAATCCGATGGCCCATGTCACGGCCGCGTCGGGCGGCACGCCGTAGATGCCGAGCCCGTACTTGCCGAAGGTTTCGAAGACACCGAAGAAGCCGGGTGCCTGCGGAATGGCCACCCCGATGGCGATCAGCCCCTGCAGGAACAGCGCGGCGCTGAAGGGAGCGGGCACGCCCACCGCCTTGAATGCGATCCAGAACGCGAGCGCATTCACGAGCCAGTGCACCACGGTCCAGGCGAACACCGCAACAAAGCGCCGCGGCGACGTGAGTACGCCGAGTCCGTTGGAGATGGACACGAGCGCATCGCGACCGCGTGCCTCGAATCGCGGTGCCAGCCGACGCGCGACAAGCTCGTACAGGCCGAGCACTCGCGCTGGAAACAGCACCATCACGTACAGCAGTCCCACCGCCACGAGCGTGGCCAGCAGGAAGAAGGTGGCATAGCTCGCGACCGGCCGGTCCATGAAGGTGGCGCCGCGCGGAAAGGCGGGATCGAGCATCGCGCCGAACATGAGCAGGAGCACGACGACCGCGTCGAACAGTCGGTCCACCGCGAGCGACGCGAAGGCGGCGGGAAACGGCACCTGCGGCGTGGAGCGCGAGAGCGCATAGGCGCGCGCGAATTCCCCCGCCCGCGCGGGCACCACATTGTTGATCATCATGCCGATCGCCGTCGCGCTCCACAGTCGCGAGAAGGGCAGATTGGGCGCGATGGGATCGAGAATCGGACGCCAGCGCAGCGCCCGCAGGGGGAAGATGCACGTGGCGGTAACCGCCGAGAGCAGAAGCAGCCCGATGTTCGCGCGACGCACCTGCTCCACGACCTCGCGCAACGCGATGCCGCGAAAGGCGAAGTACATGAACAGTGCGCTCAGCAGGATGCCGAGGGCTCCGCGCCATCCCACCTTCATCGCGCGCCGCCCGTCATCGCGGGGTGCGCATCGAGGGCGCGATCACTCCGTGAGCGCAAGATCGAGGAGATCGTACAACTCGCCGAGCGACGCCGCGTCGGCGATGCCCCCGCCGCGCTGGATGGCGTCGCGAATCTCGCGCGCCCGCTCGATCGCTGCGCGCCCTCGGTAGAGCAGCACGTCGATCGGCACCGGCGCCTGTTCCTCGAGCAGCACCGGGCTGCTGAGCGGCGTTTTCGGGAGCGTACCCAGCGTGCGGATTCCGCGCTCCAGCAACTCGCCCAACGCCGCGCCGCCGGCGGCAGGCGTCGGACTGCGTGGCGAGGCGAACGAGGCCAGGCCAGCCGGCGTCGGCCGTGCGACGACGGGACGTGGATAGTCGGCCGGCGCCGAAATGATCGGCCTGCCGGCTATCGGCGTCATCATGCCGCTGGGCGTGAGCGCGGGCGGCAGCGCCGCGGGTGTCGAACTCGCCTGTGTCGGGCTCGCGGGAGGCGGGCTCCCGGCGGCGGGCGCAGAGACGCCCTCCGAGCCGGTGCTCGACTTCGCGCGCACCGCTGACGGCGCGGACCCGCCGCTACGTTTTCCGCGCAGGCTCGCGAGACGATCGGCCAGCGATCCCGTTCCGCTCCCCGGCTGCGCCAGCACGAGCGCAACCTCGTCGAGCGAATCGAGCGCTCGCGCATCGAGACGGACCGCGGAATCACTGTGCGAGGCAACGAACTCCGCGACCTCGCGCTCACCGAAGCTCTCGGCGGACTGTCGCAGCGACGTCAGGGCCAGCCGCAGACCTCGGCGCACCCGCTCGCGGGCGAGTTCGTCGCGTACCCCTCGCGCGTCCTGCACGAGCCGGCGCAGATGCTCGCCCTGACTCACGACCTCGAGACGGAACCGTTCCGCGGGCGACGTGGGAGGATTCGCCGCGACATCCACGACGGTGAGACCGCCGTCCTCGTAGAACAGGTCGGCAATCGGCACCACGCGCTCGACGCCCGTCTCACGCTGCTGCATGGCGTCCAGGGCCGCAGCGAACCGGACGATTTCGACACCACCGGGATCGATGACCGTGCCGGCGCGCAATGCGGTGGACACGCTGCGAATGAGCGTCGCGGCGGCATTCAGCACGGCAATGCGCTCCGCGCCGAGCACTCGCTCGCCGAGTTCCAGCGGGTGGGCAGCCTGCTCGGCGGCCTCCAGTACGTCGGCGAGATTCGCGTGGTCCTTCACGCTCGCGATGCCGCGCAACGCGCGCACT
The DNA here is from genome assembly GCA_039928585.1 of Gemmatimonadaceae bacterium. GTDB lineage: Bacteria > Gemmatimonadota > Gemmatimonadetes > Gemmatimonadales > Gemmatimonadaceae > AG11. The sequence goes on along the minus strand of JBDSSY010000089.1, from coordinate 6,470 downwards.
CGGCCGAGCACGTTGCTGGCCGCATCGCGGTCGGTCGGCCGCGTGGCGAGCAGTTCCAGTCCCGCGCCGATGTTCGCTGATTCGGTGGCGAGATAGCTGTCGTGGCCGATGGCGGCGGGGCTGGCGATCGGTGTGGCGAGCCGTGCCGGGGCATGACGGATCAGCTCGTCGACTCGCGCGCGCGCTCGCGATTCGTCAGCCTCGCTCCACGTCCGAACGTTGCGAAGCAGCAGCTTGCAATCGTCCACGCTGGCGACGAGCACGCCGCGAATCTCCGCATCCCAGGGCAGGGTGCGCTCGCGCAGCGCGCGGCCCACGCGTTCCATACCCGCCGCCATCGCGGCGAAGGCGGGGAGCTTCGCCATCGTCGCGCTTCCGCGCAGCGCTCGCGCCGAGCGCTGGACGGCCTCGCCGTCGATGGAGTCGGAGGCCCCGGCGAGAATCTGCGCGTCCAGCTGCTCGACGTAGTCGCCGGCTTCGAGGATGAAGAAGTCGAGAAAGCCGACGGGGGTCGGAGCCGTCATGCCGGTGCCGGACTGGTGGGCGAATGGGCGAGGCGCATGCTCGGACGAAGTTAGGGCCGGTGTCGCGCGGCGTCCATCGCACGGCGCAGCTCGCGCACCGCGGTCTCCAGCCCGACGAAGATCGCGCGGGCAATCACATGATGTCCGATGTTCAGCTCCTCGATCTCGGCGATCGCGGCAACCGGGCCCACGTTCGCGGTGGTCAGCCCGTGGCCTGCGTGCACCGCAAGGCCGAGGGCTGCGGCCTGTCGGGCGCCATCGCGAAGCGCGGCGAGCGCTGCCCCCTCGCCGGGCGCGTGTGCATATGGGCCGGTGTGCAGCTCCACGGCGTGGGCACCGATTTCGCTTGCGCGGGTAATACTGTCCGGGTCCGGATCGATGAACAGGCTGGTCCGGACGCCGGCGGCGCGCAAACGCGCGATTGCACGCGTCAGCTCGGCGGTGTTGCCTTCGAGCGCGAGACCACCCTCCGTGGTGACCTCCTGCCGCTTTTCCGGGACGAGCGTGACGGCGTACGGGCGAATTCGCTCCGCGAGTGTGAGCATCTCGGGAATGCACGCCATCTCGAGATTGAGCACGGTGGTGACAGCGCGGGCGATGGCATCCACATCGGCGTCCTGGATGTGGCGCCGATCCTCGCGCAGGTGCGCGGTGATGCCGTCGGCGCCGGCTCGCTCGCAAATGGCGACGGCGTCGACGGGAACGGGCTCGGCTCCGCGCCGCGCCTGTCGAACGGTGGCGATGTGATCGATGTTGATGTAGAGGCGCTGCCGGGGCGAGATCATGGCGGTGGTTGCCGGCTGAGGGCGGGTCGACTTACGTACGCATCCAATCTCGAGGAGATCACGAGTGAGAAAACAGCTGCTGCTGATGGGCCTGCTCTTGTCCAGTGCGTGCACGACGCGCTCCGTGACCGTGCCGGCGACGAGTGGAGCGCTGGGTCCGCGTCCGGCGCTGGCTGAATTCCTGTCGTCCGTGCGAGCACAGGATCTCCAGGCGATGTCCGGCGCGTGGGGCGACCGCGACGGCGCAGTGCGCGACAACAAGAAGATGTCGCGCGCGGAGATGGAGCAGCGGGAGCTCCTGCTGATGTGCTATTTCCGGCACGACAAGTTCCGGGTCCTGGGCGATTCGCCGGGCACGAGCGGGGAGCGCGTGATGAGTGTGGAGCTCACGAAGGGAACTCTCACGCGAACGACGAATTTCTTTCTTGTGCAGGGCCGCGAGCGGTGGTACGTGCGGTCGGCCGACATCGAGCCCGTGCGCGACCTGTGCGCGGACAGGAAAAAGTAGCCACGCACCGGGCGCGCCTCACGACTCGCTCAGTTCGATGAGGACGCCCGCCGTGGCGCTGGGATGCAGGAACGCGATACGTTTGCCGTCCGCCCCGAGCCGCGGGGTATCGTCGATCAGGCGCACGCCGGCGGACCGGCAGCGGGCGAGGGCGTCGTCGAGGTCGTCGACGGCGAAGCAGATGTGATGAATACCGGGTCCCCGACTGGTGACGAACTTGCCAATCGGACTGTCGGGAGCCTGGGCTTCAAGCAACTCTATCAGGGCTTCGCCGGCAGCGAGGCCGGCGATCCGGGCGCCGTCGGAATCGGCAAGGGGCACCTCGGGCATGCCGAGTACGTCACGGTAGAACGGAAGGATCTCGTCGAGGGCCCGTACGGCGATGCCGATGTGGGCGATACGCGGGGCGCGGCGGGGAACGTGGGTCATGTCGGGTGCGCGGGTGAGGTGAGGCGCCGGCGCTGAATACTAATTCTAGAGGCGGCGCTGCGGCGCGGCCGGGGAGGGCAGGATATGTCCAATGCAGTGACGGTCACGGACGCGGATTTCGAATCCGAAGTGGAGAAGCACGAGAAGCTGACGGTGGTGGATTTCTGGGCATCCTGGTGCGGACCCTGCCGGATGATCGCTCCCATTCTCGACCAGCTCGCAGCCGATTACGACGGCAAGGTGAAGGTGACGAAGCTGGACGTGGACGCGAACGTCCAGACGGCAACCAAGTTCAACGTGCGGTCCATCCCCATGCTGCTGTTCTTCAAGGACGGCAAAGTGGTGGATCAGATCGTGGGCGCGGTGCCGCGTCAGGCCATCGAGGCGAAGTTCAAGCAGCACGTCGCGTAGGCGCAGGTGCGCGTGGGGCAGCACTCGGCGAGGCAGCGCGCCGTTGCACGCCCCCGGCACGGCCGGCATTTTTCGGTCGGGACGACGCGCCGTCGTCCCGACCCTTTCCGTTACTGAATGCCCGCCACCGTCACCGGCCTGAGATATCCGTGCACGCGAGTCCTGCTCCCGCGCACGCGTCTGGCCTACGTACATCTGAAGAACCTGCTGACCGACGCAAAGCGGGATCGCGGCGCGCGGGTGTCGGGCTATGTCGCGATCTGGCTGCCCGAGGAGTTCCTCGTGTTGTACCTGCAGCGGGGCGAGCTGGTGAACGCCTGCCTGCACGACGGCCAGGCGTTCCAACCCATCGCGATCGGCGCAGCGGTGGAGAAGGTCCCGCATGAGCCTGAATACGGCGAAATCTGCTTCCACGAGGCCGATGACGAACAACTCGCCTGCATGTACGCCTCGCAGACGCAGACGCCCGAAGGGTGGCCCACAGAACTGCGACCCAGCGAGCCGTCGTCGCTGTTCCCGTACCTCATGGCATCGACGTTCGACGGCATCGTCGAAATTTCGCATGACGGGGCCGTCAACTACCTGATCTTCCAGAACGGGGTGGTGCACAACACCTACCTGGCGGGGATGCAGGGCGGGTCGATCGTGGAGCGGGTAAGCCGGTTGTTCGACGAGAAGCGTCGTGTGCTGCACATGATGGTGCGCCGGTGGCCGGTACCAGGTCTCATTCCGGTGCAGGCACCCACGGGGCTGGTGCAGGCGTACCGTGATCTCGCCACATCACTCGTCCTTCGCCTCGTCGCCGACGGTCGCGAGCAGGCCCCGTCGATCGCCGAGCAGGCACGCGAGAAGCTGCTCGCCACGCACCCGGCGCTCGAAGGCATCTCGTTCAGTGGACGAGTGCCGCGTGCGGTCGTTGCCGACGCGACCGCGCTCACCAGCGGAACGGCGGCACTGATCAACGAGCTGCTGTGGAGCGGCGGGGAGCAATCCGTGGATGAACCGGCGGCCATGCTCCGTGAGCTGATGCATGAACGACGACACCTGTTCCAGAGTGCTGGACTGTACGACCAGATTCACTGGAAGCTGACGTGACTGTGGTGGGGCACGGCACGCTGTACGTCGTGAGCACCCCCATCGGACACATGGGGGATTTTTCGTTCCGGGCGGTCGAGACACTTCGTACCGTCGCGGCGGTGCTCGCGGAGGACACGCGGCACAGCGTGCACCTGCTCAAGCGCTACGACGTCGCCACGCCCCTCATTGCCTATCACGAGCACAACGAGGCGAAGTCGACGCCGGCACTGGTGGCGCGGCTGCTGGGCGGAGACAGCCTCGCTCTCATTTCCGACGCGGGCACGCCATTGCTGTCGGATCCGGGAGGCCGTCTCGTCCGCGCGGCGGTCGACGCGGGGGTGATGGTCTCACCCGTGCCTGGCGCATCGGCGTTGCTCGCGGGCCTCGTCGCCTCGGGTCTCGACGTCGACCGATTCACCTTCTACGGATTCCTGCCACGGAAGGGCGGCCCGAGGCGAGACGCGATCGCCGAACTCATCACCTCGCGTCACGCCGTCGTGCTGTACGAGGCGCCGCCACGGGTGGCGGAGACGCTTCGGGCCATCGCCGACGCGGGCGGAGGAGGGCGCGGCGCCGCGGTCGCCCGGGAGCTGACGAAGCAGTTCGAGGAAACCCGGCGCGGAACGGTCTCCGACCTCGCGGCGTACTACAGCGATGCCCCGCCACGTGGAGAGATCGTGATCGTGATCGCCGGCGCCGATGTGCCCATGGGCGCATCGGAGGACGAGTTGCGCGCGCGCGCCGCCGTCCTGCGCGCCGAGGGCCACAGCGCACGTGACGTGGCGGCTGCGCTCACGACGGAGCTGGGAGCAACGCGCAACCTCGCGTATCGGTTGGCGCACGAATGATCACGCTGCCGCGTCCCACGGTGCGCCGCGCAGGCCTGCTGCTGTTCTGCGGAATTGCGGCGCTTCCGCTCACCGCGGGCCGGCGCGCGCCGGCGCTCACCGTCGCCCGCCTGCAGTATGACGGCGGCGGCGACTGGTACGCGAATCCGTCCAGCCTGCCGAACCTGCTGGCGGCGATCCGCGAGCGCACGTCGTTCAAGCCCGACCGCGCCGAGGTGCGCGTCACGATCATGGACGAGCGCCTGTGGGACTTTCCGTTTCTGCATCTCACGGGACACGGCAACATCAAGCTCACCGACGAGGAGGTCGTGCGCCTGCGCGAGTACCTGCTGCGTGGCGGGTTCCTGCACGCAGACGACAACTACGGCCTGGACGAGAGCTTCCGGCGCGAGCTGGCGCGGGTCTTTCCCGACCGGCCGCTGGTGGACGTGCCGCTCTCGCATCCGGTCTACCATGCGGTCTACGACATGCCGCAGGGGCTACCGAAGATTCATGAGCACGACGGGAAGCCGGCGCGAGGCTACGGCGTGTTCGTCGGTGACCGGCTCGCCGTGTACTACTCCTTTTCCAGCGACCTCGGCAACGGATGGGAAGATGTCGAGACCTACAAGGACTCCCCGGCGTTGCACGAGTCCGCGCTGCGCATGGGGATCAATCTCTTCGTGTACGCCGTGACGAGTCGGCCGATTTCATGACGATCGGAGCGTTGGTCGATCGCGAGCGTCGTCACGTCCGACGTCAGGAGCTGCTCACCGGTGCACTGCTCGGCGCGGGTGCGGCGTCGTGTATCGTCGGTGCGGGCGCCGTGCTGCTCGGCCATGCTCGCTGGCTTACGCTGCCACGCGCCGTCCCGTTCGTCGTCTGGATGGCGGTGGGCACGATGATGCTCGGCCTGGCGTGGCGGACGCGACGTCGGCTCGGGCGGGGCGGTACGCGCGCTCAGGTCGCGCGCGCGATCGAGGCGGAGCAGGGGCTGCGCCGCGGACTGCTCGTCGGGGCGATCGAGATGGAGGGCGCGGGAGCGCTGGCGGCGCGCGCCGCGCAGTCGGCGCGCGCCGGCCTGCCCGAGCGCGCTGCGCTCGCACCTGCCATGCGACGTGCGAGCTCGCATCGCACCATCGTCGGGGCAGGCGTCGCCGCAGCGGGCGTGCTGGTACTCGCGAGCGCATCGCCGCTGTTCGGCGATGGCCTGCGTGCCGTGCTTCGACCGGTCGACGCCTGGCGTGGAGCGCTGCTTCCACGTCTCCGCATCGATGGCGCCCCGACCGAGATGCTGCGCGGAGCACCGTTGCGAGTGAACATTCACGCGCCCGGGCGTACACGGATCGTGCTCGACGCGAGACAGACGGGAGAGCCGTGGCGACGCGATACCTTGCGCGTGGACTCCGCGGGCTATGCGCAATGGGCGCTGGACGCGCTGCGAAGCGATCTGCGTCTGGTCGCAACGGACGGCCGGTCGACGAGCGACAGCGTGATCGTGCACGCCGCGGATCGGCCATTCGTCGGCGCGGTATCGGTGCGCGTGACATTCCCCGCTTATCTCGGGCGGCCGGCGGAGATAATGTCGACGGGTGAGCCGTTGCGCGTGCCGCGCGGCGCGGCGCTCGACATTGCGGGTCGTGCGTCCGTGCCGCTGCGTGCAGTGACCCTGACCGAGCAGGGTCACGCGAGCTACGCACTTGCCGTCACGGGACAACGCTTCGCTGGACGCATTCTCGCGCTGCGCTCGATGCAGTTGCGTTGGACGGCAGCGGCGGAACAGGGTGACATTCCGGACTTGCCGCCGCCGCTCGATCTCGTCGTCGTGGCCGACTCCACGCCGCGCGTGGACATTGCCGAGCCACGGGGCGATACGGTGTTCGTCGCGGGTTCGCGACTCGAGCTGGGC
>JBDSSY010000088.1:0-2554 GCA_039928585.1 Gemmatimonadaceae bacterium | reverse complement strand
ACGTGCGCCCGTCGGGCTCCGTCTCGGGAATCCCGTCGATGAGGATGCGGACGCCGCGTGTGGTTCCCGCGTTCGAGCGATCTCCCGCCCCCCGCGAACCGAAGCCGCGAATGGAGATGCGGACGTCACTTCCCCCCGAGCGTGATTGGGCTAGCACCCCGGGTACGAGCACGAGCGCCTCGTCGAGACCCACGCCACGACGTGAGCGCAGCACATCGACGCCGATGAGCGTCACCGCCAGCGGCACATCGAAAATTGAAACCGGCGTGCGCGATGCGGTCACGCTCAGCGGAGGAAGTGGCTGCACGCGAACCGTGTCCTGCGCCATCGCGAGGCCCGGCGCGAGCGTGCACAGGCAGCCGAGGAGTGCGCGGCGCTGTCGTACCCTCAAGAATGGGTTCATGAGGGCCTCGGCTCGCGGGGGGTGCAATGCATGAGTATGCATGATTGATGAATCAACCACGGGGTGACGGGACGGATTCAGGCACATCGCTTGCTTTACGTGTTGGCAAGGAAAGCACGGCACCTTCTTCCACTGAGGATACGACATATGACAGACGATCTCGGCACGGACGGCCTGAAGAACCAGGTGAAGGGTGCGGCAAAGGAAGTCGCCGGCAAGGTGCAGAAGAACGTAGGCGATCTGACCGACAACCACAGCCAGGAGTTGAAGGGCAAGGCGCGTGAGTTGGAAGGGAAGGCTCAGCGCAAGGTCGGCGAGACCGAAAACAAGATCGATCGCAACACCTGATCGTCGCCGCGCGACGACCACGAGGGGCGCCGGCTGAGCCGGCGCCCCTCGCGGTCATACCTGGCCAATCAGGTGCGGCATGACGCGTCCATCCGGCGGCGTTCAGCGTCTTTTTTCACGTCGTCATCTCGGCGACGCTTGTCGAGGCGCGTGCGTTGCTCTGTGGTGAGAATGGCATCCATGCGCGCCCGGGTTTGGATCTTGAGCGTGTCGAGCGCCGGTTGAATGGGCTTGAAGATCGCATCGTACTTGCAGTTCCGGGCATCGAACAACGAGTCCATTGCCAGACGCTGCGCGGGCTGCAGGGCGAGGTCGTCATACATCGCCTTTCGCTTCGCGGTAATCGAGGAATCGTCACGCCGAAGCACCCGATCGGCCGAAAAACCGACGACCCCTCCCACCAGCACTGCTCCGAGCAGGAACGCGAGCGCCTGCTGCTTGGGTCGCTCCATGACGTCTACCGGGAAAGGAAATAATGGATCGCGACGTCGCCGTCGCCAAGCGATGCGCCTCGCGTGGACGCCTCGAGCGTCCCTGGCGCAGAGATCACGGTGCCGTACGCGTTCCGAGCGTCGAGCTGATGCGATCGCACCATCGCCAGCGTAGCGGCGAGAATGAGCGCTGCCGCGGCAACGAGCCCCGGTCGGGCCATGTCCACCAGCTCCCTCCACCACACGCCGGTATCCCTGGCCTGCGCGACATGAGAGAGGATGCGCGCTTCGAGCGCGTCCCAGTAGCTCCGTTCGGCCGGCGCCGCATAGAGGGCGCGCAGCGCGGTCGTGAGCTCGGCGTTGTCGGCCGTCCAGCGATCTTGCGTCATGATGAGCTCCGGATATTCTGCAGAAGCCGGCGCAGTGCAGCGCGGGCGTGGTGGAGATCGGATCGGGCCGTGCCTTCGGGGATGCCGAGCGTGCGCCCGATCTCCCCGTGCGTGAAGCCTTCCACGTCGTGCATCACGATGACCGCGCGCTGGCGGCTCGTGAGGTGCGACAACGCCTGCTGCAGGCGCTCCCGCAGTTCACCCGACTCCGCCGGATCGCGGAACGGCATCGGGATTGACTCGGGTAGCTCGTCCGCGTCACGCACCTTCCGGCGACGCACGAGGTCGAGCGCCGCGTTCGCCATGATCCGGTACAACCATGCTCCGAATGGCTGGTCGGGGCGAAACCGGTCGAGCGCGCGGTGTGCATGCAGAAACCCCTCCTGCACTGCGTCTTCCGCATCCTCATGCGAGAGCACGATGGCGCGCACGATGGCATACGCCCGGCGCTGATGGATGCGCACGAGCGCCGAGAAGGCATCGTCCGCCCCACCTTGTGCCGCCAACACGATCTCGCGCTCCGCCTCCGCGCCGTCAGGACGCGTTGGCATGACATGCGAGGGAGGTGACACTGCGGTGGCGAGCATCAATTCTGCGAGAGGGTGTCATCCCGGATACGGACCCGGAGTCCGAACTGTTGAACGGGAGCGACACGTCACGCCCTCATCCCACGGGAGTGATGCCAGCCAGACCGATCGTTGCTGCCGATCGCTGCATCGATCCGATGACGAAGGCGATATGCTCGTCGAGATCCACACCCAGTTCCGCGGCGCCGTTGATCACGTCGTCGCGACTGACCCCGCGGGCGAATGCCTTGTCCTTCATCTTCTTTCGCACTGATTTCGCCTCGACGTCATGCACGCTGCGCGTGGGCTTCACGAGCGCCGTCGCCGTGATCAACCCCGTGAGCTCGTCCACGGCGAACAGGGTCTTCGCCATGGGTGTCACGCGGGGAACACCGGAGTAGAGCGCGTGGCCCATGA
>JBDSSY010000087.1:0-10114 GCA_039928585.1 Gemmatimonadaceae bacterium | reverse complement strand
CATCGCCTATCGCGCCTGGCATCCGGCGGACAGCGCACTCGCGAGCTATCGCGAGCTCCTCGCCCAGCGACTCGTTCGCCCGAACCGCATGGAACTGTGGGTCATGAATGCCGACGGCAGCGGCCAGCGTCAGATCACCACCTTGGGCGGTGCGAACTTCGGCCCATCGTGGACCCCTGACGGCACGCGTCTCATTTTCTCCTCCAACTACCGCCAGCCGCGCAGCGGCAACTTCGATCTCTATCTGGTGCGGCTCGACGGCTCGGGACTCGAACAGGTGACGACGCACGAATCCTTCGATGGCTTCCCGATGTTCAGTCCGGATGGCCGCTCCTTGGCGTGGGCCTCCAATCGCCACGCCGAACGGCCGGGCGACACGAATCTGTTCATCGCGGACTGGGCGCCGTAGCGGACAGCAGCTCTCGCAGTCGCTCGACCCGCTCCGCCATGGCAGCGTTCGTCGCGACGTCGTTTCGCGCGCGCTGAATGGCCGACAGTACCGTGGAGCTGTCACGGTCACCGAACGCCGCTCCGATCTCGCGGATCGACAGCGCGAGCAGGTCGCGGCAGAGCAACATGCCGATTCGCCTGGGCTCGACGAGCGCACGCGTCCGACCCTCCCCCACCAGCGCCTCCGGCGACACACCCCAATCGGCCGACACCGCCTCCTGCACGGCCTGCGTGCCCGTGCTCACCGCACCAGCTTGACGCCTGGCCGGAAGTGCCTGCCGCGCGAGCGCCAGCGTCAACGGCGCCTTGCGCAGTTCCGCCATCGCCGTCAACCGCGTGATGTTCCCTTCCAGCTCACGGACACTGCCCTCGCATTGCGCGGCGACGTGATGCGCGACGGCGGGTGGCAAGGTGAGGCCGAGCGAGCGAGCCTTGGCATGCAGGATCGCGACCCGATGTGCCCAGTCAGGCGTACCGAGCGTGGCGACGTGTGCGCTCCGGAATCGGCCAACGAGTCGCTTGGCCAGCAGGTCGGACCCCGCCGCGTCATCACACGTCAACAGGAGCTGGCATCCCGTGGTCACGGTGTGCGCGGCGAGCGCCGCGAGCGCATCGTGTGCGGCCGCATGCCGGTCGAGCACGTGTACGTCGTCGATCACCAACAGGTGCGCTCCACGCAATGCGACGAGTTGCGACAACGGATCGCCCGCGGCAACACCGTCGGCGAGCAGTCGCAGGAAATCGTCGGCCGTCACCAGCTCCACACGACACTCGGCGCGACTCACCGATTCGGCCGTCACCGCGTGTGCCAGGTGCGTCTTGCCGAGTCCCGTGGCGCCTGTGATCAGGATGGGATTGTAGAGCTTGCCGGGAGAGATTGCGGCGGCTGAGGCCGCTGTGTACGCAGCCTCGTTGCTTCGCCCGACGACGAATTCCGGAAAGGTGTAGCGAGGGTTCAGTGGCCGAGACACGGCGATTCCGTGCGCAAGTCGCGTGACTGAATTCGGGTCCTACGAGATTCACAATTCACAATTCACCGTTCACGATGTTGACAACTGCTGGATAGTACGCCCCCTGCCTTAGCAACTACCATGGCTTCCATATGGACTGGCGCCCTGACCTTCGGGCTCGTGAACATCCCCGTCTCTCTCGCCAGCGCCGTCCGCTCGGTCGAGAAGACGAGCTTCCGCCAGCTGCACAAGGACGACCTGACGCCGATCAAGTATGAGCGCGTCTGTCCGGCGGACGGTGAAGTGGTCCCCTGGAACGAGATCGTGAAAGGCTACGAATACACGAAGGGCAAGTACGTCGTGGTCACCCCCGAGGAGCTCGCGAAGGTCAAGACGCCGTCGAGCAAGGCGGTGGAAATGATGGATTTCGTGAAGTCCGACGAGATCGATTCCCGCTATTTCGACACGCCCTACTACCTCATCCCGCAGAAGGGAGGCGAGAAGCCCTACGCGCTCCTCCGCGAAGCCCTCCAGAACACCGACATGGTGGGAATCGGCAAGCTGACCCTTCGCCAGAAGGAGCACCTCGTCGCGGTCCGCGCCATCGGAGACGCGCTCGTGCTGGAGCTGATGCGCTTCGAGGAAGAGTTGGTCGCTCCCGAAGATCTCCGCTTCCCGAGCTCAGAGGAGCAGAAGGTACGGCCGCAGGAAGTGGCGATGGCGGAGCAGTTGATCGGCAATCTTGCCGAGCCCTTCGACCCCTCGAAGTATCACGACGAGTACGAGGCGAAGCTGAAGACGCTGCTTCGCGCCAAACTCAAGGGAAAGAAGATTCCCGACGACGACGACGGCGCAAAACCCGAGCGCACGAACGTCCTCGACCTGGTCGCTCGGCTCCAGGAAAGTCTGGCCTCGACCTCCGCGAAGAAGCGCGGAGCCAAGCGGCCGACTTCCGCGAAAAAGAAGACGACGCGCGCGAAAACCACTCGGAAGCGGAAAGCGTCCTGACGCATCGCCTCGCGCGTCGGTCCCCGCGTCGTCGCGGACGTCAGTATCACCGTCACCAGGCGCGGGTCTCGCCGAACACGGGAATCCAGAGCCGGTCGTCGGGCAGACCTGCCGCCGTCCACGCGACCCGCGTGCGCCGCGGCGGTTCGTCCATCGGCTCGTCGGTCAGGCGAAACGTGCCCCAATGGATGCCCAGCGTGAGCGCTGGTCGCGCGCCACGATGCGTCGACCCGAGGTCCACGCAGGCCTGCACGGCCTCCTCCGGATTCACGTGCACCCTCTGCATGAACCACCGAGGGTCGTAGGCGCCGATGGGCATCGCCACCAGATCGAACGGCCCGTATCGCGCCCCGATCTCGCCGAACGCGGGATGATATGCCGAGTCACCGGCGAAGTAGCAGCGGCGGCCGGAGCCCTCGAGGGTGAATCCCGACCACAGTGACCGGTTGCGATCGCCGACGCGCCGAGCGCTGAAGTGACGCGCCGGCGTGGCGGCGATCCGGATCCCCTGCACGTCAGCGGATTCCCACCAGTCGAGCTCCACGATTCGCGTCACGCCGAAACCGCGCAGATAGCCACCCAACCCCAACGGCGTCACCCAGATCGCGTCGTGATGTCGGCGGGCGATCCACTTCACCGTGCTCTTGTCGAGGTGGTCGTAATGACTGTGCGACAACAACACGATGTCGAGTGGCGGCAGCGCCTCGAGCGCGACGGCAGGCGGCATCACGCGCCGCGGACCGGCCCACTGAACCGGAAAAGCGCGCTCGCTCCACATCGGGTCCGTGAGGATGTTGCGTCCCCCCAGCTGAATGATGATGGTGGAGTGACCGACCCAGGTCGCCGACGCATCAGCGTCGCCGAGGCGCGGCTGTGCGAAACCGGGCGTCATGACGGGAAAGAATCCCCGCGGCGGCGTAGGAGGTAGCGCAGAGCCTCGACGCGCACGGGCCCAGCGAAGCACATCCACCAGACCATGCGGCTCACTATCTGGCCACGGATTGCGAAACGATCCGTCGGCCGCGTGGTGCATCGGGCTGGACCCCTGCCCGCGTATCTCCGTCAGACGACGCGCGGCCTCGGCGCGGGATCGAGCATCATCGCGTCGACGTAGCAATAGCCCCAATCCTCCCCGCGCTCGAAACTCTTCATCACCGGATGATGCGTCGCGTGATAGTGCTTCGTCGCATGCATGTTGGGCGAGCTGTCACAGCACCCGACGTGGCCGCACTCGAGACACAGACGTAGATGCACCCAGCTGCTGCCCATCTCCAGGCACTGTTCGCAGCCTGCCGGCGTCCGTGGCTCTACGGTGATTACATGATCGAGATGCTTGCAGCGTGAACCCATGAATGCATGTCCTCGGGTGGCACCGGGAGTGCAGGTCGAGTGCGAAAAGTGCACGGTGCGTGCTGTGGACGCGAGGCCTGATTGCCAACCTGTTCCGCGAGAGACATCCGATGGATCTGGACGGCATAGTCCGCGCCCCCGAGTTCCCCGATACACTCGAGTGGATTCACACGGAGGGACGCCGTCTCGCGCTCTCCGACTTTCGGGGCAAGCTGTTGCTCCTCGACTTCTGGACCTACGGCTGAATCAACTGCGTGCACGTCCTTCCGCAGTTGCGGAAGCTCGAGGAACGCTATCCGGACGAAATCGCCATCGTCGGAGTGCATAGCGGCAAGTACACCGCTGAGCGCGACACGTCACGCATCCGCGATGCGTCAATCCGGCTTGGAGCCACGCATCCGACGATCAACGACCGGCAGTTTCGGCTCTGGCGCGCGTATGCCGTGCGCGCCTGGCCAACGCTCGTCGCGGTCGATCCCCGCGGATACGTCATCGGCATGCACGCCGGGGAGACCACCGCGGATTCGCTCGCGCCATTCATCGATCGCACGATCGCCACTGCACGCGACGCCGGCACGCTGGTGCCCGGGCGACTGCACCGCGAGGGCGATCCACCCACCAGTGCCACGGGCACGCTCTCGTTCCCCGGGAAGGTGTCGATCGCCGACAATCGCCTTGCCATCGCCGACAGCGGACATCGGCGCGTGCTTGTGGGCACGCTCGACGACAGCGGACAGCGCATGCGTGTCGACCATACGGTCGATGGCAGCGATGGCAGAAGTGCGACGTCCAACAACCAGCGCTTCATCAATCCACAGGGCGTCGTACTGGCCGGCGACCTGCTTTACGTCGCCGATCCCGGACGCCACACCATTCTCGAATGCTCACTTCGCACCGGCAGTGCGCGCATCCTCGCTGGTACCGGGCATCAACTGCGCAGCGCGGTGGACGAATCGCGAGGCGCGCTCAGCTCGCCGTGGGACCTCGCACTCGATGGCGACACCCTGTTCGTCGCCATGGCGGGGGTCCATCAGTTGTGGACGGTGTCGGTCTCGTCCGGACTCGCCGAGGTCTTTTCCGGCAGCGGTGCGGAAGAGCTGCATGACGGATCGCATGGCGAAGCAGCGCTCGCCCAGCCGATGGGGATCTGCATCGCCGATCACGTGCTGTACGCCGCCGACGCCGAGTCGAGCGCCGTTCGGGTCGCTGACCGAGATCCGTCGGGAGGGGTGCGCACCATCATCGGCACCGGCCTGTTCGACTTCGGCGACGTGGATGACATCGGCGACGTGGCGCGGATGCAGCATCAACAAGGCATCGCGCTTACCGGCGACGGCCGGCTCCTCGTGTGCGACAGCTACAACGACGCGCTCAAGTGGTTGGATCCGGTGTCACGCCGCGTCGAGACCTGGGTGCGCGGGTTGCACGAGCCGTCGGGTCTGGCGATCGGCGAACGATTCGTCTATGTCGCGGACACCAATGCCCATCGCGTCGCCGTCGTGGATCGTCGATCGGGCCAAATGGGAACGCTGATCATCGAATAACGCCCTTCGCAGCGACTCTGACCGCGCGCAGTCGAGTCGTCGACGTCAGCTGCGCCACGCATCGAGGTTCTCCACCAGGTGCTCGCCTCGCCGCATCCCCGTGAGCACGACGCTCACGCCGGGCAACGACGACGCGAATCGCAGCGCGCGTTGCGCGTCGGTTGCGCACTCGGGAAAGAGATCGTGCATCTCGTTCGGCAAGCCCGCGGTGAGCCGGCCCTGCATCAATGGCGCGCTCGCTACGACGCCCACGCCGAGCGCGTCGGCGGCTTCCAGGAGTGGTACGAGCTTTCGGCCCAGTGGCTGGGTCGGCAGTCGCGCGGCTTCCGGCATCGCGAGGCTGACCGGTAGCTGCACGGCACGGAAGTGGTGCGTCGTGCCACCCACCTCGCGCGCCAGCGCGATCAGTTCCGCCAGCGTCAGGTGCTGCCGGTGCTCGGGCGCCACGCGGAACCCGTTCCAGGTGGCACAACCATAGCCGGCGATCTCACCCGACTCCGCGCGCTCCTCCAGCATCGCGAACGCGGCGCGCATCCGCAGCCGGAAGGTCGCGCGGTCCACGGCAAGGAGCTGCTCTTCAGGATTATGCAGGTAATAGAGGTCGATCGTCCGTACGCCGAGATTTTCGCGGCTGCGCTCGAGCTGGTGGGCGACGTACCGAGGCGCGATCGAATGGCCTCCGCGCACCAGCTCCTCGCGCGTCACCAGGCCCGACGCGAACATCTCGGTCTCGAGCCACCGATCGTACGCCTCGCGGGAAGCCGGTGGCTCCCCGTCCAGCGCCACATACCCTCCCTTCGTGCAGATGATCAGCTCGTCTCGACGCGCCTCGCCCGATGCGATCGCCTCCGCCACGGCGTGCCCGACCGCGCGCTCGGAACGCTGGCAGCGGTAGTTGATCGCTGTGTCCAGGACGTTCACCCCCGCCTTGATGGCTGCGCGGATGGTGCTGGCGTAGGCGGCGTCCTCATCGTCGGTGCAATCACCGAGATAGGTCCCGATCCCGAGAGCGCTCGCCGCGAGGTTCCGGGGCAACGTCCGGCGGAACTCGGCGAGGCGGCCCGTCGTCCGCTCCTCGAACCGATAGGTGCCGGCCGTGGTGGCCCGTCGCGCCTCGCGGCCCGGCTCGGTCGCGTCGAAATCGTCGGGAGATGGCGCGACCGCGGGCGGAGTGAGCTTCGCGCCGTCGCGTGAAGAGGAATCGGTCGTTCGTGGGGACATGGATGCCGGGAGGGTACGAGAGTCGGCTTCGTTGAGCAAGGGCGCGCGGCGCGCGCGGCGCAGTGCCCAACGCAGCGTGACACCTCTGGTCTCGTCGCGGCACTTCCGTTGCGATGAGAGGGGGTGACGCAGTCGTTCGGCCGCCGAGCGGCGATGCATCATCGAATCTCTGCGAATACGTCTCTCCACCGGTACGTCCGTGAATCGTTTTCTCGCTGTTGCCCTGCTGGGCGGCGTCGCGTGCGCCGGCCAGCGGCCGCAGGTGTTGACGCCAGTTCGTCTCGATACCATCGCGACAGTGTCGCCGCCTGTACAGTCAAGCGCTGGAACCAGTGGCTCCGGCACAGTCGTCAGGACCACCATGGACGACCCCATGGCCCGCATCGATCGCATGGAGTGGTCGGGTCCGAACGCCTACCGCTCGGCGAGCGGCGCGCCCGGTCCGGCGTACTGGCAACAGCGGGCCGACTACACCATCGCCGTCTCGCTGGACACGACGCAGCAACGGGTGAGCGGCACAGTCACCATCAAATACACGAATAATTCACCGGACAGCCTGCGATTCGTCTGGCTGCAGCTCGACCAGAATCTGTACCGGCCCGGCAGCAAGGGCTCGGCGCTATTCCCGGCCGACTCCCGGTGGGGTGTGCGTGGATTCGAGGGAGGGTACGACTTGAGCGGAGTGCAGGTCAATGGACGACCCGTCACCATTCGGGTGGACGACACGATGGGCCGCATCGACCTCGTCGAGGCCATCGCGCCGAAGGGCGGAAAGGCCACCATCGCCATGAGCTTCGCCTTCCGCGTGCCCGAACACGGATCCGATCGCATGGGTCGCGATGGAACCCTCTACGAGATCGCACAGTGGTATCCGCGCATGGCGGTGTATGACGACGTTCGGGGCTGGAACACCGACCCCTACTTCGGTCAGGGCGAGTTCTATCTCGAGTATGGCGACATCGACTTCAGCGTCTCGGCGCCCGCCGGTTATACAGTCGCGGCGAGCGGCTCGCTCCAGAATCAGGGCGACGTGCTTTCGGCAGCGCAGCGCGAACGGCTTGCGCGCGCCGCCACATCGGCTGTAGTGATCCCGATCATCACGCAGGCTGAAGCGGTGGCGTCACCCGTGACCGGTACGCGCACATGGCGCTTTCGGGCCGTCAACGTGCGCGACGTCGCGTGGGCTGCAGCGCCTGATTTCCGCTGGGACGCGGTGAACGCCAACGGCGTGTTGGCCCAGTCGTACTATCAGTTCGCCAAGGCCGGCAAAGCCTGGGAGCAGGCTGCCGAGCAGACGGCGTGGTCGATTCGGAACTACTCGGATCTGTTCTTCCGCTATCCCTATCCACAGGCGACGTCCGTGGCCGGTCCCGTGGGCGGAATGGAGTATCCGATGTTCGTCATGGTCCACTACGGCGACCCGCTCGACGACCCGAAGTCGATCTTCGGCACGATCGATCATGAGCATGGCCACGAATGGTTTCCGATGATCGTCGGATCCAACGAGCGCCGGTACGCGTGGCAGGACGAAGGGATCAACACCTATATCAATGCCTTCGCGAACGAGCGCCGCTATCCCGGCACCAACTCCTACCCGTTCTATCAGCAGAACTGGAAGCGCGCAGTCGATGACCGGATCGATTCACCACTCATGACACCCCCCGATCGGGTCGATTCCCGTGCGCTCGGGGCCATTGGATACCGCAAGCCGGGTGCTGTGCTGCTCGCGCTCCGCGACAATGTGGTGGGGCGCGAGACGTTCGATCGCGCGTTCCGCGAATACATCCACCGCTGGTCGTTCAAGCATCCCACGCCGGGCGACTTCTTTCGCACGCTCGAGAACGTGTCGGGGCAGGATCTCGGCTGGTACTGGCGCTCGTTCTTCTACTCGACCGACGTCCTCGACCTGGGCATCGACAACGTGACGATGCGACAGCAGGAAGGACAGAACTACGCCGTGATCGCCTTGCGACGAAACAGTTCGGTGCCCTTCCCCGTTAAGCTGCGACTGCGCTTCGCCGACAACACCTCGCAGGACGTCACACTGCCT
The DNA here is from genome assembly GCA_039928585.1 of Gemmatimonadaceae bacterium. GTDB lineage: Bacteria > Gemmatimonadota > Gemmatimonadetes > Gemmatimonadales > Gemmatimonadaceae > AG11. Next base: position 1,541 of record JBDSSY010000087.1, on the reverse strand, counting down.
GTCGAGATCTGGTCGCGTGCCGATCGCTACTCGGCCGTCGTCGCCGTCAAGGCGCCGGTGACCGGCGCTCGACTCTGGCCAGACGGCGTAGTGCCCGACTTCAACGCGACGAACGACGTCTGGGGTACACCGCCCGTTACCACGCCGGTCGCATCCTCCGCGGGCGGGTTGAGCGGTGAGATCGGTGGACGTCCGTTGCCGTGAGATCGCTGGACGCCCGTCGCCGTGTGTGTTGAGAAGATCGGCCGCTCTCGGCGGCCCGTTAGATTGGGCGTTCGTCGTGTAGCTGTTGTCGTGCTTCCTGCGTCTTCGTGTCGTTTTTTTCGGAGTGAGTCATGCTCGAGTTTGGTGCGTGGGCCAGCAGGTGGTGGATTCCGGTGCTCTTTGTCGTCGTCGCCGGACACATCACCAACGTATGCGTCACGCTTTTCCTTCACCGCGCGCAGACACATCGCGGTGTACGCCTGCACGCGATCGCCGCGACGCCAATGCGCCTCTGGCTCTGGCTGACCACAGCCATCGTCACGAAGGAATGGGTAGCGTGCCATCGGAAGCATCACGCCTTCGCGGATCGTGAAGGCGACCCGCATAGTCCGGTGGTGGAGGGACTGCGCGAGATCCTGCTGAAGGGCGCCTTCTATTATCGAAAGGCGGTGCGCCAGCCCGGCATGCTCGAGAAATACGGAAAGGGCACGCCGAACGACTGGCTCGAGCGCCATCTCCTCACGCCACTCAACTGGTCGGGCGTCCTGCTCATGCTCGGCATCGATGTGTATCTCTTCGGCTTCTTCGTCGGTCCGCTCGTGTGGGGCGTGCAGATGATCTGGATCCCGCTCTGGGCCGCCGGCGTCATCAATGGCATCGGCCACGCCCTTGGCTATCGCAACTTCGATGTGAAGGACGAGAGCCGGAACATCACGCCCATCGCGATCTGGCTCGGAGGCGAGGAGCTACACAACAACCATCACGCCGACCCGAAGAGCGCGAAGTTCAAGGCTCGCTGGTTCGAGCTCGACATCGGCTGGATCTACATCCGCGCCCTGAAACTGATCGGGCTCGCGAAGATCGAGTATGCGCGCAACTACGGACCCGATGCGAAGCAGCGAGACGAGAACGCCGTGGATGCCGTAGCTGCCTGACGGCACGGGACCGGTAAAACGTCGGAGGCACACCGGATGGCTCGGTGTGCCTTTGGCGTACGGCGAGAGGCGTACGGCTTCACTCAATGACTCACGACTCACGCGCGTCCCGTCTGTCTTAGATTGCTGCAGTACTCATAACTGAGGTTCCACCATGCCCGCTACCGTCACCTGTGCCCGCTGCGGACAATCGCGCGCCGGATATGAGCGACCGCCCTTCCCGGGTGCCATCGGCGCCCGTGTCGTGGCCGAGATCTGCCAGGAGTGCTGGGGCTTGTGGCTCAAGCAGCAGACCATGCTCATCAATCACTACGGGCTCAACGTGATGGACCCGCAGGCACGAAGCTTCCTTACCAAGAACATGGAGGCCTTCCTGTTCAAGAAGGGAGGCGAGGAAGATGT
>JBDSSY010000086.1:0-10175 GCA_039928585.1 Gemmatimonadaceae bacterium | reverse complement strand
AAGGGTGAGGTGGTGACGGGCTGGGTGGTGATGCGCTACGGCGCCAACCCACGCAACGTGATCGACGGGGTGAAGCGGAAGATGACCGAGCTGGAAGGCGCGTTGCCTCGCGGCGTGCGCTTCGTGGAAGGCTACGATCGGTCCGGACTGATCGACCGTGCCATCCACACGCTCAAGACGAAGCTGATCGAGGAGTCGATCATCGTCGCGCTCGTCACGGTGCTGTTCCTGCTGCACGCCCCGAGCGCGCTGGTCGCCATCGTGACGCTCCCGATTGGCGTGCTGATGGCGCTCCTCGCCATGCGCACCCTGGGCCTCAGCGCCAACATCATGAGCCTCGGCGGCATCGCCATCGCCATCGGCGCCATGATCGACGCCGCGATCGTGATGGTGGAGAACCTCCACAAGCACATGGAGCGCAACGACGCGGAGAAGTTGGGCAAGGACCACTGGACGCTGGTGATCGAGTCGGCGCAGGAGGTCGGTCCATCGCTGTTCATCTCATTGCTCATCATCACGGCGTCGTTCCTCCCCGTATTCGCACTCCAGGATCAGGAGGGGCGCCTGTTCAAGCCGCTCGCCTGGACCAAGACGTTGGCGATGGGCTCGGCGGCGCTGCTCTCGGTGACGCTGGTTCCGGTGGCGATGGGACTGTTCGTGAGAAAGGGGGTGAAGCCCGAGTCGGCCAATCCGGTGAATCGCGTGCTAGTGCGGGCGTACCGTCCCGTCATCGAGCTCGTGCTGCGTCATCGGTGGCCGACAATCGCTGTCGCGGGCGTCATTCTGGTAGCGACGTGGCTGCCATGGTCGCGCATCGGCAGCGAATTCATGCCGCCGCTCAATGAGGGCTCGATCATGGACATGCCCTCGCTCTTTCCCGGCGTGAGCTCGGCACAGGCGAAGCAGATTTTGCAGCAGCGCGACGCGGCGCTGGCGCGCATCCCGGAAGTGCAGACGGTGATGGGAAAGATCGGGCGCGCCGAGAGCGCCACCGACATGGCGCCGATGTCGATGATCGAGACGATCGCCATCCTCAAGGACCGGAAGGACTGGCGGCCGGGGGTGACGTACGACTCGATCGTGACCTTGGCCAACAACACGGTGAATACGCCGGGGGTCGCGAACATGTGGTCGATGCCGATCAAGAACAGGCTCGACATGCTGGCGACGGGCATCAAGACACCGGTCGGACTCAAGATCTTCGGGCCCGAGCTATCGACGCTGGACCGTATCGGCAAGGAAGTCGAAGGCGTGCTGCCCTCGGTTGCCGGCACCGGATCGGTGTTCGCCGAGCGTGCGGTGGGCGGTCGGTACCTCGACGTGACGATCGATCGCGCGGCCGCCTCGCGATACGGCATGACGAGCGACGACGTGCAGATGGCGCTCGCCACCGCCGTGGGCGGAATGGATGCGGGGCAGGTGATCGAGGGACGCGAGCGGTTCAACGTGCTCGTGCGCTATCCGCGAGAGTTGCGCGACGATCCCGACCGCGTACGCGAAGTGCTGATCGCGACGCCATCGGGCGCTCAGGTAGCAGTTGGCGAGCTCGCGCAGGTGACGGTGGTGAAAGGGTCCACGCTCATCAAGTCCGAGAACGCGATGCTCAACAATGTGGTGTACGTGGACGTGCGCGGCCGCGACATCGGGAGTTACGTGGGCGAGGCGAAGCAGGTCATCGCGCGCAATGTGACGCTGCCACCCGGCTATCGCATCGAGTGGTCTGGCCAGTTCGAATCGCTCGAGCGGGCGACGAAAAGATTGCGTGTCGTGGTGCCGATCACCCTGCTCATCATCTTCGGTCTGCTGTACTTCAATTTCAGGAGCGTGACCGAAACGGCGATCGTGATGCTGTCGCTGCCGTTCGCGCTCGTTGGTGGGGTGTGGCTCATGTGGCTGCTCGACTACAACATGAGCGTGGCCGTGGCCATCGGATTCATCGCGCTGGCGGGCGTCGCCGCGGAGACCGGAGTGATCATGCTGATCTATCTCGACCACGCCTTTCGCGACCGGGCGGCACGCGGCGCGGTGGGATCACGGGCGGACATCGATGCTGCGGTGGAGTACGGCGCGGTGGAGCGCGTGCGTCCGAAGATGATGACCGTCGTCGCGATCATTGCCGGACTGCTGCCGATTCTCTGGAGTCAGGACGTCGGGGCCGACGTGCTGAAGCGCATTGCCGCGCCGATGGTGGGCGGGATGGTGACGAGCACCATCCTCACGCTGGTGGTCATTCCGGCGATTTATTCACTGTGGAAGGAACGGGGGATCGCTCAGTCAGGTCGGCGGCCGAGCTGACAGCTGCAAGCTCTCCGCGTCAGAAGTGAGCACTGCGGAAGGGAACGGCCGTCCCCACAGTTCGTCACGATGCCGCCCACCTGCCGCGTACTCTCTCCGTGCACCGGAAAACGATCAATTCAGACAACTGACAGCTTGGAGCTATCAGCTCGGCCGTGCAAACTCCCAACTGCAGGAGAGAGGCATGAGCCGTGAGCTGCACGTCCACGACCGAGCTGACAGCTGAAAGCTCTCAGCGTCAGAACTGAGTACTGCGGGGACATATGACGGAGGACATGTTGAATGCGTGAGCGTGATTCCATGGAGCCCGGGGCGAGGGCAGAGGTGCGGGGCAGCGATAGCACCTGGCCGCAATATCAGCCTTGGGTGACACTTGCCTTGTTCAGTCTGCTCGTCAATTTCGCGTGGGAGGTCCTCGTCCCGCCGTTCTACGCCCTGCACGCGGAGGCGCCGCACAGCATCACTGTTCTGGCATGCCTGCGCTCCTCATTCGGCGATGCGGGAATCACGATCGGTTCGTACGCGATAGTCGCGGCGATCGACACGCGGCGATGGATCAACGCCGCCAGTCCTCGATTGATCGCGGTGTATGTCGCCTGCGGCGTCGGGGTGACGATCGCGCTCGAGTACATCAGCGTGTATCGAATGAGTCGCTGGAGCTACTCGTCGATCATGCCGACGATCGGTGGGATCGGAGTGGTGCCACTCGTGCAGTGGTTGGTACTTCCGCTGGTCATCCTGTGGCTGAGCCACCGGCATCTCGCCGGTGCGATGGCCATCCAATCTCGGAGATGAAATCATGCAACTGACTCGCAGAATCTCGATGGCCGCGTCGCAGTCGCGCTCGTGCGCCGGTTTGTACAGAAGCAGCATCGCGCTCGCCGTCCTCGCGGTTGCACTCGGTGCGTGCGCAAAGAAAGAGACTGCCGTGGATACTGCCGGCGCAGCCATGCGCGCCGGATCGGGAGATTCCGCGACCGCCGGTAGCATGTCGGGGATGCCGATGCAGGGCATGGGCGGCATGAAGGGCATGTCGGGTGGCGACTCGAGGGCCATGGGCGACATGACCATGATGGCCGACATGCAGAAGCAGATGGACGCCATGATGAAGGCGAGCCCGGAGCAGATGAAGGCCATGCTGCCGATGCACCGGCAGATGGCGGCCAACATGCTCGCGCAGATGAACACGCAGATGCGCAGCATGAACATGCCGGCGGACGTGGCATGGACAGCGACGGTCGACTCCGTGCGCCAGGATCTCGTGCGACTTCCCGAACAGAGTGCGCAACAGCTGAAGGACGCCGTGCCGGCGCATCACGCCCGGATGATGCGGCTGATGCAGATGCATGGTGCCATGATGAAAGGGATGAAGATGTAGGTAGGGTGTCAGCGGAATTGACGGTCCACGGCCGAGCGGACAGTTGGGAGTCGAGAGCCATCAGTATCCATCCACGGCCGAGCTGACAGCTGCAAGCTCTCCGCGTCAGAAGTGAGCACTGCGGAAGGGAACGGCCGTCCCCGCAGTTCGTCACGATGCCGCCCATCTACCGCGCACTCTCTCCGTGCACCGAACAACGATCAATTCTGTCAGCTCACAGCTTGGAGCTGACAGCTCGGCCGTGAAAACTGCCGACTGCAGTGGAGAGGCATGAGCCGTGAGCTGCCCGTCCACAGCCGAGCTGACAGCTGCAAGCTCTCCGCGTCAGAAGTGAGTACGGCGGAAGCGAAGGCGTGAACTCAAGCACGGCGAGCCCATCATTTATTCCAACAGGTCTAAAGCGATCGTATGTTTACCCTTGCGTAAAATTTAGTTAATGTTAAACTAATTTCACGGGTCTACGAATAACCCGGACTCGGCACGGTTTCCGGAGCTCTCATGATTCGCCCACCCCTCCTGCTCGGCTCGCTCCTCGCTGCCGCGACGGCGGGCGCCCAGAACCCCGCGCCCATTCGCGATAACAGCTTTCTCGTCGAAGAGGCCTACAACCAGCCACTCGGCGTGGTCCAGCACATCAGCGCATTCGCGCGTGCCGAGCGAGGCGGGGCATGGCTGTACACCTTCACGCAGGAGTGGCCAGTCCGCGGTCAGCGCCATCAACTGAGCTACACTGTTCCCGTCGCGCGCACCGACCAGACCAGTGGCAGCAAGCCCGGCGTGGGTGACGTCGCGCTCAACTACCGGTACCAGGTCGGACGCATGGACAGCGTCCCGCTCGCGTTCGCCCCTCGTCTGTCAATCCTCTTTCCAGTCGGGTCCAGCGAGCGCGGTCAGGGCGCAGGCGCGCCGGGCATCCAGTTCAACCTTCCCTTCAGTGCGGAGCTTCCCGCCTCACTCGTCACGCATTCGAACGTGGGCGGGACGTACACCCCGCGCGCGAGGAGCGCACTGGGCAGCCGGGCGACGACGACGGACTATTCCGTTGGACAAAGCGTCATCTGGCTGGCGCACCCGAAACTCAACCTGATGGTCGAAGCGGTGTGGAACCGATCCCAAGAGGTGATCGGTTCGGGACAGACCGCTGCAAGCACCGAGACGCTTATCTCCCCAGGGTTCCGCGGGGCGATCGACCTGCGCTCCGGGTTGCAGATCGTTCCCGGTCTGGCATTTCCGTTCGGTGTCGGCGCGAGCCGTGGCATGCGGAGCGTGTTCGTCTACCTGAGCTTCGAACACGCGTTCACCCGCCAGACCAACGGTGGCGAACAGGCGACGCCGTGAGGGATATCGCCGAGCCGGGCGGCAACCCCGAGCAACCGACCGTCGTGCACGACATGCACAGCGATGACAGCCGAGTCTCGCGCCGCAGCTTTCTCCTCGCTGGCGTGGGTGGCACAGGACTACTCGGCGCCGCCGCGCTAGGACTCTCGAGCGAAGCACGTGGCGCAATACTTGGCGGCGGCACGCAGGGTCAGGGCCCGTACCAGCCGCCGCGCCCGGGCGCCACAGGAACGAATTCCGCCAGCGCGCATGGGGCCATGCACCCCATGCCTGCGGTGGTCGGCGAGGTGAATCACGCGAGGAACGGATTCAACCCGTCGGAGATGCTCGTCGATTTCGACGGGGGCAAGGTGAGCACGCTGCCGAGCGGACAGACACTCCGCGAATACACGCTGGTGGCGCAGAACAAGACGATCGAAGTCGTGCCCGGCGTGGAGTTCGCCGCGTGGACGTATAACGGGCGCGTGCCGGGTCCCACCATTCGCGTGACCGAGGGCGACCGCGTGCGCATCACGCACCTGAACGCGAGCGATCACCCGCACAGCCTTCACTTTCACGGTGTGCACCCGGGAAGCATGGACGGCGTGTTCGACATGCGGTCCGGTGTGGTAGCGCCCGGGGGGACCTACACGTACGACTTCGACGCCGAGCCGTTCGGACTCCACCTCTATCACTGCCATACCGCGCCACTGGCGAAGCATCTCGCCAAGGGACTCTACGGCGCATTCCTCATCGATCCAAAGGTCGGCCGCCCCGCTGTGGACCGCGAGCTCGTGATGGTGATGAGCGGCTACGACGTCGACTTCGACGGATCGAACGACTTCTACATGGTGAACGGGATTCCGTTTCACTACGATCGGCATCCAATAGAGCTCAAGGTCGGCGAGCGCGTGCGCCTGTACCTGGTGAACGTGCTCGAGTACGACCAGAGCAACTCGTTTCACCTGCACGCCAACTTCTTCCAGTACTACCCGACCGGCACGAGCCTTACGCCAAGCGAGTTCACCGACACCGTCGCGCAGATGCAGGGACAGCGTGGCATACTCGAGTTCAGTTTCAAGCATCCTGGCCGCTACATGTTTCACGCGCACAAGACGGAGTTCGCCGAACTGGGGTGGACGGGAATCTTTCAGGTGGACGCATGAACGCGATGAGCGACGCGGCACCCGCCGGCGCGTCGATGCCTGACACTCAACCCGTCCCTCGGCTGGGTCTACGCACGATTTTCCTGCTCGTCCTGCCGCTCGTGCTGCTCGCGGGCGTGATCGCGCTTTTCGTCGCTACGCGCGGCGCCGGACTCAATGTCGCGCCGGCCGCGCCGATCGAGACGGTGCAGTTCGGGCGGACGATCATGCGTCCGGGCGAGATCGAGTTGCACCTGCGGAACACGAGTCCTGACGTGATCACCATCGCGCAGGTGAACATCAACGACGCCATCTGGCCCTATGAGGCCGTGCCGTCACGTGAGATCTCGCGTCTCGGCAGCGCGGTGGTGACGCTGCGCTACCCGTGGGTGGAGGGCGAGGCGTACGAGATCGGTCTGCTGTCCAGCAACTCGGTGCCGTTCGCGCATTCCGTTGCGGTGGCGGCCGAAACGCCTCGTGCGTCTGCCGCAACGTTGTGGAGCTTCACGCTCATCGGACTCTATGTGGGCATCCTGCCGGTGCTGCTCGGGATGCTCTGGCTTCCTGCGCTGAAGCAGCTCGGCGCCGGCACCATGCTGTTCCTGATGGCGGCGACGGTGGGTCTGCTGCTCTACCTCGGCCTCGATGCCACAGCGGAGGCGCTGGAGATGGCGGGCGGACTGGGCGGAGCATTCCAGGGCGTGGGCATCGTGGGGATCGGCATCGTGGGCACGTGGCTCCTGCTCGACGCCATCAGTCGGCGACAGCAGAGCATTGGCCGAGACGAGATCCGCCAACGGCGATCACTGGCGTTGGTGATCGCACTCGGCATCGGCCTGCACAATCTGGGTGAAGGGCTCGCCATCGGCGCGGCCTACGCGGTCGGTGCGGCGACACTCGGCACATTCCTCGTCGTGGGGTTCATCATCCAGAACATCACGGAGGGATTGGGGATCGTCGTGCCCCTCGCGAAGGATCGTCCGTCGCTCCGGACGCTCGCGCTGCTCGGACTCATTGGCGGCGCTCCGGCCATCGTGGGCGCCTGGGTGGGAGGACTCGTGCATGCACAGGCGTTGTCGGTGCTGTTTCTCGCCATCGGCGCGGGCGCGGTGTTTCAGGTGGCGTATGCGATCGGGCGGCAGATGGTCTGGAACGACGCGCCAGCCCGGGCGCGGCCGATGACGACATTCGGCGGTGTGCTCGCCGGGATGCTCGTGCTGTACCTGACAGGCGTGGTGATCAAGTAAGGCCTGCGCGGTACCTCGTTCAGACGTCCTTCGTTCGAACCCCGCCGCTCAGGGCGCCCATCTTCACGCGCTTCAGAAGCAACGCGTTGGCCACCACGATCAGGGTCGAGCCCGACATCGAGAGCGCGGCGACTTCGGGGCTGAGCAGCCAACGGGTCCACGGATACAGCACGCCGGCGGCGAGCGGAAAGGCAATCACGTTGTAGCCCGCTGCCCACCACAGGTTCTGTCGCATCTTGCGCCGCGTCGCGCGACTCAGGATGACGGTGCCGATCACGTCGAATGGATCGCTCTTCATCAGCACGACGTCGGCTGTCTCCATCGCCACGTCGGTGCCAGCGCCGATGGCGATGCCAACGTCAGCCTGCGCGAGCGCCGGCGCATCGTTGATGCCGTCACCGACCATCCCGACTCGCAGTCCGCGCGCCTGCATCTCCTTGACCTTGTCCGCCTTCTGTCCCGGCTGTACTTCAGCGAACACCGTCTTGATGCCGAGCGCCGTTCCAACGAGGTTGGCGGTCCCCTGGTTGTCTCCCGTCAGCATGGCCACCTCGATGCCGAGCGAGGCGATGCGGTCGATTGCCTGCTTCGCATTGGGACGAATCGCGTCCGCGATGGCGATCAGACCGGCCGGCTTTCCATCGACGGCGGCGTAGACGACGGTGTTGCCCTGCTGCTCGAGCGACTGCGAGCGCTCACCGAGTCCACCAAGCTCCACACGATTGTCGGTCATCAGCTTCCGATTGCCCGCGAGCACGGAGCGCCCGTCGACCGTCGCCCGCGCACCGTGCCCCGGTATCGCTTCGAATTGTGACGGCGCACTGAGTGTCACACCACCAGCTTTCGCCTTCTCGATCACGGCTTGCGCCAGCGGATGCTCGCTCGACTGCTCGAGCGAGGCAACGAGCCGGAGCAGCTCCGAGTCGGTGACGCCTGTGCCGTCGACCACGATCTCGACGACCTGCGGCTGCCCGATGGTGAGCGTGCCCGTCTTGTCGAAGATGATCGCCTGGAGCCTTCCTGCCTCTTCGAGCGCAACGGCGTCCTTGAACAGAATGCCGCTCTGAGCTCCCTTGCCGCTGGCGACCATGATCGCCATCGGGGTGGCGAGTCCGAGCGCGTCGGGACAGGCGATCACGACGACCGTGATCGCCAGCAGCATCGCGAAGACGGCCGTCGAGCCAGCAACCCAGAACCACACAGCGAATGTGGCGACGCCGAAGACGACGGCCGAGATGGTGAGCACCTGCGCGGCCTTGTCCGCGAGCCGCTGGGACGGCGCCTTGGAGTTCTGCGCGGACTGCACGAGCTTGACGATCTGCGCGAGTGCCGTGTCCGCGCCGATCTTCGTGGCGCGGAAGCGGAACGTCCCCGTCTTGTTGATCGTCGAACCGATCACGGTGTCGCCAACGCGTTTCCTGACCGGCATGCTTTCGCCGGTGATCATGGATTCGTCGACATTGGACTCGCCGTCGCTTACCTCACCGTCCACTGGCAGCTTGTCACCGGGGCGGATCATCACGATGTCACCAATGGCGACGTCAGCGGTCGGAACCTCGACAGGCTGGCCGTCGCGAATCACCGTGGCCTTCGGCGGGGCGAGACTCAACAGCGCCTGTACGGACTTCGACGCACCGGCGCGCGCGCGCATCTCCAGCCAGTGTCCCAGCAGGATGAAGACGAGCAGCATGGCGACCGCTTCGTAGAACACCTCCGCCGTGAAGAAGAACGTGGCGCCGACGCTGAAGAGGTAGCCCGCCATCACGGAGAGCGACACGAGCACCGCCATGTTGGCGACGCCGTTCTTCAGCGCGCGCCATGCTCCCACGTAGAAGACCCAGCCGCCGTACAGGACCGCCGGCGTGACCACGATGAAGCCCACCAGCGCCCTCGACATGCCGAACGGCGTTGGCAATGAGACGCCGGTCATGTTCGCGAACATCGGGGTGTAGAGGTACACCACGATAGCGAGTGCCAGCGTGACGAAGAAACGGGTGCGCATCCCGCGCACCATGTCGTCCATCGACGCGCCGACGCCGTGCCCCATGCCGTGCGCCATGTCGGCGGTCGGGGGAGCGGCCACTGTCGCTCGATGGCCGGAATGATCATCGCCAGGGGCGACACCCGCTGCCGGCCGCGCGTGATTCGAGTGCGCACTACCTGCGTCACGTGGCGGATCCGGCTCACACACGTGTGCCGGTACGACTTCGCCGCGGCAGTGATATCCACAGTCGTCGACGAGCGCCTGAAGCTCAGCGGCCGCGACACGGGACTCGTCGTGCACGACGGTCGCCGTGCCGCTCAGGAAGTTGGCGTGGACCTCCTTCACTCCATCACGGCGACCGATCCGCTTCTCGACGCCGGCACCGTCGAACATGGACATCATGCCGTCGATCTGTACCGTCGTCGTCTTCATGAATCGCCCAGCCCGTGCGGCAAGGTGCCGGGCAAAGACGCTCCTGCTGCGATCACGCCGCCATCTTGCGGCACGCGTCGGCGCATCGACGACACGCCTCGGCGCACAAGCGACAATGATCCATGTGCGCTGCGTGCTTCTCGCACTCCTTGGCGCAGGCATCGCACGCCGCGGCGCACGCTCGGCACACATCGGCGGCGAGCGGTCCGCCGCGCGACATGACGCGGATGGCCGCCGTGCACGCGTCCGCGCAGTCGCGATCCAGCCGGATGCATGCCAGCATCATCTTCGCGTCCTTCTCGTCGAGACACGCATCGGAGCACATTTCGCACGCCACGAGGCAGGCGACGCACGCTTCGATGCATTCGTGGTACTTC
>JBDSSY010000085.1:0-3235 GCA_039928585.1 Gemmatimonadaceae bacterium | reverse complement strand
ATCGATGGACAGTGGCACGGGGTGCCTGCGCACACGCACATGCGCGGGCTGAGATCACACCCGTCGAACCTGATCTGGGTCATTCCAGCGAAGGGAGCGTCACTGGTGAAGGTCCGCCGCGCGTGGCTGGAATTCGCTCCGCCACCGTCGCCGCCTCCGCCGGCTTGCTCCATTCGCGCCATGCGACACCGCGGAGCTGCACATGCTGGCCATTACCTTTGCCCTCGCCATTCAGGTCGCCGTGCAACCGCCTCGCGCGGACTCGCTCGCTGCCGACTCGGTGCGCATGCGTCGCGCGCGCCGGCTGGAGGCCGTCCAGGTCACTGCGGTGCGCGGTGGCATCGCACCGATCTCGGAGAAGACGATCCGTCGCGCCGAGCTGCAGCGTCGCTACACCGGGCAGGAAACGCCGATTCTGCTCCAGTCGTCGCCGGGTGTCACCGCCTACTCGGAGAGCGGGTCGGCGTCGAATTACTCGTACATGCGACTGCGCGGCATCGATCAGACGCGCATCAATCTCACACTCGATGGCGTTCCGCTGAATGAACCGGAAGATCAGGCGCTCTTCTTCTCCAACTTTCCCGACTTCGCCAACAACATTTCGTCCGTCCAGGTCCAGCGAGGTGTGGGCTCGAGCACTCACGGTACCGCGTCGTACGCAGGCTCGGTGAATTTCGAGTCGGAACTGGTGTCGAGTGCCGAGCGCGGTGGCGAACTGCAGCTGACGCGAGGCGCGTTCGGCACGTCGCGCGCGAGCGCGGCATTCCGCACCGGATTGGCATCGAGCGGATTTGCCGGCATCGCCAGAGTGTCGGCGCAGCACACCGCCGGGTACCGCTCGAATTCCGGTAACGACTCGCGCGGACTGTTCGCGAGCGGCAGTTGGCTGGGCGCGCGCGACGTGGTGAAGGCGACGGTGCTCAGCGGCCTTTCGCAGAACCAGCAGGCCTATCTCGCGTCGCCATTGTCGGTGCTGCGGACGAACCCGAGGGACAATCCTTACGGGAACACGGATGCCACCGCCGTCGGCGATCGCTTTCACCAGACGCTCGTCAGCCTCGGCTGGACACGCGCCGTGGCCTCGTCACTCAACCTGGCGGCGACAGCGTACGGCTTCGACGCCGGTGGATGGTACGACGTGCCCGGCGCGTCGGGACTCGCCGACGCGTACAACTACAACCTGCACTCCCGCTGGGGCGGCGTGATCGGCGCACTCGACTGGACGGGCGCGGCGGCATCCGCGTCGGTCGGCATGCATGCATCGCGGTACGCGCGCGAGCACTCGTTGGCCATTCGCCCAGATCGCGCCGCGCGCCTGTACGACAACACCGGCCACAAGGCCGAACAGAGCGCGTTCGTGAAAGGCGCGCTCACGCGCGGACGCGTCACGTTGTCCGGCGATCTGCAGCTGCGCGTCGCGCAGTTCCGGTACGAACCGACGGCCGGGTCGAGCGTCAACCCCGCGTCGGTGCATTGGACCTTTCTCAATCCCAAGGCCGGCGTGCGTGTCCGGGTCAGCGACGCCCTCGCCGCGTACGCCAGTGTGGGCGCGAACGAGCGCGAACCCACGCGCGCCGACCTGTTCGCCGGCGCCGACGACGTGGACAGCACGACGGCGCGATCAGTGTTGCCGCTCACGCGCGTTCGTCCCGAATCGGTCCGTGATATCGAGGCAGGCATCACGTGGCGCCGCGCAGCGGTGAGCGCGCAGGCAAACCTGTTCCTGATGCGCTTTCGTGACGAGATCGCTCCCATCGGGGCGATCAACGAGATCGGCTATCTACTGCGAAAGAACGTGGCGCGCAGCGTTCGGCGGGGTGTGGAAGGCGAGGTCACCTGGCGACTCGACCCTCGCCTGACGGCCCTCGCCACCCTGTCCATCACGGAGGCGCGCATCGCCGAGTATCGCGACGATGCGACGGGCACGTCGTACCGCGATGTCACGGCGCTGTTGACGCCGAGCGTCGTGAGCGGACATGGCGTGCGGGTTGAACCGACGTCGTGGCTGTCCCTCGACGCTGACGGGCGATATACCTCCCGCATGATGCTCACGAATACGAACGATGCGCGCTTCGTCGTGCCGGCGAGCTGGTATGCGGACGTTGGAATGACCGTGCGCGTGCGCCGGACGGCGATCCTGTTCCAAGTGCGCAATCTGTTCGATCGGCGCGTCTACACCGGCGGCTACCCCGGACCCGACGCCAGCGGAGCTGATCCCGCGGGTCTCGAGCCGTACTACTACACCTTGGCGCCGCGGCATCTCACGGTTCACGCGCGCCTGCCGATCCCGTGAATCTGCTCGAGGTCTTCGCCGCGGTCACCGGCGCGCTCAGCGTCTGGCTCAGCGTTCGGCAGCACATCTGGAGCTGGCCAACGGCCATCGTCAACGTCGTGGCGTACACCTTCGTCTTCTACGGCGCAAAGCTATATGCTGACATGGCACTGCAGGTCGTGTACGCCGTGCTGTCCCTCTACGGTTGGTACGCGTGGCTCTACGGCGGTGCGGGACACACGCCACTCCGCCCGACGCGCGTCCCGCCGCGTCTTGCGGTCTGGCTCTCGATCATCGCGATTGCCGCCACAGGCGTCATCGGGACGATCCTCCATCGAACCACGGACGCAGCGCTACCGTACATGGACTCGTTCCTCTCCAGCTCGAGCCTCGTCGCGCAATGGATGATGACGCGCAAGCTGCTGGAGCACTGGCTCGTGTGGATCGCCGTGGACGTGCTGTATGTGGGCATGTTCGTCTACAAGCAACTGTACGTCACCGCGGTCCTGTACGCGGTGTTTCTGGCGCTCGCCGCGCGAGGGTATGTGGAGTGGCGACGCTCGATGCACGCGCCGCAGCCTGCCGCGGTCGTAGCGTGATGCGGTGACCGGAGCACCGCGCCGCATCTGCGTCACGGGCCCGGAGTCGACTGGGAAGACGACGCTCGCGAGACAATTGGCGGAGAGTGCCGGGGCTCCCTGGGTGGCGGAAGCGTCGCGCATCCATGCTGAGCGCGTGGGTCGGCCGTTGCTCGCGTCCGATGTGGAGCCGATTGCGAGCGCGCACATTGTCATGGCAGATGACGGGGCCGCGCGTGCGGCGTTGGCTGGTGCGCCTCTCTTGTTTCTCGATACCGACCTCATCAGTACAGTGATCTACGCACGCCACTATTACGGCGCGGTGCCGCGCTGGATCGAGCGCGAAGCGCGCATGCGATTAGCGCATCTCTATCTGCTGTGCGAT
>JBDSSY010000084.1:0-7467 GCA_039928585.1 Gemmatimonadaceae bacterium | reverse complement strand
GTGCCATCGACTCCATCGGCGCCCTCAACATCTTCAAGGAAAGCGACCTCACGCCGCTCAGCAACGGCAGCCAGCGGAACATCGGGGCGCAGGTGAAGGGCGGCACGGAGTCGATCAACTACTTCATTGGCGCCGACGACTCCCGCGAGGTCGGCATCCTCTCGCTGCCCCAGTTCGAGCGCGAGCGGTTCGCCCGCGACACCATCACGCTCCACGAGTGGACAGACCGGCCCAACACGAGCGATCGCAAGTCCTTTCGAGTCAACCTGAATTCCAACATTTCTCCGAAGCTCGACCTCGGCGCGCAGACGAACTTCATCCAGGTGGCGCAGCGGTACGCGCTGGAGTCCAACTCTACGGCCGGCCTTGGCTCGCACGTCTTCGGCGGGCCGGGCTACCGTGACAACGGGAACGTGTTGGGCGTCGGAACCCCGCTGAATGGCTATCGCGCCTTCACGCCAGGATTCATGTGGCAGGAACGCACGGCGCAGGAGGTCAACCGCTTCATCTGGAGTGGCAACGCTCAGTGGCGGCCCACTACGTGGCTGTCCAATCGTGCGACCATCGGCCAGGATTTCACCGGACGCGACGACAATAACCTGCTCCTGCGCGGGGAAGGGCCGCCGCTTGGCGCGACCACGCGCCTGGGCTCGCGCGGGGTAAGCCGCGTGAACATCAGCAACTTCACCGCGGACGTCGGCAGCACGGCGACCTTCAACCCGCGCGTGTGGCTGAACCTGAAAACGACGCTCGGCGGTCAATACATCAACTCGTACACGACCATCGCCCAGAGCGGCGCCACATTGCTCGCGGCGGGCGCGCAGACGGTGCAGGCGGGTGCCTCGCCGTCCGTATTCGAGCAGACCAGGGTGCAGAAGACCGTCGGCTTGTTCGTCGATCAGGCGTTCGCCGTCCGTGATCGGTTGTTCCTGACGGCCGCCGTACGCTCGGATCAGAACTCGGCATTCGGCACCAACTTTCAGCGCGTCTTCTACCCGAAGCTCAGCGCCTCGTGGCTCGTGTCCGAGGAAGGCTTCTGGAAGGCGCCCTCCTGGGTCAGCTCCTTGCGGCTCCGCGCGGCGTATGGCCAGTCGGGCGTGCAGCCCGGCCCCCTCGATGCGCTCCAGTTCTACACTGCCGGCACATCCAACATCAACAACGCCGACGTCGCCACCGTCACGTACGCAAGCTTGGGCAACAGCAACCTTAAGCCGGAGCGCAGTAGCGAGTTCGAGGGAGGCTTCGAGACGCAGCTGCTCGGGGGGCGACTCTCCATCGACGCGACCTATTACAACAAGCGCACGGAGGACGCCCTCATTCAGGAGATCATCCCGCCGTCGTTCGGCATCGTCACGCGACAGCTGACCAACCTCGGCGCCGTCCGCAACAAGGGGTTCGAGTTGCAGCTGAACGCCGTGCCGGTGGATCGCACCTCGTTCGGCTGGGACATCGGCCTGCAGGGTTCGCTGAACTCGAACGTGGTGGAAGATCTTGGTGAGACGCCGCCACAGATCGGCAATGCGTCGCGCGTGCAGAAGGGGTATCCCATCGGCGGGCTGTGGGCGCGTCCGATCACGGGATACGAGGACAAGAACAAGGACGGCCTCCTCACCTACTTCGCCGATCCGGCGCGCAACGAAGTCTTCGTTGGTGACTCCGCGATCTTCCGCGGCTACGCGACGCCGCGATATCAGGCGACGCTCACCTCAGGGTGGGAGATGCTGGGGCGTAAGCTTCGCCTCCAGACGCTGCTGGACTATCGCGGCGGCAACAAGTGGTTCAACGACACCGAGCGTCTCCGCTGCCAGCGGCCGAACTGCCAGGGTCGCAACTTCCCCGGTGCGCCATTGGCGCTTCAGGCGGCCAACATTGCCCGCCTCGAGCATCCGGCCAATACGCTGGACGGCTACTTCATGAAGGGCTCGTTTATCCGCCTTCGTGAGCTCTCGCTCGCATATACTCTCTCGCCCTCACTCGCCGGCCGCCTGCTTAAGGGTCGGTCCGCGTCCGTCTCCCTCGCCGGCCGCAATCTCGCGCTGTTCACGGACTACCTCGGCACCGACCCGGAAACGGCATTCAACTTCACCAGTGGTACCGACGTGCCAGCCGATTTCCAGACTCTCGCGCCGCCGAGCTACTTCGTCTTCCGCGTCAACGTTGGATACTGAGCCATGACAACTTACTTGCGACTCACAGCTTTCTCGCGCGGCCGCGCCGCTGTCGGCGTGGCCGCACTTGGCCTGCTGCTCTCTGCCTGCTCGAGCGTCACCGATTCGCTCCTCAAGGCGGACATCCCGGACATCATTCCACCCGAACTGACCAATACCCCCGAAGGCGCGCTCGGTCTCTCCAACGGCGCCCTCGACACCTTCCGCGACATCACCGCGGGCAGCGAGAGTACCTGGCTGTTCGGCGGACTGCTGGCGGACGAGTGGTCCACGAGTTCCACCTTTCCGCAGAACGACGAGACCGACCAGCGTCACCTCCTCGAGAACAACGGCCAGGTCACGGGCATGCTCTACCGCCTGTATCGCACGCGCATCCGTGCCAGCGAAGCGATCACGGCGCTCAACAAGTTCGTGCCGACCCGGCGGGCGCTGATCGGGGAGATGTACTTTGCCAAGGGGTTCGCCGAGATGCAGCTCGCGCAGGATTTCTGCAATGGCATTCCCATCAGCAGCCTCGTGGACGGTGTCCCGCAGGCAGGCGAATCCGAAACCGGGGCGAAGGTGTTCACTCGGGCTGTTGCGTCGTACGACAGCTCGCTCGCGTACGCCAACGGCACGGATACGACCTCGATCCGCATCTCGAGAGCGGCTCGCATCGGCAAGGCCCGTGCGCTGCTCGGTCTCGAGCAATATGCGGAAGCATCCGCGACAGTGGCCGGCATCCCCACGAATTTCGCGTACATCCATACCTTCTCGCTCACGGCCGGCTCGAACACGATCTGGGGGCAGGGCTTTTCCGCCCGTCGCTACGTGGTCGGCGACAGCCTCGAAGGGAACGCGCGCAACATCTTCGTGAAGAACGCGCTGCCTTTCGTGTCGGCAAAGGACCCGCGACTGCCAGTCACCGTCCTGACAAGTAATGGACAGGATGGCCAGACGCGTGTGCGCCGCACGACGCTCTATGACCAGCTCACGCCGGTGGAAGTGGTGAACGGCATCGATGCGCGCATGGTGGAGGCCGAGGCGGCGCTTGCGGTGAACGACCTGGTCAGCTTCTTCGCGATTCACAACGCACTTCGCGCGTCACAGCCTCAGCTCGGAACCGTCAAGCCGGCAGTGCTCCCCCCGCTCGTCGACCCGGGCACCCCGGAAGCGCGATTGAGTCTCCAGTTCCGGGAAAAGGCGTTCTGGACGTTCAGCCGCGGCCAGCGCCTCGGCGATCTGCGCCGACTCGTGCGCCAGTACAAGCGCAACGCCAACGACGTGTTCCCGGTGGGTATTCACTACAAAGGCGGTGACTACGGAGTCGACGTGAACCTCCCGATCGTGACCGACGAGCGGAACAACCCCAACTTCAAGGGATGTCTGGATCGCAACGCGTGAAGCCTGGCAGGTAGTACAAGGCGGGGCGGCGACGAGAGTCGCCGCCCCGTGTTGCGTCAGCGCACGCCGGAACGAAGCTGGATGCCGCAGCGCCCGTCAGTCTGGACGCGAGCGACAGCTGGCAGACGACTTCGCGTCTGGAGATGACCTGACGATCGTGACTGACCGGCGCGCGCGTTATCCAACGCGTGCAAGTTCCGCGGCCGCCACCAGCACGGTGAGGGCGCGCGCCACGCCGAGCGAGCCGTCGGTGTTGTCGTACCACTCGCCAGGTGTATGCACGCCGCCACCGCGTCCACCCGCGCCGATGGCGATGGCGGGCACGCCGAGGCTGATGGGCACGTTGGCGTCGGTCGACGCGGTCACGAGCTCGGGCGTGCGACCGATGGCCCTCGTCGCGCTCGCCGCGGCGCAGACGAGCGGATGCTCCTTCGCGAGCTCGCCGCACGGCCGATCGCCGATCGTCGTCAGGTCGAACGTGAGCGGCGCGGTGCCCGGCGAGCGTCGCAGGTTCTCCTCCCGCACCGCAACACGCATGACCTGGTGAATCTCGGCCGCACAGCGATCGAGCACGTCGCTGGATGAGGAGCGGAGATCGATCTCGATCCACGCGTCCTCGGGAATGGCGTTCACGCTGATGCCACCCCCGATGCGGCAGACCGACAGCGTGGTGCGCGGGGAGCGTGGAAGCGGCAGTGTCGCGAGCTTCGCCGCCGCGGCGCCGGCCGCGTGCACGGGGTTCGGCACGCCGAACGCCGCCCAACTGTGCCCGCCCGCACCATGGAACGACACGCGGAATCGTCGCGCGCCGAGCGCGCGATGCACAATGCGGTCGTCGCCGGCGCCGTCGAGCGCGATACACGACGCGGGCGACGTGCCGAGCCGCGCGAAGAGATGCTTGGCGCCGCGCAGGTCGCCAGCGCCTTCCTCGCCGACGGTGGCGGCGAAGATGATGGGGCGTCTCGTGCGCAGGGTGCAACCGTCCACCACTTCGGCCAGCGCCAGCATCGCGGCAAGGCCGCGCGAATTGTCGACGATGCCCGGGCCGGAGAGCTGACGCCCGTCGCGCGCGACGTCGACAGCGGTGCCAACGGGAAAGACGGTGTCGAGATGTGCGCAAACCAGCACCGGCGCGTCGTTGGTTTCACCCCGTCGCACGCCAGTCACGTTGCCGACGTCGTCGGTGAGCACGTCGTGCAGGCCGAGTGCGCGGAAGCGCGCGGCCACCGACGCACCGCGTGCGTGTTCATCGCCCGTGGGGGCGGGAATCTCGGCCAACGCGATCTGCGTGCGGAGCACGCGCTCGTCCGACTGCGCCAGCCGTGCGCGCACGGGCGCCAGCCGCTCGAAGAGCTCGGCCACATTCTGGTACGACGGACGCTCGGCCATGCGGCGCATGTCGCGGAAGGGGGCGTGCATCCGTTATCTATGGCGTGCGCACGCCCCGTCGCGCAAGCACATGCGACCCCGAGCAGGGCCACACCCTCGTCCCACAAATCTCTCGATGCCTCCCGTCGCGCGCCCAACGCTCGGACGAAACGTCAAGGCGCTCTCCGCGGTGAGCTTTCTCACCGACGTGTCGAGCGAGATGATCTACCCGCTCCTTCCCGTCTTTCTCACCGGGGTGCTGGGCGCGAACGCCAGCTTCATCGGTGCCATCGAAGGCGCGGCCGAAACCACCGCGGCGCTGCTGAAGCTGGCGAGCGGGTGGTGGTCCGATCGAGTGCGCAAGCGCAAGCCGCTCGTCGTGCTCGGCTACGGCATCGCCACGTTCATGCGCCCGCTGGTGGCCATCGCCCAGTCGGCGTCGCAGGTGCTGTTGATCCGCGTGGCGGACCGGGTGGGCAAGGGGATTCGCAACTCCCCCCGCGATGCGCTGATCGCCGAATCGGTGGACCCGAGCATACGCGGCCGCGCGTTCGGGTTCCATCGCGCGGCCGATCATGCGGGCGGCGTACTCGGTCCGCTCATCGCGTTCGTGATCCTGACGTATCATCTGGCGCCGATTCGCACGGTGTTCTGGCTGGCGGCCATTCCCGGCGTACTGTCGTTCATGGTACTCGTCGCGTTCGTGCGCGACATCGAGCGGCCGGCCGCCGCGCCGGTGGTGGGCGGACCCGATCTCACCGTGCCACTCGGCGCACGATTCTGGCGCGTACTCGGCGTGATCTTCCTGTTCACGCTCGGCAACTCCACCGACGCCTTTCTGCTCCTGCGGGCAAATCAGCTCGGTGTACCTGTGGCGCTGGCGCCGATTCTATGGGCGGCGCTGCACGTGGTGAAGTCACTGGCGAGCACGCCGGGCGGCGCACTGTCCGACCGCATCGGCCGCCGGCCCACGCTCGTGATGGGCTGGATGCTGTACGCAGTCGTGTACGTGGGCTTCGCACGAGCCACGGCGGCGTGGCACGCGTGGGCCCTGTTCGGCGTGTACGGCCTCTACTTCGGATTGACGGAGGGCTCGGAGCGCGCACTCGTGGCGGACCTGGTGAGCGTCGAGCGCCGCGGCACCGCATACGGATGGTTCAACCTGTCGATCGGGTTGGGGGCGTTGCCGGCGTCCCTGATGTTCGGTTGGGTGTGGGACAGCGCGGGTGCGCCGACGGCGTTCGTGATGGGCGCGTCGCTCGCGATGGCGGCGGCGGTTGGAATGCTGGCGCTGGGCCCGCAGCCCGCACGCGCCGGGATGTAACCGAAGTCGCACGTCATGTGGCTCACACCTCAAACCTCACTGCTTCGAGCTCGCACCCCCCTCCTTCCCGCTCACCGCCTGTAGTTTCGCTCTTCCCTCACGCCCCACCGCTCACCGCCCCAGGCTTCCCGCTCATCGCTCTCCGGCTGCAGTTGCCGAGTCGACAGCAGCAGGAGAGCGAAGAGCGTGGAGCATGCAGCGGTGAGCGGTGGGCGATGAGTTCCATGCAAGCAGCAGGAGAGCGAAGAGCGTGGAGCATGCAGCGGTGAGCGTTGGGCGATGAGTGGTACGCAGGGTACGCGCCCACCACTCAACAGCATCTCGAGCCCGGCCGCTCATACTTCCGCGCAAGCACGTCGCGCACGAACTCCGCCTGCGTGAGCGGCGCACGATCCGGGTGTGCCCGCCGTACATGCGCGAGATACGCGGCGTAGTCCGGCGCGCCAATGACGCGCCGAATCGTCCACGCCGCGCGCGCCAGCAGCTCAGCGGCTCGTCGCATCGCTCGTGCGCGCCCGCTTCGCGATCGTCCGTTCGAACAGGTCGAAAATGCGCGTATACTCGTCCGTCCAGCTCGACGGCCGCACGAACCCATGATCTTCCACTGGATACGACGCCAGCTCCCAGTCCGTCTTGCCCAGCTCGATCAGCCGCTGCTGAAGCCGCACGATGTCCTGGTAGTGGACGTTCACGTCCACCATGCCGTGCGCCATGAGAAGTGGGCTCCTCAGCCCACTCGCGAAATAAATGGGCGACGAGCGGCGATACGCGAGCGTGTCGTCCTGCGGCCGATTGAGGATGGCCGACGTGTAGCTCTCGTTGTAGTGCGCCCAATCGGTCACGGATCGCAGCGCCGCGCCGGCGCCGAACTGGTCCTGCGCCGTGAACAGCGCCATCAGCGTGATGAATCCGCCGTAGCTGCCGCCGTAGATGCCGACGCGCGAGCCGGGGATGCCGTACGTGGTGGTGAGCCACTTCGATGCGTCGACGTGATCCTGAAGGTCGCGCCCGCCCATCCACCGGTAGATCGCCGTGCGCCAATCGCGACCGTATCCCGCTGACGCGCGATAATCGAGGTCGAGCACGACGTAGCCCTTCTTCGCGAGGAACTGGTTGAACATGTACTCGCGCGGGTACTGCGACCAGAAGTTGCCGACGTTGTGCAGGTAGCCCGCGCCATGCACGAAGATCACCGCGGCGCCGTTGGGCTGCGCGCCGACGTCC
>JBDSSY010000083.1:0-25689 GCA_039928585.1 Gemmatimonadaceae bacterium | reverse complement strand
GCCTGCGTGCGTGGCGGTGCGCGGTTGATCTCGTCGGCCAGCACGATGTTGGCGAACACCGGGCCGCGCACGAACCGGAAGGTGCGCGCGCCGGTCACCGAGTCTTCCTCCAGGATCTCGCTGCCGGTGATGTCACTCGGCACGAGATCGGGCGTGAACTGGATTCGCCGGAAGTCGAGCGAGAGCGCCTCGGCGATCGAGCGGATCATGAGCGTCTTGGCGAGCCCCGGCACGCCGACCAGAAGCACATGGCCGCCCGCCGCGAGCGCCATGAGGACCTCGTCCAGCGCCGCTTCCTGACCAACGATGCGCTTCTGCACCTCCGCCCGGAGCCGCAGGAGCGCGTCGCGCAAGGACGCAGGGTCCATGCGCGGCACGGTCGCCGGAGCGGCCGCCGCGCTCAGCGGACGGGTCGCCGACGCCGGTGCGTCAGCAGAAAGATCGAACCGTCAACACCACCGACCGCGCTGATGCTCGCGTTCTCGTCGAGCACCTCGAAGCCACGCAGCTTCATCACGAACTCGTCGTGGTACTCGTTCTCGGGCGAGAGTGCCGCCAGCGCCCGCACCTTGAGCGCGAGCACCGGCTCAGTCGGTGACACGGCGACCCGCACGGTATCCCAGGCCTCGGGCAACTGCACCCGCACCGTGATCGCGCTCGCGCCGGCGTCGGTCATCATGATGGTGTCGCCGCGCGTACGAAGCTGTGTGACGAACGGCGCGCTCATGTGCGTGCGGGAAGCGCGGGAAGCAGTGCGTCCCCGCCGGCGAGCGACGGCAACGTGCTGAAGAAGCGCGAGATCTGCATGTCGAACAGGTAGGTCGATCCCGTCACGAGCGTCACGCCGTCTCGCGCCGTCGCCGCGATGACGAGCTCCTCCCCTCCCTGCCCACGGAACGTGACATGGCCCGGACCTTCCGTATCGAGAAATGACGCGTACAGGCTGTTGCGCTGCGAGAAGAACTGCTTCGCGCGCGCGAGCACCTCGGCGGGCGGAAGCGTGCAACGATACTCCTGGAGCGTGCGCTGCGACTGGATCATGGTCGGCGTCGGATCGTGAGCGGATCGGCGAGCGTCCGTGATGGTTGGACACCACGAGACGCGATGGCGATGGCTGAAGCTTAACGGGAGATGGCGGCCGGCAGGGAGGGTCGCTCGCGCTCCTCATCTCGATACTCCAGCGGCAGCTCGACCTGGAACGTGGATCCCTCGCCGAGCGCCGAATCGACGAGAATCTCGCCCCCGAGCAGGCGCGCCAGACGGCGCGCCAACGAAAGCCCGAGCCCGGACCCGCCAAACGCCCGGGTGCTGGACCCGTCCACCTGCCTGAATTCCTCGAACACGAGTTGTCGCATCTCCCCCGCAATGCCGATGCCCGTATCCTGTACGCGGTACACGGCGCGCCCGTTGACCACCTCGACGGAGAGACGGATCTCGCCGCTCCGCGTGAACTTGTACGCGTTGCTGAGCAATGCGACCAACATCTTCGTGATCTTGCGCCGGTCACTCACCATCATCGTCCCGGTCTCGGGTTCGCTCACTCGAAGCGCCACCTTCTCCGCGCGGCCGCGAGTGGTCGCTACGGCGTCGTGCAGCGGATCGCGCACATCGAACGCCGTCGGTACGACCTCCAGGCCACCGCGCTTGAGCGACGTGAGCTCGAGCAGGTCGCCAATGAGATCCAGCAGATGATCGCTTGACAACTTCACCTGCGCGATGGTCCGTCGCTGCTCGGGCGTGACCGGACCCGCGAGCCCCTCATCCATCAGGGCGAGGTAGCCCATCACCGCCGTGAGCGGCGTGCGCAGCTCGTGCGAGATGTTGGCGAGAAACTCGTCCTTCACGCGGCGCGCATCGAGGAGCGCCCCGTACTGCCGCTCCAGCTCTGCATTCGTGTCGAGCAGTGCCGCGTTCGCGCGCCGAAGGTCCTCGATCAGCCGCGCTTTCTGCGCGGTCGCGGCCATCTGGTCCGCCACCATGCGAAGCAGCGAGCGCGTCTCCGCGGTGATCGCACCCGCCTCTCTGAAGTAGAAGGTCACGGCGCCGAGCACGCCATCGCCCGTCTGTAACGGCAGCGCGACGATGGCGCGGAACCCGAGCTCCTGGGCCACTTCCGCCCAATCCTCGAGCGATGCGTCGGCCATCACGTCGGGCACCTCAATCACCCGGCGCTCCGCTGCTGCCTCGCCGCTTGGCCCGAAGCCGAGCCGGACGCGCATGTCGCCGAGGAATGGCGCGTAGCGCTCCGGCCAGTTGTGCACCGCCGCGAGTCGCATCAGTTCACTCGCGCCGTCGATGACGTAGATGCACGCAAACGTTGCGCCCACCAGCGGACTCACCCGGTCCAGAGCGAATTGGAACACATCCTCCGGCCGGTCGGCCGTGAGGAAGGCATGGACGATCTCCCGGACGGCGATCAACTCGCGGACGCCGGTTTCCGAATTCTCCGGCAGCGCGCGCGACCGCTCGGCCGAAAGCGGAGGGGTTCGATTCACGCGGCCAATATGGAGCGATGGCACTGAACCGGCCAGCTGTTTGCCCGAGCTACTTCGTGTGGCCCTTCGCAGCCACGGTCAGGGTGCGCACTTCGAGCCGATGAATCAGCACATGCGGAGGCGTCAGCACCACCTGCGCGACCGCGTCGGCGACGTCCTCCGGCATCAGCTTCCAGGCATCCTTGTCACTCACCTGGTTGCCATTGAATTCCGTCGCCACTGCACCGGGCATGATCACCGACACCTTCACGCCGTGATCGCGCACCTCGAGCATCAGGTTCTCCGCCCATGCCGTCACGAATGCTTTCGTGCCGCCGTAGCAGGTGCCTCCCGCGAATACGCTCCGTCCGCCGATCGAGCCGATGGTGCATACGTGCCCGACCTTCCGCCGGAACATCCCGGGCAACACCGCGCGCGTCACGTGAAACAGCGCGTTGACGTTCACGTCGAGCATGCGCTGCCACTCCTCGACGGTCAGCTCGATGAACGGCTTCAGCACGCCGACGCCCGCGTTGTTCACGAGCACGTCGACGTCGAGGTTGTCGAGGGCCGTCGCGACCGCTGCGCCATCCGCGACGTCGAGCACGATCGGGCGGCAGGTGCCACCAGCCGCACGGATGTCGGCGCCGAGCACGTCGAGCTCGGCCCGCGTGCGCGCGACCGCCACGACGTCATGTCCGTCGCGAGCGAAGCGCAGCGCGATCGCGCGCCCGATACCGCGCGAGGCGCCCGTGACGAGAATGGTCTGCTTCGGCGTCGTCATCGTGCCACTCGCAGCACCGCGCCGTAGATCATGCGCGTGCCGAACTCGAGGCTCTTCAGTGGCACCCGTTCATCGTTGCCATGCATGCGGTCCTCGTCGTCCTGGTTCATCGGAAAGGGGAGCAGGCCGAACGCCTGCATGCCCCAGGTGCGAAGGCGCGCGCTGTCCGTGGCGCCCGTGCTCAGGTAGGGCACGACCGCGAGCGTCGCATCCAGCGCCTGCGCGCTCTCGCGGATGGCGGTGAACATCGGCGACCGAAAATCGCTCGCCGGCGCGTCCGCGCCACGATCCGTCACGGCGATCTGGACGAGCGAGTCGTTCACCGCGCGCCTCAGTCGTCGCACGACGCTGTCGATCGACTGGCCCGGCAGCGTGCGGACGTTCAGCTTCGCCGTCGCGTCCGACGGGATGACGTTGCCGCGGATGCCGCCCTGCACGATGGTGGCCGAGATGCCGTTGCGCAGGACGGCGTCGAACACGGGAGTGCGTGCGAGTACGCGCGCCCCGCGCTGGATGCGCCGCGTGTCGAGCGAGGCGACGTCGGCCATCGCCTGGCGTTCGGCCGCGACGGGCCAGACGCGCCCTAACTCCGTGAAGAACACTCGCGTGGTCGGGTTCACCTGTACGGGTTCCCGGTGCTCGCCGATCCTCGCGAGTGCTCGGCCGAGCCGCAAAATCGCATTGCCCTCGAGCGGAATCGATGCGTGCCCTCCCGGTCCACGTGCCGTGACTGTGACCGTATGCGGCACCTTCTCCGTGTTCTGCACGGCGACGTACAGCCGCCGTCCGCCCACGATGCGCGTGCGTCCCCCTTCGTTGAGGGCGAACTCCGCTCTGATCAGGTCAGGATGATTCTTGATCAACCACCCCATGCCCCACTCACCACTCTGCTCCTCATCCGAGTTGGCCACGAAGATCACGTCTCGCGACAGCGTGCCGCCCTTGTCGATGACATGCCGCTTGAGGAGCAGCATCGTCTCGAGGTTCGCGGCGAGCATGCCCTTGTCGTCGATTGCGCCGCGGCCGTATAGATAGCCGTCCTTGATCTCCGCGGCGAAGGGATCGACCGACCACTTGTCGCGCTCGACGCCGACGACGTCCATGTGGCCCATGATGAGCACCGGCCGCTTGCTCCCGTTGCCCTTGAGGCGGGCGACGAGTGCACCGCGCCCCGGCGTCGGCTCGAACAGGTGCGTCTCGATGCCCGCCTGCTTGAGCGCACTCTCCAGGTGACGAGCGACCTGCAGCTCACTGCCCGGCGGATTGACGGTGTTGAGCCGGATCATCGCCTGGAGATGAGCGAGCGTCTCCCGGCTGGCGGCCGTCCAATCCGGCTCCTGCGCGGGGACTGGAGTGACGGCGACGATCGTGAGCAGGGCAGTCGCCAGGAGTGCCGAATGCACGGTCCTCATTCGCCTCCCTGCTTCCCGTACGGCGAATGAAGGTGAACGGGCTCCGCGTTCTTCTTTTTCCGGGCGCGCAGGTTCAGCCCCTCGACGAACAGCGAGAACGCCATCGCGAAGTAGACGTATCCCTTCGGGATGTGCTGGCCGAGTCCCTCGGCGATGAGCGTCGTGCCGATGAGGAGCAGAAACGCGAGCGCAAGCATCTTCACGGTGGGATGCCGCTCCACGAATCCGCTGATCTTCCCGGCGAAGGCGAGCATCACGATCAGTGCGACGACCACCGCTGCGACCATGATCGCGAGCTCGTCCACCATCCCCACGGCGGTGATGACCGAGTCGAGGGAAAATACGATGTCGAGCAACAGGATCTGCACGATGACGCTGGCGAAACCCGGTCGACTCGCATCGGGCGATTCGCCGTCGTTCCCCTCCAGCCGGTCGTGCATCTCATGCGTGCTCTTGCCGATGAGAAACAGCCCGCCGATGATGAGGATCAGATCGCGTCCGGAGATCTCCTGGCCCAGCACCGCGAAGAGCGGTGCGGTGAGCTTGATGATCCACGACAGCGACAGCAGCAGAAGGATGCGCGTGACGAGTGCCAGTCCGAGACCGAGGGTGCGGGCACGGTTCTGGTCGGCCGCGGGGAGCTTCCCGGCGAGAATGGAGATGAAGACCACGTTGTCCACGCCGAGCACGATCTCGAGTGCAAGGAGGGTCGCGAACGCAATCCAGGACTGTGGGTCGGAGAGAAGTTCCACGAGGTACATCCAATCGTGAGGAGTTAGGCCAGCATCCGCTCGATGCTGCGCACCAGCGGGGCAAACGTCATGGCTCGACCCGACACCCGCTGCGCCTGCTCGTGCGCCAGTTCGCGTTGCGCCTCGCCGAACAGCGACTCGGAAATCCAGGGACCAGCGCGCGGGTTGCGCCACCAGTCGGCGTTGTAGCGCTCCACCAGCGTCTCGGTGATCAAGGCCTGCAGTTGCCACGCGCGCAGGTAGCGCGCGGCGTAGTATCGCGGATCGATGTCCACGAAGGCATCGGACCGGGAGTACCGGAACCCCGTCGCCCCCGTGAGGAGCTCGACGTAGAGGTCGGGCGCCGCATCGAACGAGACGTCGCCGCCATACAATTGCGACTCGTAGATCAGCTTCGCGCTGTAGCGGCGGAGAAAGTGCAGCTCCTCGAACCCCGCACTCCGCAGGAATGCCGGCGTCGTCTTGCGCTCCAGGCCGGTGTAGCGCTGCAGCCATCCGCCATCCTGCATCAGGTGATCGAACAGCATGGCGTAGCCTTCGGTCACGGAGTTGTCGCCCATCCAGCGAAACTCCATCGGCAGATCGGGACGCATGTACGCGAAGTGCAGCGCATGACCCAGCTCGTGGAGGAACGTGCTCCAGTCGGTTTGGCCGCCGTGTGGACGCAGCACCAGGTAGACCTCCTCCGGCACCTTCACCGATGCGCAGAAGGCGCGCGATCGCTTCCCTTCGCGCTCGCCCGTGTCGAATCGCACGCGCCCGTCAGCGGTCGGGTCGATGCCCATCTCGCTCACCTGCCGTCGGATGGATGACTCCATTTCGCGCGCCGGGAAGTATTGATCGAACTCGCGCGCACGGAACAGCGCGAGGGCATCGGCCCGCGTCACTTCGCGCGCCTCCATGCCGAGTCCCTTCTTCACGAATTCCGGAAATGCCTCGTCCCACATCGCCTGCGTATCGCGGAGGAACGCGACGCACTCATCGCGCAGGCCGGTGAGCGAGATACCGCTCAGCAGCTCCCAGCTCGGATTGTATCCGTCGGCCAATCCGAGCGATTCGGTGATGTCGCGCTCGCGTTGCAGCCGTTCGCGGCGGATCGGCATCAGCTCCCGCTCGACCAGGGCCGCACGTGCCTTCTCGATCATCGCGCGCTCGCGGCGATCCGTGCTGTTGCCCATCTCGATCGCGGCGCGCTGGTACGGGAGCTGTCGTCCATCCGACAGCTGGATGACCGCCTCCGACTCCCATGCGATCTCGCGCTCGTCCAGCGGAGCGAGTTGTCGGCTGCTCTGGGACTCCACCTGCCAATCGAGCAGGAGCCGCGCCGAGCGCCGATCCTCGCTGCCGTTCGCGCTGCCGACGAACGCTTCCCGCGCGACCTCGAGCGCATCGGGTCCGAGAATCTCACGATACGCGTGATAGATCGGCTGGAGTTCCGCCGACGCCTTCAGCCCGCTGTGCGATTCGTAGTACTCGCGGGAGAGTGCTTCCATGAAGCGCTCCCCATCCCGACGCAGCCGCTCCACCGACAGTGGCGCACTCATGCGGGAAGTCGCTCCTGCAGATATCCTCGTACGGCGTCCGCCGCGATACGATCCTGCTTCAACGTGTCGCGGTCGCGCACCGTGACAGTGCCGTCCTGTACCGACTCGGTGTCGACCGTGATGCAGTACGGTGTTCCCACCTCGTCCTGGCGCCGATACCGCTTGCCGATGCTGCCGGTCTCGTCGTAGTCCACCGGAAAGTGCTGGCGTAGATCACCGGCGATGCGATGGGCCATGTCCGGCATTCCCTCCTTCTTCGTCAGCGCGAACACCGCGGCCTTGATCGGCGCGAGCGACGGGTGCAGGCGCAGCACGGTTCGCCCCTCGTCCTCGCCCTCCACGGTCTCCTCACGGTAGGCGTTCACGAGCGCCGCGAGCGTCGTTCGGTCCGCACCGACCGAGGTCTCGATCACGTACGGCAGGTAGCGCTTGTTGTTCGGCTGGTCGAAGTACTCGAGCTTCTTGTTCGAGAATTCCTGATGTCGGCTCAGGTCGAAGTCCCCGCGGTTATGGATCCCCTCGATCTCCTGGAAACCGAGCGTGCCACCGAAGTCGAACTCGATGTCGAAGGCTGCGCGCGCGTAGTGCGCGAGCTCGGTTCCGGCGTGGGCGTGAAAGTTGAGTCGGTCCGGCGACAGCCCCAACGACTGGTGCCACTGCATCCGCTCCGCCTTCCAGAACTCGAACCACGTCATGTCCGAACCGGGTTCGACGAAGAACTGCATCTCCATCTGTTCGAATTCGCGGGTGCGGAAGATGAAATTGCCCGGTGTGATCTCGTTCCGGAACGCCTTGCCGATCTGGGCGATGCCGAACGGCACCTTCTGTCGGGTGCTCTGCTGCACGTTGAGGAAGTTCACGAAGATGCCCTGCGCGGTTTCCGGGCGCAGGTACACCGTCGATGCGCTCTCCTCGACCGGGCCCATGAAGGTCCGGAACATGAGGTTGAACATGCGTGGCTCGGTGAGCTGGCACTGCTCCGCCTCGCCAGGCCGCTTGCTTGGCTTCTGCAGGCAGCGCGCGTCTTCGAGCTTGTCGGCGCGGAAGCGACCCTTGCACGTCTTGCAGTCGACGAGCGGATCGGTGAAGCCGGCTACGTGACCGCTCGCCTCCCAGGTCCGCGGATGCATGAGAATCGCCGCGTCGAGCCCTTCGACGTCGTCGCGCATCCGGACCATCGACTTCCACCACTGGTCCTTGAGATTCTTCTTGAGCTCGACGCCGAGCGGCCCGTAATCCCAGACCGACCCTGTGCCGCCGTAGATCTCGGAGCTCTGGAAGATGAAGCCGCGTCGCTTGCTGAGCGACACGAGCTTGTCCATCACATCGGGCTGAGTGCTCGCGGGCATGCGCGTCGTTCTCGTCAGGATCGGTATCGGCGCCGCTGGATGCGGTGCCGGGCGTGACGCTCACAAACGCGCGCCATGCTCCACTGCATTGAAATTACTCAGGTATCGAGCTCGGCGCTCAGTCTCGGCGGGGCGGGTACCGGACGTCCGAGCAGCCTCGCGACGATGCGGTCGCCGTGAAATCGTCCGTTCTCGATGAATACCTTGTTCGCGTCGAAGCCCGCAACGACCACGCCGGCGATGAACAGACCGGGCAGATTGGTCTCGAGTGTGTCCGGATCATGCTGCGGCACTCCAGTCACCGGATCGATGGGCACACCGGCCTCACGCAGCAGGGTGGTGTTGGGCGCAAAGCCGGTCATGACGAAGACGAACCGCGCGGGAAGGCGATCATCCCCCTGCGCGCCACCTATCGTCACCACACCCGGCTCGATCGCCGTCACCCGGCTGCTCCAGCGCGCGCCGATCGCGCCTTCGTTCATGCGGTTCTGCAGGTCGGGCAGCACCCACGGCTTGATTTTTTTGTCGAACGTCGGACCGAAGTGCACCAGTGTGACGCGCGCACCGGCACGCCACAGATCGAGCGCCGCCTCTGCGGCGGAGTTGCCGCCCCCGACGACGACGACATCCTGGTCGTACGTCGCATGTCCCTCGCGGTAGACGTGCTGGACGTGCGGTAACATCTCGCCCGGCACTCCGAGCCGGTTGGGCGAGCCGAAATATCCGGTAGCGACGCAGACCGCACGAGCGGACGTCGTCGACGGAATTCCTTCCATTGACACCGACTGGATGTCGAACGATTCGCCACGCCGTTCGATCGACGTGACGCGCTCGTATTGCCGAACGTCCAGCGCAAAGTGCTTCGTGACCGCGCGGTAGTAGGCGAGTCCGTCGCGCCGCGACGGCTTGTCCGTGGCGACCACGAACGGCACACCGCCGAGCGAGAGTTTCTCCGCCGTGGAGAAGAAGCTGACGTAGTAAGGGTACTGCGTGATCGTGCTCACCAACGATCCCGCGTCCAGCACCCGCGCGCGCAGGCCAGCCCGCTGCGCGGCAATCGCGGCGGCGAGGCCGCACGGACCAGCCCCGACGATCAGGAGATCGACCACATCACTCACTCTAACCACCAGTACTCGGTACTTGGTACCAGGTACAAAGTACTAAGTACTGGCGATGAGGGCCCCGCCCCGCTCCCCGATCTATAAGCCAATGATCTGATCACGCCGTGTCCCCACGGAGACATACGTGATCGGTGCCTCCACGAGCATCTCGATCCGGTCCAGATACGCGCGTGCCTCACGTGGCAGCGCTGCGAGCGTTCTCGCCTCGGCCGTGGACGTCTGCCATCCCTCGAACCACTCGTACACCGGCACTACCTGCTCCAGCGCCAGCAGATCGCTCGGAAACTCATCGTGGCGTACGCCGCCGATCTCGTAACCCACGCAGACCCCAAGACGTGGCAACGTGTCCAGCACATCGAGCTTGGTCACGGCGAGATCGCTCAGTCCATTCACCCGCGTCGCGTATTTGACGACGAGCGCATCGAACCAGCCGCAGCGCCGCGCACGCCCGGTCGTGGCGCCGAACTCATTGCCAAGCTTCCGGATTTCGGTCTGCAGCGGCTCCTCGAACTCGGTCGGCAGCGGGCCGTTTCCGACGCGCGTCGTGTACGCCTTCACGACGCCCAGCACGTTGTCGATCACGTTGGGGCCGATACCGACGCCGACCGCCGCGCCACCAGCGGTGGTGTTGCTGGACGTCACATACGGGTACGTGCCGTGATCGATGTCGAGCAGCGAGCCCTGCGCCCCTTCGAGCAGCACGGTCGCGTCAGCCTTGATGGCACGATGCACCATCAGCCCCACGTCCTCCGCCAACGGAAGCAGGCGCTCCGACAGCCGCTCGAGAAGCGCGAGCACCGCCTCCACGTCGATGCTCAGGTCCGACGCGCTCCGCGCCAATCTCGCGCGCGCATTCTCGGCGCCCTTCTCCACCACCTCGCGCAACCGTTCGGGATGCCGCAGGTCCAGCACGCGAACGCCGCGGCGCGCGATCTTGTCCTCGTACGCGGGACCGATCCCGCGCCCGGTGGTGCCGATCACCTTGCTCGACGCACTCGCGCCGTCCACCTGCTTGTGGTACGGCAGCACCAGGTGCGCGCGCTCGCTCACGTACAGGCGGCCTTCCACGTCGACGCCAGCCTTCACGAGGCCATCGATCTCGTCGAACAGCGTGTCGGGATCGAGCACGACGCCGTTGCCGATTGCGCACCGCACGCCGGGATGCAGGATGCCGCTCGGAATCTGATGCAGCACGAACGTGCGGTCGCCGAGGTCCACGGTGTGCCCCGCGTTTGCGCCGCCCTGGTACCGCACGACCCAGTCGGCACGCTCGGCGAGCACGTCCACCAGCTTGCCCTTGCCTTCATCTCCCCACTGCGCGCCCACGACGACCACGACGCGCGATTCCGGACCGAACATGACACTCCCGAGCAGTACTGGACCCGCACGCAAAACGCCCCGCGAGATGCGCGGGGCGTTGTTCGAATCTAGGCTCCCACAAGATGAAGTCAACGCACGAGACCCGTGGTGAAGGGTGAGCTCACCTCCGCGAGCCTCGCTTCTTCAGTACTTGGTACTTGGTACCAGGTACCAAGTACCAAGTACCCTACCCACAGAGCCCCGACACGCGATGTCTAGAGAACGGCTGTCATCAGGATCAGTACCGCCATCGCGATGCCGATCCCCACCTTCATCGCCGCCGCGACCGCACGCCCGATCAGTGCCCCTGTCGCGACCTTCGTCGCGCTGCCGACGCTGCCCTGCGTCAACTCCGCGACGAACGCGCCGACGAACGCACCGACGAACGCTCCGATCACCGAACCGATGACGGGCACCGGCACGCCCATGATCGCGCCGACGATGCCGCCGATGATCGCCCCCCAGCTCGCACGCCGGGATCCACCATACTTGCGCGTGTACCTGGCCGTGAGCGTGAACTCGATGATCTCGCCCACGAGCGCCATCAGTGCGACGACGACGGTAGTGAAGACGCTGATCGAGTTCGGTACGAGCAGCGAGTAGCCGAGCGCCCCCGCTGCCATGATCCACGTCCCGGGCAGGCCGAACGGAATCATCACGAGCCCGAGCAGCACGATGGCGACGAGAATGACGATCTCCATCAGGCGAGCGCCTCCACTGCACGGGCGAGCAGGGTCGCCATGTCTCCAATCCCCGTTCCGCGGAGGTTGGCCAGGGAATCGGACGGCCGATGCACGCGCCGCAGTGTGCCAAGCGAACCACGACTCACCGTCACGGCCGTCCATCCGCGGTCGGCCAGCGCCACGGAATCGGTGAGCAGGCCCAGCGGCATGCGCCGCGCGCGCGGAGCACTCGCCGCCAGCCTCGTCAGCGTGTCGATCAACCGCGTCGGCCGTTCTCCCGAATACATGATGGTCAGCTCTCCCGCGTCATCGACGCCGTCGCAGTTCAATGCCACACCCGCATTCATCTGGTTGGACATGCTGCGTGCCCACGAGCGCGCACCCGCCAGCCCGAGCTCTTCTGCGCTCGGCAACAATACACCGACGGCCGTCCCCGGCCGAACCTGCGCTGCCGCGGCAAGCACCGCGGACACGCCCGATGCGTTGTCCACCGCGCCATCGGAGTCCACGCCGACCACGCTCGCCATCAGGGGTAGAGCCCCGACGACCGCCATGATGATGGCGCCCCACCACATGGTACGATGCGGAGCGGCCAGGAGTTGCAGCAGGCTCGCCGCCAGCGCCGTCACGACGGACGTGAGCAGCAGCGCGACGCCGGTCATCCGAATCAGCGACGGCACCGGTTGCGATTTGCTGTCCAGGTGCGCCACGAGCCACACGCACGGACACTCATCGCCCCGCGTCGCGATGAGGTTCTCACTGATCGCGCGCTGGATCGGAAGATTCAGCACGCCATCCCCGAGCATCGCGTACGCAAATCCCGCGACGGCGAACCCGCCAATGCACAACGCCACGAGCGCTGCGCGCCCGGCACCCGTCAGACCGAGGATGGCCGCTGCGACGATGGCGACGCCAAGCAGCGCACCGCCAGCCGGCGTGCCGAATCGTCCCGGGAATTGCGAATAGCTGAACGATGTCCGCGATACGGTGAATCCCGCCTTCGTCAGAATTCGCTCTGCGTATGCGCGAGCTCGTGCTTCGGCGGCGCCTCCGGCAGGACGCGCCTCACGCGCCAGAATGTCGAGATGGGGAAGGTGGTCGTGAGCCGGCCCACCCTGCACCGCAGACATCAACGCGCGGGTACGAGCTCGGCGCTCCGTACCAGTTCACGTACGAGGCGGATGGCGTCCGCTGCTGCCGGACGCAGCGGCGACCGCGGCGCTCCGCCATGCAGCCCGATGGCGTCGAGCGCCGCCTTCACCCCTGCGACACCCATGCCGGCAACGATCCGCGTGGCAAGCGGCGTGAGCCGGGTCTGCGCCGATGCACGCTCGCCATCCCGCGCATCCCGGTGCGCAGCGAGAACGTCCAGGGCCAGCGAGGGCGCGAACAGCGCCACTGCGAGGATCCCTCCGTGCGCGCCGAGTCCGAGCGCTTCACCGAATAGTGCGCCGCTCCCCGTCAGCACCTTGAACGACGCGCTCTGCGAGGCGAGATAGCCTCGCAGCAGTGTCGCGTCACCCGAGCTGTCCTTCATGCCTGCCACGTTCTCGTGCCGCGCCAGGACGGACACGACATCGGCAGATAGTGCGAAGTGCATGTACTTGGGAATCGTGTACAGCAGCACCGGCACGGGACTCACGTCGGCGATGCGCAGGTAGTGCGCCTCCAACGCCTGCGGCGTCATCGCGTCGCCATAGTAGTGCGGCGCCACGACCAGCACGCCGTCGGCGCCACGCTCGGCGGCCACTCGATTCCGCGCGATCACGGCACGCGTCGACTCGGCGCCGGTGCCGACGAGTAGCGTCCGGTCGCTCGGCAGTGCGCCACGGGCCAGTTCGACCAACCGGGCGCGCTCGTCCTCGTCCAGCAACGCCGCCTCTCCCGTGGACCCGCCGACAACCACGCCATGCAGCCCGGCCGCGAGATGCGCGCCGATATTCGCGACAAACGCATCGTCATCCACGGCACCGTCAGCGTCGAATGGCGTGACGACGGGCGCAAGTACTCCGTTCAGGTTCATCATGTGTTGAGGAAGTCGAAGGCGCCGGCACCATCCGTCACGCCGTCCACGCCGGACGGCGGGGGCGCGGCACTCGCCGGCGTCGGCGCGGCACTCGCCGGTGCGGCAGCAGACGGTGCGGAGGAGACGTCACGCCGGAACATTCGCATCTTGAGCTCGAAGTCCGACGGATTGGTCGCTGCGCCCATTGCCGTGTCGAACGTGACGACACCCTCCTGGACCAGATCGGAGAGATGCTGGTCGAACGTCTGCATGCCGTACTGATCGCGTCCATCCGCGATGTAGTCACGGATCTCTCCGATTCGCCTGCCATCGGCGATCATGTCGCGCACAGCGGGCGTCACGATGAGTATTTCCGCCGCGACTGCTCGTCCGCTCCCGTCGGCACGAGGCAGCAGACGCTGGGACACGACGGAGTGCAGCGTCTCGCTGAGTCGGATTCGCACGACCTCCTGCTCCTCCGGGGCGAACATCGCCATGATGCGCATGATCGTGCTCTGTGCATCCGGCGTGTGCAGCGTGGAAATGAGCAGGTGCCCCGTCTCCGCCGCCTTGATCGCCGTGTCGATCGTCTCGGCATCACGCATCTCCCCGATCATCACGACGTCGGGGTCCTGACGCAGTGCCGCCCGCAATCCCATCTTGAAGTCGACGGTGTCGAAGCCGATCTCGCGCTGCGTGATCGAGCTCTGGATGTCGGTATGCAGGAACTCGATCGGATTCTCGAGTGTCAGGATGTGCCGGTTCTCGTGCACGTTGATGTAGTTGACCATGGCCGCCATCGTGCTCGACTTGCCCGACCCCGTCACGCCCGTCACCAGGACCATCCCCCGCTCCGCCTCCGCGATGCGCGCCAGCGCCGCCGGAAGCTTGAGCTTCTCGAAGGTGGGTACCTCGAACGGGATGACCCGCATCACAACCATGAAGCTCGAACGCTGCTTCAGGATGTTGACGCGAAAGCGGCCGATCCCGTTCGCCGACCACGAGCAGTCGTAGTCGGTCAGCGCATCGATGCGCGCCTTGTCGTCCTCGTTCGACATGAGGTGCAGCGCGATCGTGCGCGTCTGCTCGGGCGTCAGCGCCTGCTTGGTGAGCGGGACGAGCCTGCCGTTGATGCGGGCCCGAAACACGTCGCCGGCCTTGATGTGCAGGTCGGACGCTCCACGATCCACGGCCGCCTTGATGATGCGCTCCATATGCTCAGTATCCTGCCTGCGTATTGACGAGGTTGCGCAACGGCTCGCCATGTACGTAGCGGCGCCAGTTGTCGAGGAAGAGATCGAGTTGCCGGGGCCAGAAGCGACGTGGAGACACCGGGGATACATGTGGAGCGACGAGCGCGTTCGGAAGTCGCCACAGTGGACTCGACGCGTCGAGCGGTTCGTGCCGGAATACGTCGAGCACGGCACCGCGCAGATGCCCCGTCGACAACAGGTCCGCGACCGCCACCTCATCCAGTAGCGCGCCTCGTGCCACGTTCACCACGATCGCGCCGCGTGGCAAGCGCGACAGGCGCGAGCGCGTCATCAATTCCGACGTCTCGACCGTGAGCGGAGCCGCCAGTATGAGAATATCGGCATGGGCGAGCGCATCCTCGAGACCACTCATGCCGGTCACCGCGGCAAACCCGGCCGGAGGACCGAGTTCGGGTCGACGCCGAATGCCCACGCAGCGCGCGCCGAGCGCCGAAAGTCGCCGCGCCGCCTCACCGCCCAGTCCGCCAGTCCCCACGATTAGCACTCGACAGTCTGGGAGTTCGCGGAGAGGAGAGTCCACACCCACGAAGAACGACTTGTCCCACTCCGCCTTTCGTTGCTGCGAGATCGCCACGTCCAGGCCACGGAGAAAATGCAGCACCCCGGCGACGATGAACTCGGCGATGGGTGGCCCGTGAACGCCGGCAGAATTCGTGATGCGGATATCGGTGTCGCCGATCCCGGAGTTGAGCACGTTGCCGACCCCCGCCGCCGCCGTATGCATCCAGCGCAGGCTGCGGGCCGCCTGCAACAGGTCCGCGGTGAAGCCGAATCCGAAATACACCTCGGCCCCGGGAATCAGGCGGACAGCCTCGTCGCTTGCACCGTCGGAGCCATCGCCATCCGAGCTCGTGGGAGCTGTTACCGTGATCACGTTCCACCCGGCAGGCGCGTCTTTCCGCAATCTCGCCTCGCCGTCGGGCGGGAGCGCCCAGTTGCGTGACTTCGCCGCGAGGTCCAGCAGCAGGGTCCTCCGATCAATCAAGATGGACCCCGAACACATCGGCCCGCGCCAGCAGCGCCGCCGTCGCGATGTCGAACTGCCGCGAGGGCCCGGACAGCTTCAGCTCGAACGTCCGGTCCTGCTCGTGGTCGAATACCTGGCGGCCCTCGATGCGGATGCCGTGCGCGCGGAGTGTCGTGGCGATGACCTCCTCCTCTGTTCCAGTTCGCGTACGAATCGTCGCACTCACCACGCGGCGCGCACGGCGCACCCAGTGCTCGAGCCGTCCCAGCCCCGCCAGGACGAACGTGACGAGCAATCCGGCGCCAACCCCTTCGAGGTAGTAACCCGCGCCGACGGTCATCCCGATGGCGGCGACGACCCAGATCGTCGCGGCCGAGGTGAGCCCCGTGACCATGCCTTGCGACTGCATGATCGTCCCCGCGCCCAGGAAGCCGACGCCCGAGACGATCTGCGCCGCGATGCGCCCCGGATCTCCGACGCGGACGCCGTTGGCGAGACCGATGCGCGTCGACACGTCCATGAGGAGCGCCGCGCCGATGCAGATGAGGATGTTCGTCCGCAATCCCGCGGGCTTTCCGGCGATTTCCCTCTCGAAGCCGATGATGCCGCCGAGCAGCACCGCGAGCGAGAGCTTGACGAGGAGGTCGACGCGCAGAATGCGCGCCATCTCCATCATCATGGTGACGTCTACGTCCTGCGCGGCGATGATGGCGATGACAGGCTCCCGCCCGCCGCTGCGTCAGCGCGCGTCGAGGTCGTGAAGGTCACCGGGCATGGTATCGGGCGACGCGTCGCCGTACGACATGCTGCGGGCCTGCGCCTCGAGCGCGGCGATGGCCGCCTCGTCGGACTCGGTCGGGGTATCGAACGTTCGAAATACGGTGCTGGCGCACTGGTCGCACGATACGGACGCCGGCACTTCCTGCGTGAAGTACTTTTCCTTTCCGCACGTGAGGCAGATCAGCGTGGTCACCCCACGCGGATGGTTGCTGGCCATCGTGACTCGTCGTTGAAGTGACGGCAACGAGTGCAAGAGGCATGCGGGCAGCCGTCCCCGCTGCTCTGGGAACGCGCGATGTAAGATGAGGTCGCCACTCGTGCGACGCCAGCGACGGATTCCACGGCGCATCGTCCTGTGACAGACCGTAGTCCAGCATCGCCTGCAGCCCGACCAGGGCGGCGGCCATGATGATCACCCAGCGTCGCTGAATCGGACTGTGAGCGAAGGTGCGCGCGTACCATGCGCAGCAGATCAGCACGATCACGGACTCCAGCACGAAGTCCGCCGGTGGCAGGTCGTACAGGTCCAGGCCCACGCGGTCGGCGGGGCTCAGCAACCCCTTGTGCGCCGTGAAGAAGTCCGCGGGCCAGTGAAGGAGCCAGCCCGAGAGGATGATCCATCCGCCCGGTCGTCGGACGACGATGACGTAGATGGCGGCTGCGGCGAGCGCACCAGCGAAGAGCCCGGGGAGGTAGTGGGTGTAGGGAGCCATCTCCGCCCGGCCGTGCCAGAACCCGAGAAACGTTTCCAGCCAGTCCGGGCCATAGCATGCGAGGATGAGCGGCACCATCGGCACGCGGGGCTCACGCGTCTTGAGCGCAAGGGCGACCGCGACGTGGCCGACGTACACGTCAGCGCCGGCGGCGAATACGCCAGTCCGCGACGCCGACGATGATCAGCGGCAGCAAAAGCAGGAAGGCGAATCCCCGAGCGCGCGCGCTCCAGTCCTTCGCCATGCCGAGAATCTGCAGCAGCGTCTCCATGACATCCACTCAGCCATCTCCTCGCATCAGTCGAAGCCCATTCGGTCGCGAACACCCCGCATCGTCTCCTTGGCCAGCGTGCGGGCCCTCGCTCCACCAGTGGCGAGTGCATCGTCCACCCGGGACGGCTCGGCCATCAGCTGCGCGGCGCGGGCGCGAATCGGCACGAGCTCGGTCTCGATGGACTCGGCCAGGACCTTCTTGCAGTCGATGCAGCCCCACCCCGCCGTGCTGCACTGGACGGCGACGTGTTGCACCGTGGCAGGCTCGCTGAACGCGCGGTGCAGATGGTAGATGTTGCACACCTCCGGCGTTCCAGGATCGGTGCGACGGATTCGCTTTGGATCCGTGACGGCCGGCCGCAGCTTGGCCCATATCTCGTCGGGCGACTCGAGCAAACCGATCGTGTTGCCAAGCGACTTGGACATCTTGGCCTGACCGTCCAGTCCCATGATGCGGCGCGTCGGCGTGAGCAGCGCCTGCGGCTCCGGAAAGAAGTCGGCGTCGGGCGAGAACTGCGCGTTCCACCGGCGAGCGATCACGCGCGACAACTCGAGGTGTTGCACCTGATCCTCACCCACCGGCACGATGTCGGCGCGGTAGAGCAGGATGTCCGCCGCCTGCAACACGGGATAGTTGAGCAGTCCGGCCGTCACACTCTCCTGGCGCAGCGCCTTGTCCTTGAACTGCACCTGACGCTCGAGCTCCCCCAGGGGCGTGACGGTGTTGAAGATCCACGCCAACTCGGTATGTTCCGGCACGTCGGACTGCACGAACAGGGTGGCACGTGCGGGATCGATGCCTGCCGCCAACAATCCCAACGCGAGATCGCGCCGCCGAGACCGCAGCAGCATCGGCTCGTAGGGAACGGTGATCGCATGATAATCCACGATGCAGAAGAGCGACTCCGCCCCCTGCTGTAGCGCCACCCAATTCTTCACCGCGCCAAGGTAGTTGCCCACGTGCAACTCGCCGGACGGCTGAATTCCGCTGAAGATACGTGCCATCCCGAGAACGTAATGAGCGCGTCGGATGAGTCGCAAGGAATCGTGAGCACCTCCACAGTGGCGCCACCGGCGACGCACGCCGAGCGGCGCGCATTGCTGTCCACCTGCGTCGCCGCCACGGTGCGCGCCGCGGACGTGGTTCGTGCCGGCGCGGAGCGCCGTGCGTCACTTGCCTGGGAGTCGAAAAGCCGTTCCGACTTCGTGAGCGACATCGACCGCGACAGCGAGTCGGCTCTCGCCGACGTGATCGCGCAACGTCATCCCGATGCGATCCTGCTCGCCGAGGAGGGCTCACCCGACGCCAGCGCGGCGCATGGCCTCGTGTTCGTCGCCGATCCCCTCGACGGGACCACGAATTTTCTACACGGCGTGCCTTGGTACGCGGTATCCATCGCTGCCCTGGTCGACGGCGCGATCGCCGCCGCCGCGGTCATGAACGTCGCCACTGGTGCGCTCTTCACCGCCTCCGCCGGCGGGGGCGCGCGACATGCCGGCGCGCCGATGCGCGTCAGCGGAATTACCGAGCCGTCGCATGCACTCATCGCCACCGGCTTTCCGTTCTCGCGCGAGGAGGAGATCGCGCGCTTTCTGCCGATGCTGCCGGCCGTGATGCGGTCTACGGCGGGAGTGCGCCGTGCAGGCGCCGCCGCGCTCGATCTCGCCGACGTGGCGTGCGGACGCTTCGAGGCGTTCTGGGAATTGAGGCTGTCGCCGTGGGACATCGCGGCGGGACTGCTGCTCGTGCGCGAGGCCGGCGGTATCGTGACCACGCTCGACGGCACGCCCTGCCCGGTGGCGGAAACCTCGGTGGTCGCGGGGAACCCCGTCATGCACGCATGGCTGCTGGAAATGCTGCGGGGACGATGACGGCGACGCGCGCTCGGAGATCTTCTACTACAGGTTGAGAGGTGGAAGGTGGGAGGTCGCAGGCCGAAGGCGTGAGGTGTGAGGTTTGAGATTGACCGCAAGCCTCATTGCTCATGACTTCATGCTTCAACCTCCAATCTCCCTGCTCTCCACCTGCAGTCGCCCGGCTCAGACTCGCCGCGCCGCGCCTTCGTCCCCTATCATTCCCCCATGAAACTCATCGAATGCGTTCCGAACTTCAGCGAGGGTCGCCGCCCTGACGTCGTCGCCGCCATTCGCGACGCCATCGCCGGCGTGACGGGCGCGCATATCCTCGACACGAGTGCGGACGCGAGCCACAACCGGTGTGTCATCACCTTCGTCGCCCCGATCGACGTGGTCGCGGACGCGGCGTTCGCGGGCATTCGAGAAGCGCAGCAGCGGATCGACCTCACCACGCATTCCGGCGAGCACCCGCGCATGGGCGCCGCCGACGTGGTCCCCTTCATCCCGCTCGACGGCGCGACGATGGAGGACTGCATCGCGCTCGCGCGAAGTCTGGGGGAGCGCGTCGGTCGAGAATTGGGTATCCCGGTTTTTCTGTATGAACGCGCCGCCACGAGGCCTGATCGCGAGAACCTCGCCGACGTGCGTCGCGGCGAGTTCGAGGGGCTGCGCACCGAGATGGGACGAACGCCACAGCGCGTCCCGGACTTTGGTCCGGGCGCCGTGCATCCCACCGCTGGCGCGGTGGCGATCGGCGCGCGCCCGTTTCTGGTCGCCTACAACGTGTATCTCGGCCCAGCCTCCAATATGCCCGTCGCGAAAGAAGTCGCGAAGTCGGTGCGCGGATCGGTTGGTGGGCTGAAGTATGTGAAGGGACTCGGCTTCGAGGTGGATGGCCAGGCTCAGGTCTCGATGAACCTGGTGGATACGGAGAAGACCCCGCTCCATCAGGCGTACGAAATGGTGAAGATGGAAGCCGAGGCGCGCGGCGTGACGCCGACGTGGAGCGAACTCGTGGGTCTGGTACCGGAGCGCGCGCTGTTCGACGCCGCAGCGCGCCACATCAGACTTCGCAACTTCACGCCGGACATGGTGCTCGAACGCAAGGTGCGCACGGCCATCGCCGGCGGCGAGTCGCTGAGCGGATTCGTCGGGTCCGTTGCGTCACCGAACCCCACGCCGGGCGGAGGCAGCGTCGCCGCGCATGCCGGCGCGCTCTCGGCCGCCCTGGCGCAGATGGTGGCCGGACTGACGATCGGCAAGAAGAAGTACGTCGCCGTGGACGCGGAGATGCGCGAGCTGGCCGTGCGCGCGGCCGCGCTGGGCAATTCCCTCGCCGGGCTCGTCGCGCGCGATGCTGCCGCGTATGCCGTCGTTGCCGCCGCGTACAAGCTCCCGGCCGACGACGACGCCCAGCAGCGGCACAAGGCCGTGACGATCGACGCCGCCCTGCTCCATGCCGCCGATGTTCCGCTCGAGACGGCACGCGCCTGTGCGCAGGTCGCCGAGATCGCGCTGGCCGTGGCCGAGCGCGGGAATACGAACGCGGCGAGTGACGCCGGCGTCGCCGCCCTGCTCGCGGAAGCCGGTTGCGTTGGCGCGAGCTACAACGTGCGCATCAACGTGGGCTCGCTCACCGACACGGCGCGCGGAGCGGCGCTGGCAGATGAGGTGAAGCAGGTGGTGGCGCGCACGCGCGAGCTGGCGCGCAGGACGACGGACATCGTGGAAAAGTCGCTGGGGGCGTGAAAGGAAAATATCGTCCAGGTGAACGCCTGTCGTCCTGAACCAACGCCTGTCGTCTTGAACGAAGTGAAGGACCCGCATGTGCAGGTCCTTCGCTTCGCTCAGGACGACAGTTCACCGTGCACCGCTTTATGGCGTCAGCCCCGCCTCCCCCCGCGCGTAGATGCCGTTGAACAACCACTTGAACGTTCCGTGCGGCTGGCCGCGGAAGGTGATCTCCGGCGCGAACAGGTAGAGCATGCCTTTTCCGATCGGCGCTTCGATCGCCTCCACTGCGCCATCGAGGTTGCTCTGTCCCCATGCCCACCCGCTCCGTAGCGGAGTGCCGTTGGCGAACCATGCCAGTGGACGCACGCCCCTCGCGGCAGCGTCGGCCCCGAGCCGGAACGCGGGGCTGTTGTCGTAGAAGACGTCGACATCGCGCGCGAGCCCGTACGACACCGGGCGCGTCGTATCCACCTGCACACGCAGTACCGAGCCGGGCACGTAGAACTTGTCTGCCGCCAGCTCGCGCTCCGTGCCCGCCGCCGTCCGCTCGACCAGAGCATTCGTGATCGGCAGGCCCAGATGCATCCCGAGCGTTGCCGACGATCCGACGGCGATCACCGTTCCGCCCGACTCGATGAAGCGGCGTAGCGCCGGCACCGTCCGCGCGATGGTTACGCGGCCGAGCTGATCCCTGAATTCCGCCGGCACCGACGCAGAATCCATCTCCTCGCCACCGCGACCTCGACCCGCCTGTCCATCCCGCGCCGGTACGGCGCCAGACGGGAGCAGGACGACGTCGTAGCGGGACGCGAGGCTTCCCTCGTCGATCGCCTTCGGGTAGACGACCTCGAAGGGAAATTCGAATTGCTCGAGCAGCCAGCGCGTGTGGCCCGACGGCATCGACCCGCCGTACTGGTCCCAGAGCGCGATCCGCATCGGCCGCAGCGTCGTCATGTCCGTTGGACGCGCGGACGTCGCGTCTGCCGACAGCCCCACGGTGCGCGCGAGCGACTGCATCATGGACCGCGTCCCCGCACTCT
The DNA here is from genome assembly GCA_039928585.1 of Gemmatimonadaceae bacterium. Classification (GTDB taxonomy): domain Bacteria; phylum Gemmatimonadota; class Gemmatimonadetes; order Gemmatimonadales; family Gemmatimonadaceae; genus AG11. Next base: position 3,568 of record JBDSSY010000083.1, on the reverse strand, counting down.
GCTCGATGAAGAACGTGCCGGCGGCGTACGTCTTCCCGTTCACCGTGAACGGCGCGCGCAGCTGATGCACGCCCACGCGCGCCTTGAGCGCGCGATTCACCGCGAGGAACGCATCGTTCACGCTCCGACTCACCAGGTAGCCTGCTCCGTTCGCCACCTCCGTCACACGCCCGGCCGGTGCATCGGCCAGGTCGGCAATTGGCTGGAACGGGCCGTCGAACCCGTCGAGAATTCGGTCGAACTTCACGCCCATCTGGTACGCCAGCGTGTAGCCGGCGTTGTCGTACGGCCGCTTCGGCGGGCCACCGGGATACGCGAAGTCGTTCGGGTGATCCTGTGGCTCGAACATGTCCAGCACCATCGGCCGGAACGCCTGCGCCGACTTCACCACGTACGACCCTACGGGGTAGCGATGACCCGCCACGGTGAACGGTGAGGTCGCCCGATGCACGGTCACGCCGACATGACGGAGCGTGTTCACGAACTTCGTGGCCGTCAGGAAATCCGGCTGGTCGCTCGGGAGGATGTAGCCACGCGCATCGCGATGCGCCGGATTGCGCAGCACGCTGGTGAAGTACTTCGGATCCACGCCTCGGCCGAACTGGTAGATCGGGTCGCCCACGGCGCCCGCACCCGCCCCGCCGCCACGGCTCTCGGCGGTCGACGCCGTCACCACGCGATCCTTCTCGATCGCCTTCTTCACCGCCTCGATGTCACTGGGGCTCGACGTCCACGCATCGCGGCTCCCGCGCTCAATCGAGTTCCGGCCCATCCGGTAAAAGTTGTACAGCAGGTTCTCCCGTTGCCGCGACGCGATGTCGAGCACAGCACGGTTGGCGGTGAGCGAGTACTCGATCGACTGACGGAAATGCCACCGCTGCGGTGCGATCGGATACGGCAGGTCGGCGCGCGGGAGTTGCTGCTCGGGAATGAACGGGATCGTCTGCGGCGTCGGGTTGCCGATCGTCTCCGTGAGCAGCCCGATCATGTTGTGGTAGTACGGCGTCGTACGGAGGCCACCGTTCCACCAGGTGCTGTACGTCGCGCCGGTTCGCATCGTGACGCCCGGCTTGCCCTCCGACTCGAATCGCGTGTGCATCGCGGCGCCGACGAGATCGAGCTGCATCGGCACGAGCGGGTCGAGATTGTAGTTGAACGGGTCGCGGAATGGCGGGGCGAACATCACCGTGCCGGCGGGGCCGGTCTGGTGGTGGTTGTAGACGATCTGCGGGAACCACTCCCGGAACAGCACATGATTGATGTTCCGCGACTCCGGCTGGTTGGACATGTAGAAGTCGCGGTTGTTGTCGTGTCCGATGTACTTCTGGTACAGGCGCGGAATGTTGGTGTTGCGCTTGAGCGTATCCGCCTCCCGCATGTACCAGTTGGACACGAGCTCCATCCCGTCCGGATTCGCGTGCACCGCCAGGATGATGCAGTCGTTCAGGAAACGCATCGTTTCCGCGTCCGAGCGGCTGACGAGCTGATACACCGTCTCGATGAGCTGCGCCGCGCCCAGCACCTCCGTCGCGTGCAACCCGCCGTCGATCCAGACGATCGACTTTCCCTCGCGCGCGAGCGCCCGCGCGTCGTCGTCGGTGAGGCCATCGGCGAGCGCCAGCTTCCGCGAGATCTCCTTGTATCGTGCGAGTCTGGCGAGATTCGCCGGCGTGGAAATGATCGACATGAGCTGCGGGCGACCCTCGGCCGTCTTCCCGATCTCCACGAGCCTCATCCGATTCGACTGCGACGCCAGCGTGCGCCAATATTTCTCGAACTGCGTGTAGTTGGCGAGCTTGTAGTCGTCACCGATGTTGAATCCGAAGTGCTCCTTCGGTGACGTGATCCGCGCCTGCGCGTGCAACGAGGGCGCCTGGAACGACAACGTACCGGCGACCGCGAACGCGAGAGGCCAGCGCCGCAGCGCAGCCGTGGTGGTTGACCGCATCAAGAAGAGCCCTCTGGTGGGATCGAACTGGGAAAGCGTCTGCCCGGAAAACGTGCCGCAGGGACGGAGCGTTGAACGGTGAACGGTTCACGCAGCAGTGAGTACCCTGTTCCCCGTTTCGGTGATGGCCACCGTATGCTCGAAGTGCGCCGAGCGTGAACCGTCCACGGTCACGATCGTCCACTTGTCGGCAAGGGTGCGCGTCAATGGCCCGCCGACGTTCACCATCGGCTCGATCGCGATCGTGAGACCCGGCACGAGCTTGAGCCCGCGCTTCGGCTTGCCGTAATTGGGCACCTGGGGCTCCTCGTGGAACTCGACCCCGATGCCATGCCCCACCAGGTCGCGCACGACGCTGAATCCGGCGCCCTCCACGACCTGCTGCACTGCCGCGCCGATGTCGCCCAGATGGTTGCCGGGCACCGCCATCGCGATCCCGGCGACGAGCGACCGCTCGGTGACCTCGAGAAGACGGGCCGTCTCCTCGTCCACCGTCCCCACCGGCACCGTCGTTGCCGAGTCGGTGAAGTAGCCTCGATACGCCACGCCGACGTCGATTGATATGATGTCGCCTTCGACGAGCACTCGCTTCCGCGACGGAATGCCGTGCACGATCTCCTGGTTGATCGACGCACAGATCGAACCCGTGAAGCCGTAGAGTCCCTTGAACGCCGGCGTCGCACCCGCGTGGCTGCGAATGAACTCCTCGGCGTCGAGATCGAGGTCGAGCGTCGAGATGCCGGGGCGTACAGCCTGCCGGACGTGCTGCACCGCGGCCGCGAGAATCCTGCCCCCCTCGGCCATCAGCTCGATCTCGCGCGCGCTCTTGAGCTGAATCACGACGGCGACATCATCCGGACGCCAGCGCACCCAGCGCGCGGGCGGTCACGTCCTGCACCGATCCCACCGCGTCGATCACCGCGACCTTGGTGCCGTGCGTCGCGTACCAGTCGAGCACGGGGCGCGTCTGTCTGTCGTAGACGGAGAGCCGGTTCCGGATTGCTTCGGGCTCATCATCCTTGCGACGCACGAGCGTGCCGCCGCACTTGTCGCATGGCGAATTCGGCGCTCGTCCGGTGTACGGTGTCTGGCACGATTCGCACACCGTGCGGCCAGCCAAACGGCGCACGATCTCGTCGTCGGCGATGTCGAATGCGAGCACCGCATCCACCTGCTTCCCGAGATCATGCGTGACGGTGGCCATTCCGTCCGCCTGCGGCACCGTGCGCACCACGCCATCGAGCAACACGCCGTTGGCCGTCCGCGGCTCGCTCAGCGCCTGCTTGATGATCCCGAGGATCACCGCGTCGGGCACGAGATCGCCGCGATCCATGAACGCCTTCGCTTCGCGGCCAAGCGCCGTCCCCGCCTTGATGGCCGCGCGCAGCTCGTCGCCCGTGGCGAGGGTCGGAACGCCAAGCGCCGCTGCGAGCAGCGGCGCCTGGGTCCCCTTTCCGGCTCCGGGCTTCCCGAAGAGAACGATGATCATGTGCGGAGAGAGCGGATGATCGGCGGGATCGACTCCCGCCGACGACGCGACCTAGAACCCGCCGCCGGTGGGTTGGCGACCGCGAACCTTGAGACGTCCCTTCTTCATGAAGCCGTCGTACTTGCGCAGCA
>JBDSSY010000082.1:0-2747 GCA_039928585.1 Gemmatimonadaceae bacterium | reverse complement strand
CCGCGTCCCGAGGGAGACCGCCCGCCGCGCGAAGATGGCGATCGGCCTCGCTCGCGCAGTGGAAGTGGCGGGGGCCGGCCGCGCCGCTAGTGAACCGCGGTGACACGACGGCGGACGGGTTCCGCCGCACCGTGCTGCCCAATGGACTGACCGTACTCTCGGAGCGAATGCCGGGTGTGCGGTCGGTCGCGTTCGGCGCCTGGATTCGCGCCGCGTCGCTGCACGAGACCCGAGAGCGGATGGGTGTCTCGCATCTCCTCGAGCACATGGTGTTCAAGGGCACGGCGAGGCGCTCGGCCAAGCAGATCGCGCTGGAACTCGAGGCGCTCGGTGGATCACTCGACGCATACACGTCGCGCGAACACACCGTGTACCAGGCTCGCGTCCTCGACGAGCATCTCGACATCGCGGCCGACGTCATCGGCGATTTCGTCTTCGCGCCACTGCTGCGCAAGGCGGACCTCGACCTGGAGCGTAAGGTAGTGCTCGAGGAGATCGCGATGGTCGATGATACGCCCGACGACCTCGTGTTCGAACTGCATAGCGAAGCGCTCTGGGGTCAGCATCCCTACGGCTACTCCATACTCGGGACGCGCGATTCGGTGTCCGCGTTGCGGACCGCCGACCTCGAGTCGCTGCATCGTCGGGCGTATCATCCCGGTCAACTCATCGTCGCCGCGTCGGGCAACGTCGAGCATGACGCGCTGCTCGCGTCACTCGAGCGCACCGGCTGGCTAGGGCGCGAGGCGGGTGACGCGACGCGCCTCGTGGTGCCTCCGCCGGCGGCAGAGGCACCACGTCGTCGGCATGTGACGCGCGAGGGGGCGCAGACGCATATCGTCGTCGGCAGCCCCACCGTGCGACATGACGATCCGCTACGCCATGCCGTCGTCCTCCTGAGCGCGCTGCTCGGCGGCGGGATGAGTTCACGCATGTTCCAGCGCGTGCGGGAAGAGCTGGGGCTCGCGTACGCCGTCTACACGTTTCAATCCTTTCATGCGGACGTCGGCATGCACGGCGTGTACGTCGGTACTGGCCCCGAGACCGCACGTGAGGCCCTCGACGCCATCAACGCGGAACTGGCGGACGTTGCGGCCAACGGATTGCCCGCCGACGAACTCGCGATGGGCAAGAGCCAGCTCAAGGGGCAGGTGACTTTGTCGCTGGAGAGCGTCACGTCGCGGATGTATCGCTGCGCTGGCGTCGAGCTGTACGGCGAGCGCTACCGCACGCTCGATGAGATGCTCGCCCTCATCGACGGCATCACGGCAGAGCAGATCGCGCACGTGGCGCGCGAATTCTTCGCGCCGGAGCGACAGACAGTTGTATCCCTCGGGCCCGGGAATGAGTTTTAGCGTGCGATCGTCCCCGTGACGAAACATCCACTTCAGATAGAGCTGTCCCCATGAAGATCGGCGTGCCGAAAGAGATCAAGACGAACGAGAATCGCATCGCGCTCGTGCCCGCCGGCGCGGAGTCGCTCATCAGTGCCGGGCATTCGGTGCTCATCGAGGCGAGCGCGGGCCATGGCAGTGGCTTCACGGACGACGACTACACCGATGTCGGTGCGAAGATCGCGCCTGATGCAGCGACTGTCTGGAAGGACAGCGACATGATCATGAAGGTGAAGGAGCCGATCGCCCGCGAGTGGCCACACATGCGGAAGGGACAGCTGATCTTCACGTACTTTCATTTTGCGGCGGATCAGCAGCTGACGCAGGCCCATCTCGACAGCGGCGCGACCTGCGTCGCGTACGAAACGGTGGAGTTGCCGTCGCGCGAGCTGCCGCTGTTGACGCCGATGTCGGAGGTCGCGGGACGAATGGCGGTGCAGGAGGGCGCGAAGTATCTCGAAAAGCTCTATGGCGGACGCGGTGTGCTTCTCGGCGGCGTACCCGGCGTCGCGCCGGCGAAGGTCGTCGTCCTCGGTGGCGGCGTCGTCGGCATCAATGCGGCCAAGATGGCGGCGGGAATGGGAGCCAAGGTGGTAATCCTCGACAACTCTCTCGAGCGTCTGCGCTACCTGAGCGATGTGATGCCGGCCAACGTGCAGACCATCTTCTCCAACCGGCACAACATTCTCGAGCAGATCACGACGGCGGACCTTGTGGTGGGCGGCGTGCTGATTCCTGGCGCGGTGGCGCCGAAGCTCATCCGGCGCGAGGATCTCAAGCGCATGCAGCCCGGGTCGGTGATCGTGGACGTGGCGATCGATCAGGGTGGGTGCGTGGAGACCATCAAGGCGACGACGCACGAGAACCCCACGTACGTCGTCGATGGCGTGATCCACTACGGCGTGGCGAACATGCCGGGCGGCGTGCCGCGCACATCGACCCTCGCCCTCACGAACGCGACGCTTCCGTACGCGCTGCAGCTCGCGAACAAGGGCTGGAAGCGGGCGCTGAAGGAGAACCCGGCGCTCCTCAAGGGCCTGAACGTCACCGAGGGCAAGATCACCTACGCCGGTGTGGCCGAGGCGTTCGGGATGAAGTTTCACGAGCCGGCGCAATTCGTGGCGTGATGGCGTCGGGTTGCGCGACCATCTACTGTGCAAAGCGACGTAGGTCACGGCACCACAATGCCTTGCCGCTCCATATTGATGAAGGTAGCTTTCGGCGTTTTCGCCTCCCGATCGTGTACGGCTCGTTCCCTGCAAGCGGAGCGAGCGCCCCAACCCCGGATTGATGCGCTGGCCTTTCTTCAAGGCGGGAAGTCTCTTCCCCGCGAACGCGATCGGTGTGGACCTC
>JBDSSY010000081.1:0-4697 GCA_039928585.1 Gemmatimonadaceae bacterium | reverse complement strand
ACGTTGTCCGGAAAGGCGACGACACGCTCGATGTACGAGCGGGTCGGATCGATGGCGCCGCGAATGGCGGCGATCTCCGGAATGGCGGTGGTGAACAGGCGCGTCACGTCGATGACGGCGGCGCTGTCCGGCCCGTAGGTATCGACGTTGAAGATGGCGACGATGGGTGCGTAGTTGGACGTCTCCACCGCGCGATACACGGCGAGTCCGGTGTCGGCGGTGATGTTGAACTGCGGCGCGCGCAGGATGACGCGGTTGCCGTTCCGCTCCCACCGCAGCGCTTCCTCAGCGAACTGATCGCCGCCATAGGCCCCGAATCCTCCGCCAGGCAGGTTGGGATCGGCCGCGGCGGCACGCGCATACCGCCCAACGATGAGCATGTCCTTGTTCAGCTCTCGCGACGGGATCTCGAAGAAGAGCCGGTCGCCCACGCGATGCGCCGAGAACATCCCGCGTCGTGTCTTCGCCTCGGCGGTGATGACGCGGTTGTACGGACGCGGTGCGGCAGCGCCGGTGGCCCCGGCAGCGCGCGCAGTGGTGTCGCCGGCAGCTGGAGCGCCCGATGGTGCGGCGGCGGTCTGGCGCCCGTTGGCCGTGGGTTGCGGCGTCGGCGTCGTGGAGGGCGGCGTGCTCGGCGAGCACGCGGCCGCGGCGGCTATCGCCGAGATGGAGAGCAGGCGAATGTTCATGGAGTGGGAATGGTGTTCAGCTGAGGGCGGATGACCGGCGAGCGCCGGAATGCGTAAGGCGGGCGACGTGCTGTCGTGCTGAGCTCTTCCTTGATTATAGAAGAGAGACGCACGGGAGGCCGGGAACGCTGTCCGACCCACGGGCGCAGGCCGGTTGCTCGGCAAGGGCAGCAGGAGAGCGATGAGCCTGGGGCGGGGGGCGGTGAGCCGTGGGGGATGAGGAGCATGCCCCTCATTGCTCACCGCTCAGCGCTTCAGGCTCCCAGCCACAGGCTCGCTACCTGCCCGTTCAAGACCTGGAATTTTCCCTCACTGCTCACACCTCACCGCTTCCCGCCGCGACCTCTCGCCTTCCCGCTCTCCGCCTGCAGTGCGAGATCACGACGACGCGAGACGATAGAAAACCGCGAGAGGTCAGCGTCGGGCTTCGTCGACTGCAGCGAGCGAGGTTGGAGGCGGGAGGCGGGAGCTTGAAGGGTTGAGCAGTGAGGCTTGAGGTTCCAGGGCCTCCGCTGCGCGTCAACTTCCTGCAGGCGAGGCGTGAGGGTTTTACGCCTCCGCTCCCGCTTCAGCTTCCTGTACCGGAGGCTTCGGGATGGTGAAGCGCACGGTCGTACCGGCCGTCGGTCCTCCGCTCTCGGCCCAGATTCGTCCACCATGCTGGCGCACGATGGCACGGCACAGGAAGAGACCGAGTCCGGCACCGCGCTGCTTCGCCTCACCTCCGTCGACTTTCACGAAGGGCTCGAAGACCGACTCGAGCTTGTCCGCGGGGATGCCGCGTCCCTCGTCACGCACGGCGAACTGCACTGCATCGCGCTCGTCGCGCGCCGACACGGTGACCGTACTTCCTGTCGGAGCGAAGCTCGCCGCGTTGTCGATCAGGTTCACGACGACCTGTTCGATGCGCCCTCCATCCATCCACAGCTCCACCGGATCCGCCGTCATCGTCAACGTAAGCCCTCCCTGCTCCATTCGCCCGAGCGTCCGCGCGGCTGCACGTTCGAACAGATCGTCCAGCGCGACGAAGACCGGACGCAGCAGATCCGCCCCTGTCTCGATCCGCTCCACGTCCAACAGATCGCTCATGAGTCGGTCGAGGCGCTCCGCATTGCGAGACGCCATGCCGACGAGCATTCGGTCACGTTCGCTGCGTACTTCGCTGCCATTGCGGATCAGGTCGATCGCACCGCGCATCGCGGTGAGGGGCGTACGCAGCTCGTGGCTCGCCATGGCGATCAACTCGCTCTTGAGCTTTGCCGCCTGCACCTGCGCCGTGACGTCCTGCCCGATGCTCGCCGAGCCGACGACCAATCCGGCATCGTCGCGCAGGATGGTGGAATCGAAGTTGATGCGCCGTCGATCGCCCGACCGCGTGAGGATGTCATGCTCGTGGTGAGCCGGCACCTCACCGCGCGCCATGTGCTCGTGGAACAGGGCGGTGATCGGCTCACCGGCCGGCACGAACCGGTCGAACCAGCTCGCGCCGAGCACGTCCGCGCGACGCCAACCGGTGAGCTCGAGCGTGAAGGAATTGACGAACGTGACACAGCCTGTGGTGTCGAGACAGATCGCGATGGAGCGCACGGACTCAAGTACACTGCGAAAGCGTGCTTCCTGCTCGCGAATCGCCATCGCCGCCGCGCGCTCGAGGGTGACATCGCGAAACGACGCCGTGACGGCATAGGGCGCGACGTCACCAGGGCGGACGAGTGGCCGGGCGTTGACGGCGAGCCAGATCGGCGCTCCGTCGTTGGCGCGGCGAACGCCGAGTACGACTTCGGCCTGCGCGCGGCGTGTGTGCAGCGCGACGAGGGCCGGGTGCGCCTCGCGTGGCATCTCGCCGCCGTCCTCGTCGAACATGCGCCACGGCCAGTCGAGTAGTCGGCGACCCACCACCTCCTCTGACCGCAATCCCAGCGTGCGCTCTCCGCTCGGGTTGAGCATCTCCACCACGCCCTGGGCATTGACGATGGCGATGCCTTCATGCAGCACGTTCACGACGGCGTGATACTGCGCCTCCGTCAGGCGCGCCTCCGCCTCGGCACGCCGCTGGACGCTGACGTCGCGGAAGATGGCACGCGTCGCGACCGGCTCGCCGTCCACGATTCGGCAGTCGATCTCGCCGTTCACCGTGACGCGACAACCATCCCGCGCCATGAGGCTGAGCTCCACGACGCTCGTGCCCGCGGGATCGGTGCAGGCGAACACGGACTCGAGCTGGCGGATGCCAACGCTGCGGGCCTCTGGCGCGAGCAGTGTGTGCATGGTGAGTCCGCCCGCGATGTCCTCCTCGCGGTATCCGAGGACGTCCCGCCACGTCTGATTCACGAACAGCAACCGGCCGTGCATGTCCGTGCTCTGGATCAGGTAGCGCGTGTGCTTCAGGAAATCGCGCAGGTGGCGCTCACCCTGCTCGACGGAGGACGCGCTGGACGGTGGCGTGCGGGGCATGCCCCACGGACGACTCAGCCGGGGTGCGGGGTACGCTCGTCCCTGCTCGGCACCTCGAACCAGAAGGTCGTGCGTCCCGGTTCGAGGCCGGCGCCGACGCGCCCATCGTGCGCTTCGGCGATCGTCCGCACATAGGCCAGGCCCACGCCCAACCCGCCGACGCGACGGCGGCCGATGGCCTCTCGGCAGTCGAATCGCTGGAACAGCTCGTGTGCCAGCCGAGGGTCCACTCCGGCGCCGCGATCCTCCACAGCGAAGCGGGTCATGCCGCGCGATAGCTCGTCGGAGATCGTGACGGACGCCTGGGTGCCGGGCGGCGCAAAGCTGACGGCGTTCTGCACGAGATGCGTGAGCGCGCGGCCCAAGCGGGTGCGGTCGCCCGTGATGACGCGCGCCGAGCCGCCTCGCACCTCCACCTGTATGCCCGTCTGCTCCCGTGCATCGCGCGAACCCTGGATGCCGAGCTCCGCGACGCACGCCGGCGCGATATCCTCGCGACAAAGAATGAGGCGATTATCGGAGTCCGCCTCGAGATCGAGGCAGTCCTCGACGATGCGGAGCAGGCGATGCGTGTTGCGATGCGCGAGGTCCAGCAACAGCGACGTCCGCGCATCAGTGGGCTCGGCTGTCACACCAGCGCGCGACATCATCTCCAGCGCACCATATGCCGCAGTGAGCGGGGTGCGCAGTTCGTGAGCGATCATCGAAGCGAACGCGCCGCGGCGTGCTGCGGCGTCGGTATCGGATGCGTTGATCATCGGGGTGGCCTGGTTGAACGACGGATGCCGGCGCGACGTCGTACTGCGGCACTGCGCGTGACGACCCGCTCGATCTGGAGGTCGACGGCGCTGTCGTCGATGATGGGAAGCTCTTCGCCGTCGGGTAGGAGGAACTTGAGCTGCACGCGTCGGTCACGCGCGTAGTCGATGACGGTTGTACCGGCCGCGGCGCGTCGCCGTGCGCCGAACTGCCGTACCAGCATCCGGTCATCGCTGACGCCACTGTCTGCCAGGATGTCGCGCACTGTCGTCGCACGACGGCCGGACAGCGTGCGGTTGTCATCGGTGCTGCCACGCGGATCGGCGTGGCCCTCGATCACGAGCTGGAGTTCCGGATGCGTCCGGAGCGCGCCTGCCACTCCACTCAGCAGTGCGGCGCTCGGCATGCCCACGTTGTCGCTCGCGCGGGCGAAGTGCAGCAACCGCGCGCGCACGCGCTCGTCCTGCTGGAGCTTGTCGATCTTCGCGGCCTGTCGTGCCTCTCCCTGCAACACGACGTCGGCATCGCCGAGCAGGGCCACGGCGCGCGCGATGTGCTGCACAGCAGGGCATGACAGCGGCGAGACGGACGTCGCGGTCACCGTGGTCGGCAGGGCCACCGCCGACGTGATGGGCTCGCGTGATGATCCAGCGAGCATCACGGCAGGTGCAAGCGAGCGCACGGGCGGAGCGGCCGCGCGCACGAGCTCGATCTCCGCTTCCGCGAGCGATGCGACATCGCCGACGGCACCGGGGGTGGAGGCGAGTCGTTCAACCTCCGCCCAGTTGTCCGGGC
>JBDSSY010000080.1:0-7054 GCA_039928585.1 Gemmatimonadaceae bacterium | reverse complement strand
CAAATGTTTCGCCTGTGATCCGCGGGGTCACAGTTGGTGTCCTGATGTCTGCCGCAGCGTGCACCCGCACCGCGGCCAACCCCATTCCAGTCACCCTGCCTGCGCCCGTGGCGTCCGTGCCGGGTCCTCCACCGCCGCGGCTGCCGTCGACCGTGCGCCTGCAGGCCGCCCTGCCCGCCTCGGTCGGCATGGACTCCACCCTGCCCGCTCGGCTCGACAGCATCCTCCGCGCCGCCTTGGCCGAGGGCGCGGCGCCCGGTGCGTCCATCGCGGTGGGACGATGGGGACGACTCGTGCATCTCAAGGGCTATGGCACTCTCGATTATGCCACTGGTTCGCCGGCGGTCGACGCCGGCAGCATCTACGATCTGGCCTCACTCACGAAGGTCATCGCCACCACGACGTCGGCCATGATCCTCGAGGAGTCCGGTACGCTCGACCTCGACCGGCCCGTTCGCGAGTTCGTGCCCGAACTCGATGCGCCCGACAAGGCGGCGATCACCGTACGCATGCTCCTCACGCATTCCGGTGGCCTGGAAGCCTATGCGCCCCTGTACCGGCAGGCGCGGGGACGTTCCGAGTATCTGCGCGAAATAAACGCGCGTCCGCTCGCGAGCCTGCCCGGATCCCAGACGGTCTACAGCGACTGGGACATGGTGCTCCTGCAGGCGGTGCTCGAGAAGCTCGCCGGCATGTCGCTCGACAACTACGCCGACGGGCACATTTTCCGCCCACTTGGCATGAACGACACCCGTTTCGCACCCGATACCACAGATCGGTCGTATCGGCGCCGAATTGCGCCCACCACGTCCGACGAGTTGCGCGGAGGACCGCTACAGGGCACGGTGCACGACGCGAACGCGTGGGCCATGGGCGGGGTGTCCGGTCACGCCGGTCTGTTCTCGTCGGCGCGAGACGTCGCGACGTTCGCGCAGTTTCTCCTCGATGGCGGCACTTACGCCAACGTCCGCATCGTCGCGCCCCGTACGATCGCGCGGTGGACGTCGCGTCAGAACGGTACCACCAGCCGCGCACTCGGGTGGGACACCCCCGCTCCGTCATCCAGCGCGGGCCGTTACTTCTCGCCGCGGAGCTTCGGGCACACCGGATTCACGGGCACTTCGCTCTGGATAGATCCCGAGCGCGGATTGTTCGTCGTCCTGCTCATGAACCGGGTGAACTCGCGCGGCGAGGGCACTCGGCACGTACAGCTGCGGCGCGACGTGTCCGACGCGGTGCAGCGCGCCGTGCTCGACGCGCCACTGATCGAATGGGAAGCGCTTCGCTGACGGCCGGCGGTCGGACCGGTCAGCCGGTCACGTTGCCGGCGCCGCGAAGCGCACGCCCGGCATCCGTTCCGCCATGTCCTTGAGCGCCGTGTAGCGCGCGGCGAGCGGCACGAACTGCTGCACCGTGGAATGGTCCGAAAAACGATGTACTGCCTCCCACACGCGCGGATCGCGCTCGGCCAGCGTCGCCGCGCAATCGGCCACCAACCACGCCGCGGCATACACATCCATTGGCTCGAGCCGCTCGACCGCGGTGCGAAAACGCACCTGCGCGGCGTCGTACCGGCCGGCATGCGCATCGATGCGGATCGCCAGCGATTCCAGTAGCTCGCGACCCTGGAACCACCAGTCGGTGCGGCCGGCGAAGATCTGATACGCCGAATCGAGCGCAGCATGAGCCGCGGACATCGAATCCAGCCGGAGTGCGGCGAGACCGACACCCGCATGCGCGCCCACCGCGATGTCCTCTGCATCCAGATCTGTCGCCAGCGCCGCCGTCTCGCGATACAGCCGCTCCGCCTCTTCGGCCGCGCCGCGCTCGCGCTCGAGGTTCGCCAGGTTGTACAGCGCCACGAGGCGATGCGCGTTGTTGCGCAGCGTGGTGTACAGCCGCAATGCTTCCTGAAGTGCCTCGTGCGCCCCCGTGAAGTCGCCGCCGCGCAGCCCGATGACGCCGAGGTTCACCGACGCATTGGCGGCGACATCCAGCGTCTGCGCATCGCGCGCGATCGTCAACGCGGCCCGGAACGCGTCCGCGCCTCCCAGGTCGTCGCTCGTGCGCATGCGGGCGATGCCGAGCGACAGGAAGGCGCGCGCCTCCATGGCGCGGTCGCTGCGGCTTCGCGCTCGATCGACGATCCGCTGCAACAGGTCCACTGCATCCGACGGGCGGGCGGCGAGCAGGGTGGTGGCGAGGCGATACATGGCGTCGTCGGCCAGCCCATCACTGCCGTTCTCCTCGGCGATTCGTACCGATTCCTCGGCGATACGAATCGCCTCGTCCGTCTCGCCCATGCGCGCAAGTGTCTGGACGAGCAGCGACCGCGTCTGCACGATATCGGCGCAACTGCCCACTCGTTCGGCAGTCGCGAGTAGTTCGCGGCACTCGATTTCCGTCTCGCGTGCGCCCTGGCCCAGACGCACCCTCGCCTGAAGTCGGCGCAGTTCCACCGGCACCGCCTGCCCGGGCTTCGCGGCGAACGACGGGGACGCGAGAATGGCATCGCACGAGCGCTCCACATCTGCCCATCGTCCCGACTGTTCTGCCGCGCGCGCGATCTCGTCGTGCACGACGGCGCGCTCGTCGTCGTTGCCGGCGTGCTGGAGGGCGTGCCGCAGAAACTCGGCCGCTTCGTCCAGCGCGTAGAGCGTCATCGCGCGCGTGGCGGCCTTGCGGCACCATTCGTACGCCTTGCCCGAATTTCCGCTGCGTGCGTAGTGCGACGCGATGCGGTCGATCGCGGCCGGCGACCGGAGCACGAGCACGTCGGCGATCTTCTCATGCTTCACACGCTGCCGCGCCGGGCTCACCGAATGCAGCACGGCATCGATGAGGAGCGCGTGCGCGAACTGGTAGGTGTCGTCGTCGTGCTCACGCGCCGGCTCGATCACCGACGTGGCGAGTCCGGCATCGATCGCGTCCAGTACCGCCTCGAGCGAAACCTCCGCCGCCTCGGACAGCAACGCGAGCGGGAAGGTCCGCCCGATCGCCGCAGCGGTGACGAGGATCTTCATCGCGTCGGCCGATAGGCGCGACAGCCGGCGCCCGACGAGATCCGTCATGCCGGCCGGCAGCGACAGTGCGCTCGGAATCGTCCACGTCCACGAGGTACCGACGTAGGTGAAGACCCCTTCCTCCGACATCGTCCGCAGGAGCTGCATCACGAGGAATGGGTTGCCTTCCGTATGGCGCAGCACGTAGTCGAGGAGGTCGGCGCCGAGATCGGAGCGATGGAGCGCGCCCTGCAGCCATTCACGGACCTCGGTCGCAGTGAGCCGCTCCAGCCGCAGCTCGCGCACACGTTCATCGCGGGAAAGTCGCTGGCGTCGCTCTCGCACCGGCCCGTACGCCGCTTCCTCGCTCCGGATCGTGAGCGCGATGCAGATGCGTTCCGTCGTCAGTTGCGCGAGCACGTACTCCAGGGCTTCCCAGCTCGCCGTGTCCGCCCAGTGCATGTCTTCGAGCACGATCGTCAGCGGGCGCGCTTCGCTCGCTCCGCGCAGGAACGACACCAGCTCTTCCAGCAACCGGTGTCCCTGGAGCGGATCGAGCTGCGCCGTCATCGACGTGGCCGGCGTGCCCGCGCGTAGCGGCGTGATGAGCCGGGCGAGCACGGGCCACTGCCTGGCCGGTGCGATGCCGAGCTCGTAAATGCCCGACAGGGCTTCGGCCCACACGCCGAACGGCGGCCGGCTTTCCGTCTCCATCGCACGTCCCGTCACCATCACCGCGCCTCGCAGGCGCACTTCTGGTAGCAACTGTCGCACGAGCGTCGACTTGCCAACGCCGGCCTCGCCGATCACGAGTCGCGCCTGCGGCGTGCCGTGCGCGCTGTTGTCCAGCGCCGTCACGAGCGAGCGTAGTTCGGTCGAGCGACCCACGAAGCGGCTGAGCACCAGTTGCGGCGCACCCTGACTTTCCATCCCGGCCACGACGACCTTGTCGCGCCCCTCGCGCTTCGCCTCGAACAGGGCACGATCCGCCGCGGAGAACATCGCCTCGAAGTTCTCCCCGTGTTGCGGCGCCGTCGCGACGCCTACCGAAAGCGTCACGCTCATCGCACGCTCCGGCTGATCGCGCAGCGGGATCTGCAGCTCCGCCGTCGTCCGCCGGATCTCCTCGGCGATCGCCTTGCCGCCGTCGGCGTCGAGGCCGGGCAGGAGGATCACGAACTCGTCGCCCGCGTACCGGCCCACGTACTGCCCAGGCCGCAACTGCTCGCGAATGACACCGACCACGAGGCGAAGGGCATCGTCACCCGCGAGGTGGCCGAACGTATCGTTCACCGACTTGAACTGGTCGACGTCGACCACGAGCAGCGTCACCGGCGCTCCCGTCCGACGCCGTTCGGCCAACACCGCGGTGATGACGTTCGTGAAGGCGCGTCGCACCAGCGCGCCGGTGAGGTCGTCTTCCTCGGAGACCGTCACCGTGCCGTTCTTGCCCGAGCGCCGCACCGGCATCGCCCGCTGTGCGGCCGCGGGTGCGTTCACGGTTCCGCGACGCACCATCTCCTCGAACTTCACGAAGAGTTGCGGGTCGAACTGCTTGCCCACGTCGCGGCGCATGATCTCGATCGCCTCGAGCTGCGAGAACGCGCGCTTGTAGCTGCGCTCCGTCGTCAACGCGTCGTATACATCCGCCACACACAGGATGCGGGCCGGCAGCGGAATCGCCTCGGCGGCGAGGCCGTCCGGGTAGCCTTTGCCGTCCCACCGCTCATGATGGCTGCGCACCATGGGCGAGACGTCCCACGGAAACTGCACATCCGCCAGCATCTGCTCGCCAGCTTCCGGATGCTTCCGCACCAGCGCCCACTCCTCTTCCGTGAGCTTGCCGGGCTTGTTCAGCACTTCGGCCGGAACGATCAGCTTGCCGACATCATGAAGCAGGGCACCGATCCGGAACCAGAACAGTGAGTTCTCGTCCAGTCCCGCCTTGGCCGCGAGGGCGCCGGCGAGATCGGCGACGCGCTCGCAATGACCCTGGGTATGAATGTCCTTCGATTCGATCGACTCGCCCCATTTCCGCACGACGTCGAGGAAATCGCCCTCCAGCCGCGCCATCCGCCTGCCCACGTCCGCCAGCTCGTGTCGTGCGCGCAGCTGGGTGAAGCAGGAGTGGGCGCGGTTGAGCGCCTGCAAGGTCTCGCGATTGCGGCCGAGACGGCCGTACAATTCCGCGAGCTCACGATTCGTGTCGCCCTCGAGCGCGAGATCGTTGGCCGCGGCGGCCATCGCTCGTCCCTTGACGAGATGAGTCTCGGCCGCGGCCAGGTCCCCTGTCTCGCGCGCGATGATCCCGTAGACCTTCTCCGCTTCACCGTTCGCCCGCGCGTCGTCGAGATGCTCGGCTAACGCCATGGCACGGTCGCACCGCCGTTTCGCCTCGGCGAAATCGCGCTTCTCGATCTGGAGCGCCGCCGAATTGACCTCGAGCTGAATGCGCGTCGAGAGGCCGCCGAGGGCGTTCGCGATCGTCAGTGCCTCGGTGAACGCTTCCTCGGCCGCATCGTGCCGCCCGAGCGCCATGTTCGCCATGCCCAGGTTGTTGAGCGCGACGAGGATGTTGTCGAGGAGCGAGTACAGGCGACCGTGCGCGAGCGCGTCCTGGTAGTAGCGAAGTGCCTCCCGGAAATCGCCGCGAATGCTCGCGAGCGTCCCCAGGTTGGTCATCACGTCCACCTGGAGTCGCGGATCCGTCGTACTGGTGCCGCGCTCGAGCGCTTCGTGGAAGAGTTGTTCCGCGTGGTCGAGATCGCCCTGCCGCCAGCGTACCGCGGCGAGCACGTTGAGCGCATGGCCGAGCGCATTGCGCTCGTCGCCCAGTTCGGCCGTGGCGACCGCGGCCGTGGCGCAGTCCTCGGCCGCCTGGTAGTCCGCGTCCACTTCGTAGGAGCGCGCGATCCAGCGCAGCAGCATCGAAGCGAGCGACGGCGACGGCGTCGTGATGCTGCGCAGCGCCTGCTCGTAGAGGGCGCGGGCTTCGCCGCGGCGGCCCAGCTTGTCGAGGGCCCGGGCGTCTTCGATCAGTGCGCGCGTGGACGGGTGCTCCGCCGGTGAATCCACCAAGCGGAGGTGCACGGCTCGCGCGGTACTATCGGAAGTCGATGCCACGGATGGTCGCCCGGGATCGGGGAGGTTGATGGTGGAACATCGGTGTCCGGCGGCCCACACAGTGCGTGGCACCGCCGGACACTGACCGGCCCGCGCGAGGCGGGCCGTCCAGCGATCATGCTTTAGACTCAGCTAGACGCCACGATGTAACCGGACCGGCGGGCGCCGTGCGCCGCGACGTCCATCGTGCCCTTCTTCACGGAACCGGTGGTCCCGTTCCGGCTCAGCGACTCGAACAAGCTCGCTGCCCCGGCCAACACGGCGACGCCAGTGCAGAGCGTCAATGCGATGCGACGAATCATGTGTGGCCTCCCGTACGGCAGTACACGGCTTCGCGTACTACCCGTGGTTGAGGATCAAGGTGGGGAACTGCGGTTACCAGCTCAGAGCCCGTCAACCGTGCCAGTGAGCTGAGCGATCACGTAACCGCTGAAGTGCTTGATCCGACGGAAGGCGACGCGATTCACGATGTCCACGCTCGTGGCGACACTCGGGTCGGTGAGCGCTTCGTTCACGCAGCCTTTCGCGCTGCAGTAGTTCACAACCCGGCTCGCATCGAGCGTGGCGTTGTTGGTCACATGCAGGTACAGCATGACGTTCTTTTTCGGATTGAAACGGAGCGCCGGCTCGAAATTCACGCTCGGGTGATCGGTCGCGGCGTCACGGACCATCGCGGTGATCACGAAGTCATTTTCCTGCAGCCTGCAGCTGTCGTTCCAGAAAGCTGGGCCGTAGCTCGACCTGCCCAGCTTGCAGACGGCGTCTTTCGGGATCTCCAGGCGGCTGGCACCGAGCTGGAGGATCTGGTTCTCTTCCGGATCGATCTTGAAGTGGTAGACACCGTCCTTCAAGCCGTTGAGCGCCCGCTGGGCCTCCGTAGGCACGAACGGCGAGGTGCGAACCTGCGACCTCTCCTGAACTGCGCTCGG
>JBDSSY010000079.1:0-4165 GCA_039928585.1 Gemmatimonadaceae bacterium | reverse complement strand
CTGGAGACCCGCGTCATCGAGATCGCACCGTTGGCGTTCATGCGCGGTCGCACCCTGGGCGACGCGTTCGTCATTCTCGACGAAGCCCAGAACGCGACGGCGATGCAGATGAAGATGTTCCTCACTCGTCTCGGCGTGAATTCGCAGATTGTCATCACGGGCGACAAGACGCAGATCGACCTGCCCAAACGGGAAGAGTCCGGGTTGATGCAGGTGGAGCGCATCCTGCCCGGCATCGAAGGCATCGCGTTTCACTATTTCACCGATGCGGACGTCGTGCGCCATCGGCTCGTGCGCGACATCATCAAGGCGTACGCTGCCGACGGAGACTAGCGTGTTCCCATGTGCGCATGCGGTGGTGGCGGCAAGCCTCGCGTCGTCTCCGCGCCGGTCATCGGTCGGGGCGTGACCCGCGTTGTGGACGTGACGACGAATGGCGTGCGGATCGCCGTCGCGCGCGCGCGCGTCGAGCGGGTCGCGGAGCGGGTGCTGCGCGCCGAGCAGGTGCGGAATGCGCGCCTTTCCATCGCGTTCGTGACCGATCGGGAGATTGCTCGCCTCAATTGGGATCACCTGCGTCACCGCGGACCCACGGACGTGATTTCCTTCCGCTTCGCCGCGGGCGCGCGGAATGCGCCCGTCACCGGAGACGTGTATATCGCGCCCGGCGTGGCGCGACGAAACGCCGCGGTGCATCGCACGGGCGTGCGCGAGGAGCTCCTTCGATTGGTGGTCCATGGCGTACTGCACGTGCTTGGACACGATCACCCGACGGACGACTCGCGAATCCACTCGCCGATGTGGCGACGGCAGGAACGGCTGCTCCGCCTGGCGCTGGCGGCAGCGTGAGCGCAACGGCGTTCATGCTGGCGGGTGGCGCGATCGTGCTGGCGGCGGCGGCGGCGAGCGCCGATGGTGCGCTGCTGGGCGGCGATCCGGAGCCCGAGGCATCTCCACCGGTGGTCGGCGTGCTGCGTCATCGGGAGCGCGCGCATCGTGCGCTGTCGCTCGCGCGCGTGCTGGCGCATCTCGTCGCCGGCGCGGCGCTGGCCCGCGCGTTCGGCCTCGACGAGGCCGACGGACTTCTGGGGGTGGTGATCGCCGTCGTGGCGGCACTGCTCGTGGTGATCGTGGTAGAGGGCGTCAGCCGGTCGTTGGGTTTCGCCACGGCGCCGCGACTCGCCATCGCCTTCTCGCCACTCATCCGCGTGCTGGAGCTACTGTTGGCGCCAGTGCTGCGGCTCGGCGTGGCGCTCGACGCCCTGTTCGAGCGGCTCATGCCGGCACCGACGGTGGAGGAGCGCGCCGAGCAGCGGGAGGAAGCCACGGAACAGTTCCGGCAGGTCGTGGCTGCGGAGGCGGATGTCACGCGCGACGAGGAGGCGCTGCTTCACGGCGTGTTTTCGCTGGGGGACACCGCCGTGCGCGAAGTGATGGTCCCGCGTGTGGACATCGTCGGCATCGAGAACACGACGAACTGGAACGAGGTGGTGGACCGCGTGCGCAGTTCCGAGCACGCGCGATTCCCGGTGTATGACGACACGCTCGACGACATCCAGGGAATTCTGTACGCGAAGGACCTGTTGCCGTTCGTGATCGACGACGACGAGCCCATGAACGGCTGGCAGTCGCTCGTGCGTCCTGCCGTCTTCATTCCCACGTCGAAGGCCATCGATGTCCAGCTGCGTGATTTCAAGGCTGCACGCACCCACATCGCCATCGTGAGCGACGAATTCGGCGGAACCGCCGGCCTCGTCACGATCGAGGATGTGCTCGAGGAGATCGTCGGCGAGATCCACGACGAGTACGACGACGAGGAGCCCGAGATCGAACAGGAGAACAACACGCGCTTCTGGGTGGCGGGCGGGCTTGCGCTCGATGAGCTGTCGGAGCTGCTCGGACAGGATTTCGTGAGGGAGGATCTCAGTACGGTGGGTGGGCTGGTGTACGAGACGTTCGGTCGGGTGCCCCGTCCGGGCGAAGCGGTGAAGGTGGGGTCCTACCGCATGGTGGTGGAGCGCGTGCGACGCCGTCGCATCGAGCGCGTGTATTTCGAGCGCGTGTTCACGCCCCTCGGCCTGCCGGCGATATGACGACCCAGACGATGCTGCTCGGAGTCGCCTTGGTGCTCGTGGCGGCCCTCACTGCGGGCGGCATGGCGATGCGATCCGTGAGCCGCATCCTGCTGCGTCACTGGGTGGAGCAGCAGCTCCGCGGCTCGCGCGCTGCGCTGGTCTACCTAGAGCGTCCACAGCGTCTCATCATCGCGTCCAGCGCCGGCGTTGCGCTCATCGTCGTGCTCTGTGGCGAGCTGCTCGCGATCGACCATGCGCGAGAGCCGCGCCGCCTTGCACTCGCATTGGCAGGATTCGCCGCGCTGGTCGTCGTGCTCGGCCAGCTCCTGCCGCGCGCGTTCGCACGCCGATTCGCGCCGGCGATCGCGTCCATTCTGTCGCCGCTGCTCGAGGCGGCGGCAGTGATCGCTGCGCCCGTCGTCGCGGCGGGGCGCATCGTCAGCCGTCCGTTCGACCGCTCGAACGCCGCGAATCATCCTCCCGTGCGCGATGCCATCCACGAACTCCTGCGCGAAGGAGAGCTGGAAGGCGTGGGCGAGCGCCAGGAAATGGAGATCATCACCGGCGTGATGGCCTTCGGAGAGAAGGCCGTTTGCGACGTGATGATTCCGCGCGACGACATCTTCGCGATCAGTGTGGCTGCGACGCCCCGCGCCATCGCCGAGGAATTCGCGACGTCGGAGTTCAGCCGCGCGCCAGTGTACGACGGAACGCTCGACCGCGTCATCGGCATGATGCACGCGTTCGATGTCCTCAAGCTTCGTGGTGATCGTGCGCCGGACCTGCGTCCGGTGGCCATGGCCCTCGACACGAGCAAGTGCAGCGAGCTGCTGTTCCGCATGCTCCGGCAAAGCCGGCACCTGGCAGTGGTACAGGACGCCACATCCCGAACTGTGGGCCTGGTGTCGCTCGAGGATCTGCTCGAGGAGCTGGTGGGCGATATCCGCGACGAACACGATGATCCCGCACCGCGGCTGGTCCCGTGAAGGATCCGGGTCACGAGCGACTGCTGGCCGACTTCGCGGCTGGACGCAAGGCCGCGCTCGCCCGGGCCATCAGCATCGTGGAGAATCACAGACCCGGATTCGAGCGGCTGCTCGCCGAGCTGCATCCGCTGATTGGTCGCGCACGGCGCGTCGGGCTCACGGGTCCACCGGGCGCGGGGAAGAGCACGCTCGTCACGTCGCTCACGCGTCACTACCGCCGCGTCGGACACACCGTTGGCATTGTCGCGGTCGATCCCACGTCGCCCTTCACCGGAGGAGCACTGCTCGGCGACCGCATCAGGATGGAAGACGTCGCGCTGGATCCGGGTGTGTACATCCGGTCGCTCGCCACCCGCGGCTCGCTGGGAGGCCTGTCGAGCGCAACGCGCGAGACGTGCGACGTGCTCGATGCGTTCGGGATCGATCGAATCCTCATCGAGACGGTGGGAGTGGGGCAGAGTGAGCTGGACGTCGCGCGCACGGCGGATACCAGTCTCGTGGTCCTCGTGCCCGAAAGCGGAGACTCCATCCAGACACTGAAGGCGGGCCTGATGGAAATCGCCGACGTGTTCACCGTGAACAAGTCCGACCGCCCGGGCGCCGACCGGCTGCGGAACGAGCTCGAGATCATGCTCGGGATGCGGTCCGGCGGAACGATGCGCAACGTGCCGGCGCACCATGGGGTCGACCTGACGAGAAACAACCTGGTGAAACAGGTTCGGCTGGCGGCGCGCGATGATGACGCCGAGTCCTGGATACCTCCGGTGCTCAGCACGGCCGCGGCGAAGGAGCAGGGCATCGACGAACTCGTCGAGGCGCTGGATCGCCACTTTCGCTATCTTGAGCGCAGCGGCACGCTTCGTATGCGCCGCCGGGCACGCCTGCGCGAGCGCGTCGTCGAGGTCGTGGAAGACAAGACGCGCCGGCGCCTGTGGGGCGACGCGGCGACGAACGCCTGGCTCGAGGAACGACTCCCATCGCTCGAATCCGGTGCGGAGACGCCGTTCGGAATCGCTGACGCGCTGCTGAGCCGCAGTGCCGACCTTCTGGCGCGGACTACCACATGACGACGATGCGAGATCTGGTCGACAAGGTCCTGGGCGA
>JBDSSY010000078.1:0-2618 GCA_039928585.1 Gemmatimonadaceae bacterium | reverse complement strand
ATCGCCATCGCGGTGCTGGCGCGTCCGTCGCTGCGCGCGCGGCTGCGCGAGCCCGGTCCGTACGTCGCCTGCCTGCTGGCGACGCTGGTCTTCCTGCCCGTGCTTCAATGGAACGCCGCGCATGACTGGATCTCGTTCCGTTTCCAGATCCAGCACGGACTCGGCGCGGCGAATGGCTCGGTGCTCAAGCGAGAACTCGATCTGATCGGTGGGCAACTTGGTCTCGTGTCACCCATTCTCTTCGCACTCATGGCGCACGCAGTGTGGCGCACTCGGCGACGACCGCTCGACGACGCGCGCGTCGTGCTCGCCTGGGTCGCGCTGGGGAGCTGGATGTTCTTCGCCTACAGCGCGATGCGGCGTTCGGTTGAGCCGAACTGGCCGGCGCCATCGTACATCCCCGGCGTCGTCCTGCTGGCGATCATGACCTCGACCGGGGGGCATCAACGCTGGCTGCGACGAGGCGTCGCCCTCGCCATGGTGCTCGTGATCGTGCTGTACGTGCACGCACTCGTGCCCGTTCTTCCGTTGCCCGCGCGCCGCGATCCTCTTGCGCGTAATGCGGGGTGGGCGGATGTCGCGGCGCAGGTGGACCGCGCACGTCGCGCCGCAATCGCGCCGACTTCGTGGGTCGGCACCGATCGCTATCAGGATGCGAGCGAGCTGGCCTATCACCTGCCCAGTCATCCGGCAGTGACGTGCACCTGCCTGCGCGGCCGGCGCAATCAGTACGACCTCTGGCCGTCGTTCGCCACCACGGCGCAAGTGGGCGACGCGCTCGTGCTCCTGCTCGACGAGCGCGAAGGCGTGCACGAGACGAGCGCTGCGTTGGCGCCGTATTTCTCGATCGTCACGCGTGGCAAACTCGCGCCGTTGCTCCGAGGTGTCGATACGGTGAGTGTTCGCCGTATCTGGGTGCTCGAGAACTACCGCGGCGGCTGGCCAGCGCGCGACGCGCCCTGATCCACCGGCAGTCTCTCGCCGCGACACGCGGCACGGACGCCGCCGAGCAGCTCGATGAGCGTCGCCGACTCCGCCGCGTCGAGTGTGGCGAACGCGGCATCCGTCGTCGCGTTGATCGGCGCATCGAGCGCCGCGAGCAGTGCCAGACCCGCCGGCGTGATCTGGCAGAGCACCTGGCGCCGGTCCGGGGTCGAGCGCTCCCGCAACACGAGTCCGGCCGCATCCAGCTTGTCGAGCAGGCGGGTGATCCCCGCTGCCTCCTCGATCATCCGGTCACGAATGGCGAGCGTGGGCAGGCCAGCGCCGCCCGCACCGCGAAGGATGCGGAGCACGTTGTACTGTTGCAGCGTGATGCCGCTCGGCTCGACAACCTGCGCTATCAGCCGCTGGACCACCGCCGCGGTGCGCACCACGCTCAGCAGCGCTTCGTGCGCAGGTGAGTGAAAGGGGCGTGTCTGCTTCAGCTCCTCGCGGAGCCCGCTCGTCTTGCTCGGCATTGATCGGACGGCTCACAGGGTGAGGCACACGAACCCACGGTATGTACGCGACACCCGGTGAGACCGCCAGCCCGCACGTCGACTTGATGCATGCGGCTCAGAAGGACACTCGCACCCCTGCGCTGAACGCAAAGCTCTGTGTGGTGTTCGTCCCGAAATCGAGATACGTCGCCTGCTGCATGTCGAACTTGCCGATGTAGTCCTTGGCCATCACTCGCACACCGACACCGCGTCCGACGGAAATGTCGGCGCCCAGGCCCACGTTCGCCGCGAAGTTCGTGGACGACGTGGTGAGGAACGACTGCGTGATGTCGTAGCGCATCGCTCCGGCACCGGCCTGGATGAAAGGCGTGAATGCCGTGCCCGACACTGTGCCGAGCGGCAACGCGAGCTCGAGGCCCGCGTCGAACAACTGCACTCGACTCTGTGCCAGCGAGATACCGCCAAGGATCGGGATGCCCGCCCGGATGTCGCTGCTCGCGGTGGCCACGTTCCCGACGAGCATCAGATTGGGCGCCAGCTTCATCCCGAGCTGCGCGCCGATCACCGGTGCGGGCGCGTTCGTCACCGACGTGCCGAGCGGACCGCTGAGGTAATCGCCGAACAGCATGTAGCCGACGTACGGCGTCGCGGAGAACGCCGTGTTCGTCGCGCGGGGGGACGCGCCGCGCGACTGCGCCGTGACGACGGCGGGAAGGGCGATGACGAGTGCAATGACGAGAGCGGGACAAGCGAAACGTCGCATGGGGAGTCTCCGGAAAGAGCGCCACAGGAAGGGGCGTGGCTGAAGCCCGATCAGGCACGCACGATGCCGATTCGACCACGAGATCGGGTGATATGGCAAGCCGTTGTGGCGCAAGAGTTTGCCGATTCGTCGCTCCGGTGGCATCCAATGCGGTGTGTCCCAAGCGGAGGACGTGCGCGTCACCTCCACTGTGGACGGTTCGGTGGCCGGACTCTCGCGTTAGCTTCCCGGCTGCAGGCCATGCCCAGCGAACTCTCACGCCGACCGATGAGCGCCGTTCCAGCCGATCTCGACTCGTACCTCACGACGCACGACGCCCGCATTCAGCGGGAGTTGTTCGACTTTCTGCGTATCCCGAGCGTGAGTGCGCGCTCCGAGCACGACGCCGATACGGCGCGCGCGGCCGAGTGGAC
>JBDSSY010000077.1:0-9926 GCA_039928585.1 Gemmatimonadaceae bacterium | reverse complement strand
CCGGCGGCGACGGAGCTGGAACAGCTCACGATGGACTGGCTGCGTCAGCTTCTTGGACTCGGTGACGGGTGGTTCGGCATCATCAACGACACCGCGTCCATCTCCACGATGCTGGCGCTCGCCGCGGCTCGGGAGGCGAAGCCGGAGCTCGAGATCCGCGCCCGCGGCATGGCGGGCCGTGCCGACCTGCCCACGTTGCGCGTGTACTGCTCCGAGCATGCGCATTCCAGCGTGGAGAAGGCCGCGCTCACGCTCGGCATCGGGCTCGACAACGTCGTGAAAATTCCGTGCGACGATGAGTTTCGTCTGCGGCCCGACATGCTCGCTCGTGCGATCGCCGACGACCGGGCCGCTGGATACCTCCCGCTCGCCTGCGTGGCGACGGTGGGGACAACGAGCGTCGCCAGCATCGACCCCGTGCCCGCCATCGCTGTCATCTGCCGGCGCGAGCGAGTGTGGCTACACGTCGATGGATCCTACGGCGGCGTCGCCGCCGTGTCACCGCGTCTCCGCCATGTACTCGATGGCACGGAGCAGGCAGATTCGCTCGTCGTGAATCCCCACAAGTGGCTGTTCACTCCCATCGACTGCTCGGCGTTCTACACGCGGCATCCCGAGGTGTTGAAGCGAGCGTTCTCGCTCGTGCCCGAGTATCTCGTCACGCGTGAGCAGGACGACGTCGTGAACCTGATGGATTACGGGGTGCAGCTCGGCCGCCGCTTCCGTGCACTCAAGCTGTGGATGGTCATTCGCGCCTTCGGCGCCGACGGGCTCGCGGCTCGCCTGGAACATCACTGCACGCTGGCGCGCGACTTCGCCGGCTGGGTTGGCGCCGAGCGCGGATGGGAAACCGTGGCACCCGTGCTGTTCTCCCTCGTCTGCTTTCGCTTCGCGCCGGCCGGCGCGAGCGAGGCCGATCTCGAGCGGATCAACGCCGACATCCTGCAGCGCGTCAATGCGAGCGGCGAGGTGTATCTGTCACATACGAAGCTCGACGGCCGTTACGTGCTGCGCCTGGCGGTGGGGAACATTCGCACGGAGGAACGGCACGTCGCCCGCGCGTGGACGCTGCTGCGGGACGCGGCCGGGGCAGCGTCCGCCTCGCCGCCGCAGTAGCAGAAGGCGCCGTCAGTCCAGCTCCGGTATCGCGACTGAACGCTCCCCCGGTCTGGCGAATGGCGCGTCATCGGTCTTGGGCCTGTTGGTCGTCCGTTCTGCTATTCGTCTCCGTCGCACGAGCACGGCGAGCGTGATCGCGAGGAGGATCGCCATGAACGCGAGCCGAACGTCAACCCGCTGCGCGAAGCCAAGGAAGCGGAGTGCCGCCCCACCGGCCGCGTAGCCCAGATACCCGAACGCCAGCGACCACACCCAGCAGCTGATGCCGCTCGCCACCACGTACAGCGAGAGTGGCAGGCGCGCCGCGCCGCAGGCCACGGGAAGGGGAAGGCGCAATCCGTAGGCGAATCGAATCGCGAGCGAGGCTCGCCACGGATGCAGGCTCACGAGCGCAAGTGCGCCCGTGAGCAACTCCCGCTGGCCAGGCCAGCGCGCGCGAACCCAGTCGATACGCCAGCGGCCGATGAAATAGAGGACGATGGAGGCGATCCAGGTGCCCAGCGCCACCGCGACGACGACCCCGAGAAATCCGAGTCGACCGTGGCGCACGGCGATCCCGCCGAGAATCGGATTCGCTTCCTCGAAGACGATGCTTGTTGCGCCGAGCGCGGCGTACTTCCACAGGCGCTCGAGCAACGGAATGTTCTGCACCTGCTGGACCGTCGACGCGGCAGCCTGAAGTACGAGCGCTAGAATACGACCCCTCCTCCCAATCCCGACGACGCGAAAGCATCTTCCTCGCCTTCTATATATCGTCGCCGGTCTTCAGCGACGCCACCGACGACCGTATTGGCGATGACGGATGTGGCACGAGTACGCTTCATGGAGCACATGGGTCGGCGCATCGGGATAGCTTTCGGAGGCGGGCAGGTCAGTTGCCGTCGAGAATCAGCAGCGCAGCCGCGAAGGCGAGCAGCATCAGGACGAGGCATCCACAGGCGGGGCTTCTCGGGATCCACCTGGGAAGTCGTGGCATGCCGGCAAGTTAGCGGCTTGCACTCCGCTTTCGACTCACTCCAGTCCTTGGAAAGCCATGTTCGACGCGAACTATTTCCGCACCGGGATCCAGCGCGATGTCGAGGCGGCGGGTGGAAGCCCCATTGTCGAGGTGCACCTCACCGGCGGCCATGCGCATCGGGTGCGAGGCGTCGTGGAGGTCGAGGACGGACGAGTGACATTCGAAGCGTACCAGATGAAGGGTGATCTCGCGCATCAACGACCGCGCTTCGGACAGACGTCGTCCGCGCCGTACGAGACGTTTCGTGTCGTCGTGTCGTGCGAGAGCATCGCCTCCATCGTGTTCGATCCGTCGCCGATGCAGCAGAAGAGCCGACCTGGCTTCGCCTGAGGGTACGAGACCGTTGACGGACGCTGGCCGCGTCGTCGTCGTGGCGGCGGGATTCGCGCTGTGGTCCGGGGGGCGCTGTGTGGCCGCCTCGCGATGGGTCGACGTGCGTCGGCTGCGCGCCTACGTCTCCAGTGATGCTGCCGACTCGCCGCTGCTCCTCGGCGTCGAGCTGCTGGACGGAACGATCATGGAACTCCACGAGGCGGCGCCAGGATTCGACGCGTTCCTCGACCGCGCGTCGGCGACGCTGGCGGGCCTGTTGCCGTTCAAGTCGTGGTATGCGCCACTCCGTGCCGGCACGTCGCACACCGAGGGCGTCGTGATATATGAGCGCGTGGCGCGGCGGTACTGACCGTGCGCTTTCCCAACCGTGGCATTCAAGGAGTCGTCGAATGCGATCGTCCATGACCTCCCGTAAATTGCTGGTGATCTCGCTGCTCACGGCGTGGGCGTCGAACGCCCGCGCACAGGATGCGGCGCGCGGCGTGACCGAGCGCGATTTCATCGTGCGAAATTTCCGGTTCGCCAGTGGCCAGTCCCTGCCGGCGCTGACGCTGCACTACCGCACATTGGGTCGACCACGCCGCGATGCCGCTGGCGTCGTGCGCAACGCGGTGCTCATCCTGCACGGCACCACGGGCTCGGGCGCGCAGTTCCTCACCCCTTCGTTCGCCTCCGTGCTGTATGGACCGGGCCAACCGCTCGACACCGCGCTGCATTACGTCGTGCTGCCCGACGGCATCGGGCACGGGCGGTCCAGCCGGCCCAGTCAAGGGATGCGCGCTCGTTTCCCCCAGTATACGTACGACGACATGGTGGATGCGCAGCATCGGCTCCTCGTCGACGGGCTCGGCGTGACGCACCTGCGTCTCGTCATGGGAACATCCATGGGCGGGATGCACAGCTGGGTCTGGGGCGAGCGATATCCGGGGTTCATGGACGGCATCGTGCCGCTCGCCAGCGTGCCGACGGCGATCGTCGGACGCAATCGGATGCTGCGACGGATGGCGATGGACGACATTCGCACCGATCCCGAGTGGCGCGGAGGCGACTACACGACACAGCCGCCAAGACTGCGGGCCGCTCTCCAGATCCTGTGGGTCATGACCAGCGCGCCGCTCGTACAGCATCGCGATGCGCCGACGCGCGAGACGGCCGACAGCGTCATCACCGCGTGGCTCAACGCGCGATTCCGCACGATGGACGCGAACGACATGTTGTATGCCTTCGACGCGTCGCGCGACTACGATCCGGAACCGCGGCTCGACCGCATCACCGCGCCTGTGCTCGCGATCAACTCGGCTGATGATCTCGTCAATCCGCCGGAGCTCGGACTGATGGAGCGACTCATGCCGCGCGTGAAGCAGGGCCGATACGTCCTGCTGCCCATCACGGGCGAGACACGCGGACACGGGACGCACACGGTCGCCTCAGTTTGGAGGACGCCGTTCGCGGCATTCGTTGCTGGACTGGCTCGGTTGCCAGTTCTTCAGTAACGGCTGAACTGCAGTCGGGAGTTGGCACTGCCGAGCTGATAGCTTCAAGCTGTCAGTTGACTGAACTGATCGTAGACCGCTGCGCGGGGACAGGGTGTTACAACGAGGCGCCATCGTGACGAACGACGGAACGTCCACGTAGTGACACAGTTCTCACTTCTGAGTACTCACAGCTTGCAGCTGTCAGCTCGGCCGTGGACGTGGCACCGACCACTCCAGACTGTAGTGCGTGATCGGCACCCTACTTGCTCCCCTTCTGTTCATGGCTCAATCGCATTTTCCCATGCCCCGACTCGCCCGCAACACCCTGCTTCTCTGTGCGCTCACCGCTGGCGCGTGCGTCCAGGTGCGCGATCGTTCGGACGAGGCCGCGAAGAAGGCGGCGGCCGACAGTGCGGGCAGCACCGTGTTCATCGGCGATGCGAAGCCGAATGCGACGACGCCGTCGCCCGACACGTACGGCGCCGATAGCGCGACGCCCGTGCGCGGCTTCGGGCCGGTGGAGATCGAAGCGGAGCTGATGGCGGATTCGGTGCGAACGATCGAGGTGCACGGCGCGCCTCCCGCGCCGGCGCCCGTCGTCGTGCCCGCGGCGCCGCCCGCCATCGTGCCCAGCGAATCCGACTTGGCGGTGCTGCAGCGCCAGCTGACCGTTCCCGTGGCGGGCATCACGAAATCGGCACTGCGCAATACATACGACGAGTTGCGTGGAGGCACACGCATCCACGAGGCGCTCGACATCCTCGCGCCCCGCGGCGCCACGGTGCTCTCGGCTACCTCAGGCCGTGTGCTCAAGCTGTTCAACAGCAAGGCGGGCGGCCTGATGGTGTACGCCGCCGACTCGACGGAACGATTCATCCTGATGTACGCGCATCTCGACGCGTATCAGCCGGGGCTCGCTGAGGGCCAACCGCTGCGACGCGGTCAGCCGCTCGGCATCGTCGGCACCACGGGTAACGCGTCACCCACCGTCCCCCATCTCCACTTCGCGCTCGCGCGATCGAACGACGTGAAGCAGTGGTGGCGAGGCGTGCCGGTGAATCCATATCCGCTGCTGCGTTGAACGCGGAACGGACGTGAACCGTGAACCGTGAACCGTTGAGCGACGCAGTTACGGTTCACGGTTCACCGTTCACGGTTCACAGTTTGTAGTTCACCGGTTGTAGCGTATCGCCCGCACTCGCTTGAGCAGGATCGCGACTGTCACCGCCGTCGCCACCAGCCACACCCCGGTGAAGACCTGCTTCGCCAGAACGGACCCCCGGTCGATGCCGCCCAGATAGTAGATCCCGAGCGCAGCGGCGTCGAGAATCACCACCGCTACGACCAGGCGCAGCGTCGCCATCCGCAGCGCCGCGCGCTTCACGGCGCGCGGGTCGTCCGCTCTACTTTCTGCGTTCACCGTTCTCAGTGGTCCGTTGTTCGTTGTCGTTGGTCGATCGTCGTTTGTCGTTTGTCGTTTGTCGTCCACGGTTCACGGTTCACGGTTCACGGTTCACGGTCAGTCATCAGTCGTCTCCCATCGCCGGCACGGCACCCTGCGGCACCGCGTGCTCCGCCGTCATCGGCGGCGTCATGCCGAAGCGTCCAGCCAGCTTCGAGCGCCACTCGTCCATCACCTCGTAGAACGTCGGGATCACCAGCAGCGTGAGCAGCGTACTGGTGAGCACGCCCCCAATGATCGCCATGCCGAGCGGAGCACGGAATTGTGCGCCCTCCCCGCGACCGAGCGCCACCGGAATCATGCCCGCGATGAGGGCGAACGTCGTCATGAGAATCGGACGCAGCCGGATCGCTCCCGCCTCGATCAACGCCTCGCGCAGCGGCATGCCGTCCTTCTCGCGCGCCCACTTCGCGAAGTCGATCAGCAGGATCGCGTTCTTCGCCACGATTCCCATCAGCAGGATCACACCGATGAGCGACATCAGGTTCACCGTGAATCCCGATACCGCGAGCGCGAAGAGCACGCCGATGAGCGATAGCGGCAATGACATCAGGATGGCCAGCGGATCGATGAACGATCCGAACTGCACGACGAGAATCAGATACATCAGCATCACCGCGATGCCCAGCGCGAAGAAGATCTGGCCGAACACCTCCTGCTGCGACTGCGCATCGCCACCCAGCGAGAGCGTCACGCCGGGGGGAAAGGTCATCTTCGCCAGCTTGGCATTCACTTCGGTCGTCACGTCGCCGGTCGCGCGCCCCGACGTATTCGCCTGCACGGACACCACCTGATCGCGGTCCAGGTGATCGATGATCGCCGGACCGACCCCCGGCTTGATCGTCGCCACCTGACCCAGCGGAAGGGTCGTCGGCACGCCGTTCGGACCCATGACCACGAGCGGAAGCTGCCGCAGGTCGTCGGCGTTTCTGCGCGACTCGGGCGCGAGGCGCACCTGCACGTCGCGCATCTCGCCCGACGGATCCTGCCAATCGCCGGCATCGATGCCCGCGAACGCCGGCCGAAGCGACTGCGCCACCTGCCCAACCGTCACGCCGAGCGTGCCGGCGACGCCGCGGTTGAGGATCACCTCGAGCTCTGGCTTCTGTCCCTTCGTGGACAGTCCGATATCCACCGCACCCTTCGTATTGCGCACGATTTCCATCACCTGCTCGGCCGTCTGGTTCAATGCCGCCAGATCATCGCCCTTGAGCTGGAACTGCAACGCCTTCTGCCCGCCGCTGAAGTCGCTCGTGAACACCGCGAGCGTCACACCAGCGACTCGCTTCATCTCACCCCGCAGCCCCGCCGCGATCTGCTCGGCACTCTGGTTCCGCTGTGACTTCGGCACGAGGCGGACGTAGATGTTGCCCACATCAACGGTGCCGCTCGCGCCGCCGCCCAGTGTCGTGTACGTGTAGCGCACCTCCTTGTGCGCGCGCGTGATGCGCGCCGCTTCCTGCGCCTTGAGCCGCGTGTACGCCATGTTCGATCCGGGCGGCGTCTCGATCGCGATGATCATCTCCGCACGGTCGTCCTCCGGAAAAAAGCCGACGCCCACGGTGCGCCAGGCCAGCCCCGACGCAGTGATCACCTTCGGCAGCCCATAGAAGAGCGCGAGGCCCACGAGTGCCACGGCGATCCTCGGCAGCCGTCCGAAACGCGTGCTCGTGAGGGCCCAGACCAGCACGCCGATGCCGACGAAGGCGCCGAGCAAGCCCGTGACGCCAGCGGAAAAGAGCGTGAACGAAGCGAAGAAGGTGCCGATGGCCAGCGCCACCATCGCCGAGCGATGGTCCAGCGCCCACGCGATGACCTCGCGATAGCGCTCGGACTGACGATTGAACCAGCGATTGAACCGATCGAGCGTCTTCGTCACCCGATTCTTCTTGTCTTCCGGCACGTGCGGATCGGGCCAGTAGGCGGACAGCATCGGGTCGAGCGAGAACGACACGAAGAGCGATACCGCCACCGAGCACGCGATGGTCAACGCGAACGGCTTGAACCACTGCCCGCCAACACCCGGCATGAAGCCGATCGGAATGAACACGGCAAGAATGGAGAACGTCGTCGCCGCGACGGCGAGTCCGATCTCATCGGTGCCCTCGCGCGCCGCGGTGTAGTGATCCTTTCCCATCTCCACATGTCGCACGATGTTCTCACGCACCACGATGGCATCGTCGATCAGGATGCCAATCGCCAGCGAGAGTCCCAGCAGCGACATGGTCTCGAGCTTGAAGCCCATCACCCAGACGGCGATGAAGCTCGCGAGTACCGAGACCGGGAGTGCCAATCCCGTGATGACCGTGGAGCGCCATGAGTTCAGGAAGAGGAACACGACGAGCACGGTGAGCAGCGCGCCTTCGATCAGCGCCTCCTCCACGTTGCGCACGGCGGCGTCGACCCGCACACCGGCATCCTTCACAAGCTCGAGCTTGGTCCCCGCCCCCAACGACGGCTGAAGCTCCGCGACGCGTTCGCGAACCTTGTCCGACACGTCCGTCGTGCTGTAGCCCTTCGCCTTCTTGACGTCGATGCCGACCGCGTCCTGGTCGTTGAACAAGGCAAGCGTTCGTGGCTCCTCGGTACCGTCGCGAACGTGGGCGACTTCGCCCAGCCGGATCACCTGGCCGTTTCGCTCGGCCACCACGAGCTGCTCGAATTCCTGCGGATTCTCCAGCCGGCCCTTGAGACGGATCGACCGCTCGTCCATGTCACCCACCACACGGCCCACCGGAGCGGCAAGGTTCTGGAGCTGCAGTGCCTGCACCACCTGTCCAACGCTTACGCCAGTGGCCTGCAGCTGCAGCGGCTTGAGCTCCACCGTGAGCTCGCGCTCCACCTTGCCCGACACCGTCACCTCGGCGACACCCGGCACCGACCGCAGTTCCCGTGTGATCGTGGGGTCGGCGAGGCGCGTCAACTCGGCCTGTGTCAGCGTGCTCGATGACAGTGCCATCGACACGATGGGTCGATCGGTGTCGTTGAACTTCTGGACGATCGGCTCCTTCATCTCCAGCGGCAGGTCCGCCCGCTTGGCGGAAATGGCGTCGCGCAGGTCCTGCGTGGCTTCCATCAGGTCCTTGCCGAACTGGAACTCGACCATGATGAAGCCATATCCGTCGTACGCCTTGCCGAAGACGTGCTTTCCGCCGGCGATCGAGGAGATCTGTTCCTCGATCGGATCGAGGATTTCCTTCTCGACTCCTTCTGGCGATGCGCCCGGATACGGAATGCCCACGGTCACGACGGGCGGGGCGACGTCGGGGAACTCGTCCGTCTTGAGCTTGAGCAACGCGAACAGTCCGAACACCGCCAGCGTCAGCATCGCCACCACCGTGATGAGCGGCTTCCTGATCGCGAAATCCGAGATGAACATTGAGGATCCTGAACGGGGTGAAGACCCTGCGATGACGAACGCTGCTGAACCGAACGGTGCTACGGCTTCCGCACGTCGCTGGGCGCGGCGACGCGCACCGGTGTGCCCGGCGAGATACCGCGCGCCGCGCCGAGGAGGAGCGTGTCGCCTGATGCTATACCACTCGTGATCTCGACGGTCTCGGCGGCGGCGTCACGAATGCCGGTGCCGACGTCGACCTTCTCGATCTTGCCGCCCTTCAATCGCACGACCGAAGGCCTGAGCCCGCGCTCGTCCACTGCGCCGAACGGTACCATCGGAGCGGTGCGCGACTCGCTCGACACCCGACCTTCGGCAAACAGTCCGCCTACCAGCGTGTTCCCGCCGTTCGGAATCGAAGCGACGATCTTCACCTGCCGCGTCGTCGGGTCGGCCGTCGGATTCACGCGGGTAATGCGGCCGCTGAAGCTCCGGTTCGGGTAGCCGTTGACCTTGAACTCCACCGGCATGCCCACGCGTACCTGCGCCAGCGCGTCGGCCGGCACGGAGGCCTCGAGCTGCATGCTGCCCGGATCGACCACCGTAAAGAGCGCCGCGCCCGGTGACACGACATCGCCGGCGTTGATCTGGCGTTGTTCCACGACACCCGTGAATGGCGCCTGCACGCTGGCCTTGTCGAGCTGCTTGTTCACGTTCGCCAGCTGCGCGCGCGAGGTCGCGAGCTGCCCCTGCGCGGCGATGAGCGCATTGCGTGCGCGCTCGAGATCGCGTTCGGCGATCGCCCCCGCTTTCTCCAGCGTCGTATTGCGCGACAGCTCGCGCTGTGCGACGTCGTAGCTGCTCTGCGCCGTGCTCACGGCGCCGCGCGCCGAGATCTGCTGGTCGCGCAGCACCGCGGCGTCGAGCTGGGCGAGCGGTTGTCCGGCACTCACGCGCTGACCTGCCTCGGCGTACGTCTGCAGCACCGCGCCGCTCATCTCGGAACGGATCGTTGCCGAGCGCTCGGCGGACAGCGAGCCGGAGAGCGCCGGCCCGGTGCGGATCTGCTCCGCGCGGACGACCGTCACGTTCTCCGGTCCGACGAGCATCGTCTCGGTCTTCGCCGGCTCCGCGCTCGCATCGTTCCTGTTGCAGGCGCTGGCATTGAAGAGGATGATCGCC
>JBDSSY010000076.1:0-3832 GCA_039928585.1 Gemmatimonadaceae bacterium | reverse complement strand
GTGACGGCACCGGTCACCGGGATCGTATCGCGCAAGCAGGTGGAGGTGGGCCAGCTCGTGCAGGCCGGACAACCGATGCTCACGGTGGTATCGGACACCGGCGTATGGGTCACGGCAAATTTCAAGGAGACGCAGCTCGAGGATCTCCGAGTGGGGCAGCCGGTCGACCTGGAGATCGACGCCTACGGTGGCGCGAGAGTAGAGGGCCGAGTGGAGAGCGTGAGTGCGGCGACGGGCGCGAAGTTCGCCTTGCTGCCGCCGGACAACGCCACCGGAAACTTCACGAAAGTCGTCCAGCGCGTCCCGGTGCGCATCCGCGTTACTGGTGCGCTCGGAAAGGACCGGCCACTTCGGCCTGGCATGTCGGTCGTCGCGCACGTGGCGACGCGTTGAGGCACTGTGACGCCATGATGGCGATCGGCTGACCCGACCATGTCCAGCACGATTCTTCGGCCCGACGGCGTGAGCAACGAGGTGACCGGCCGTTCCGGTCCACCGCGCGCCACGCCCGTCGTGGTCGAGGACGCCGATCGCTACAAGTACAAGTACCTCATCGCCATCGCCGTGACGCTCGCGGCAGTGCTCGAGCTGATCGATACGTCCATCGTGAACGTCGCCATCCCGCACATGATGGGGAATCTAGGCGCCACGCTGGACGAGATCTCGTGGGTGTCAACCGGCTACATCATCGCCAACGTCATCGTCATCCCGCTCTCGAGCTGGCTGTCGTCGTATTTTGGACGCAAGCGCTACCTCACTGGATCGATCCTGCTCTTCGTCGCCGCGTCGTTCTTCTGCGGCGCGGCCACGACACTGGGTGGTCTCGTATTCTGGCGCGTGGTGCAGGGGCTGGGCGGCGGCGCGCTGCTCTCTACCGCACAGTCCACGCTGTTCGAGGCATTCCCGCCGAAGGAAGTGGGAATCGGCCAGGCGATGTTCGGCGTCGGCGTGATGGTCGGCCCGACGATCGGCCCGACGCTCGGCGGCGTGATCGTCGACAACTATGCGTGGCCGTGGATCTTCTACATCAACGTGCCGCTCGGCATTTTCGCCGCGTTCATGGTGTGGCGGTACGTGCGCGACTCGACGCATCAAACCAGGTCGACGACGATCGACGGCACCGGCGTGCTGCTGCTCGCCCTTTGTGTCGGCTCGCTCCAGTGGCTGCTCGAACGCGGCGAGCGGTTCGACTGGTTCGACTCACGATTCGTCACCATGCTCGCCGTGACGACGGTCGTGTCGTTCGTGCTGCTGATCTGGCGTGAGCTGACGATCGATGAACCGGTGATCAACTTGCGCGTGCTGCTCAACCGGCAGCTCGCCGCCGGCGTGGCGATCGGCGCGTTTCTCGGATTTGCATTGTATGGATCGGTGTTCGTGTTGCCCGTCTTTCTGCAGGGGCTGCACGGCTGGACGGCGAACCAGACGGGAATGGTGATCCTGCCCGGCGCGCTGGCGTCGGCGGTGACGATGGCGGTCGTGGGTCGTAATGCGGCGCGACTCGACGCGCGCGTCACCGTGCCGATGGGCGCGACCCTGTTCATGTACAGCATGTACCGTCTCTCACTGCTCACCTTCGACGCGGGCGCCAATGAGCTCTTCTGGCCGCTGATCTCGCGGGGCATCGGACTCGGCCTGATCTTCGTGCCGCTCACCGGGGCCACGAT
Organism: Gemmatimonadaceae bacterium; assembly: GCA_039928585.1. GTDB lineage: Bacteria > Gemmatimonadota > Gemmatimonadetes > Gemmatimonadales > Gemmatimonadaceae > AG11. Next base: position 2,165 of record JBDSSY010000076.1, on the reverse strand, counting down.
GGCCGAGCTCAAGCCGGGCGAGCTGGCGCAGGGGACCGGCATGTTCAACCTGACTCGCCAGCTCGGCGGCTCGCTCGGCATCGCGATCAGTGCCACCCTGCTCTCACGTTTCACCGCGCAGTCACGAGCCTTGCTTGCGGAACACATCGTAATCGGCGATCCCACGACGATGGAGCGGGTCAACGGACTCACGAGCGCGCTGGTGGCGAAGGGCATGCCGCTGTTCTCCGCGAAGCAGCAGGCGCTGATGATTCTCGACCGGCAGTTGCAGGGGCAGGCGAGCGTGCTGGCCTTCTCCAGGCTGTACCTGTTGAGCGGCATCGCGCTGATGCTGTCGCTCCCCTTGCTGCTGCTATTCCGGTCGGGGAAGTCGCGGGGACTCGGCGCAGCCGACGTGCACTGACACCGGGCCGGCCGGAGTCGTAGTCGTAGTCGTAGTCGGCGTGTCAGCAGTTATTCCAATCTCCAATTACAGATCATACATGCCGCAGGCAGTCGTGCTCAGTTGGAGCGGTGGCAAGGACAGCAGCCTCGCGCTTGCCGCGCTTCAGGCGGATGATCGGTACGACGTCGTCGGACTGCTCACGAGCATCACCTCCGGCTACGATCGCGTGAGCATCCACGGCGTCCGTCGCGAGCTCGTCGACGCGCAGGCGGCGGAGATCGGCCTGCCCCTGTACGAGGTGACGCTCGCGCCGGCGTCATCGAATGACGCGTACGAGTCGGCATTCCTCGCCGCGCTGGCTCGCGTGCACGCTGCGGCTCCCGATGTGAGACTCATCGCCTTCGGAGACCTGTACCTCGAGGACGTGCGAGCGTACCGCGAGCGGCTCGTGCGTTCGGCCGGGTTCGAGCCGTTGTTTCCGCTCTGGGGGCGGGACACGACTTGTCTTTCCAGCGAGTTCATCATGCAGGGTTTCGGCGCGGTGCTGGTTTGCGTGGATACCACGCAGCTCGCCGGATCCTTCGCGGGGCGCGAGTTCGACGCCGCGCTGATTGCGGATTTGCCGGCCGAAGTCGATCCGTGCGGCGAAGGTGGGGAGTTTCACACGTTCGTCCACAGCGGACCGGTGTTCCGGCGACCGATACCCGTGCGGCCCGGTGACATGGTGCTGAGGGATGGCCGGTTCATGTACTGTGAGCTGTTGCCTGGCGGCGCGTAACGCTCCGCCGCCCAACGGCGATACCTCGCGGCGATGCCTGCGAGCGGAAAGTGACGCCAGCTCGAATCGTTGGCACAAAACAGGTTGCCGTGTCACGACGGCTGGTGACATTTGTGAGAGTTTTCTCACGGTTCCATGACCGTGACCTCTGCCTATCGCCGGACAGGCTCGAGCCACATCTTGGCCAGCGTCGAATCGGCTCTCCCGGGCGCTGGACTCGAAGTCGCTGCGGCGGCTGCAATCGGGCCGATCGATCGCCCGTCATCCGGTGAATGGGCAGGGCAACGACGTGAAACTTCCAGCTCCGCTCCTCGCGTAGTGCGTTGCATTCGACACTCTGGAGGATCGCTTGATACGGATCAGATCATGGCTCGTGGTCGCACTGCTGCTCGGCTTCTCCCTGGTGTCACCAGCCACGGCACTGGCACAGGCATCCACCAACGCGAAAACGGGCCGAGTCCAGGTCTTTCTCGACTGTCCGGTGTACATCTGCGATTTCGACTTCCTCCGCACCGAGATCACCTTCGTCGACTACGTGCGCGAGCGCACGGCGGCCGACGTGCACGTGCTGGTGACCACCCAGAGCACCGGCGGCGGCGGGACGGAGTACGCGATCAATCTCGTAGGCCAGCGGCGGTTCGCCGGCAGCCAGGATACCCTGGTCTACAACGCCCCCAGCGACAACAGCCAGGACGCCACTCGGCGCGGCTTCGCTCGCATTCTCAAGCTCGGCCTGGTGCGCTACGCCGTCCGCACGAATGACGCGGTGAAGCTTGGCGTCACCTTCGACGCGCCAGCTGCCGGCGCGGCAGTCGTCGTTCCTGCCCGCGACCGGTGGAACTACTGGGTGTACACTGCGAGCGCGAACGGTAACACGAACCGGGAACGCCAGCAGCAGTTCTCTTCTCTGCGAGGGAGCCTCAGCGCCGACCGCGTGACGGAGAATTGGAAGCTGAACTTCAGCGGGAACGAGAATTACAACGAGAGCAAGTTCCGGCTCAA
>JBDSSY010000075.1:0-10158 GCA_039928585.1 Gemmatimonadaceae bacterium | reverse complement strand
AAGGCTTGAAGCGATGGCGGAAATGGAGGCGAGCGGTCGTGATCACTGCGGGTCTGGTACCATCGGCACCATGTACGTGCGCGTGAGTGCCTGCTGATACTCACCGAACAGCGCGCGGAGCCCGTCGAACTCCTTACGCACGAGGGCGCGATACGCTGGTCGCGTCGCGAAATCGAAGAGCAGCGCGGTCATCGCCTGCGCGTCCACGGTGAATCCCCGGTGCCCCACGTCGGCGAGTGCGTCGGACTCCATCTCGTAGGTGTGGTAGGGCGCTGTCGTGGTCTGCGCACTGAACCCGATGCCGGGAATGGCCGACGACACCGATCCTGTTTCCTCGAACCCCTGCGGCTTGCCCGGCTCGGCATCCACGTTGGTGGCGCCGTACTTCTTCAGGTACGCAAAGCCGACCTCGGCGAGCGACGCGACCGAGATGCCATCCTGCATCGATCCGTAGTGTTCGATCTTCACCTTCGTGCCAGTCCCCAGCGCCGCACCTCGCGCCGCGTCATCCACCATCGCGACAACTTGCCGCAGGTAGACGGCGTCCGGGTAGCGAATATAGAAGTCCGCCACCGCGCGGTCGGGCACGACGTTGGGCGCCGTACCGCCCTCCAGGATCACGCCCTGCACGCGCGCCTCGGGCCGGATGTTGCTGCGCAAGCCATCGATGTTGTTGAACAGATGCACCACGGCAGTGAGGGCGTTGCGCCCGTTCCACGCCTGGAGCTGGTGCGCCGGTGCGCCGCTGAAGGTGTAACGCGTGCCGCTGATGTTCATGCAGCAGCTACCGAATCCGTGCGCTGGACGCGAAGTGCTGGGGCTGGAATGGCTGCGGACGATGACGTCGGCCTCCTTGAACACTCCGGCGTCGTGCATCACCGTCTTGCTGGGCGGGGGCATCATCTCTTCCGCCGGGGTCCCGTACACGATGACGCTCCCCGGCAGCTTGCTCGTGGACAGATACTCCGCCATCGCGACGGCCGCGGCGATGCCGATTGGCCCCTGTGCGCTGTGCTGATCGCCGTGAAAGGCGCCCTTGGTGCCGCGCAGCGCGTCGTACTCCAGGATGATGCCGAGCGTCGGTGCACCGTTGTTCTTCTCGTAGCGCGCCACGAAGGCCGTCGGCAAACCGGCGACCCCCACCTCCACCGCGAATCCGTGCGCCAAGAGATAACCGGTGAGCTTTCGCACCGACTCGGTTTCCTTGAAACCGACTTCGGGATGCCGAGTGATGTCGTCGCTCAGCGCGAGGAGCTCGCTCTTCATGAGCTGCTCCGCGCGGGCGACAACCGCATCGCGCGCGGCGTTCGGCGCGGTGAGCTGCGCGACGAGCGCCGGCACGCCAAGCGATTGCTCCAGCACCGCCATCTTCCGGATCACCTCGCGCGCTGCCGCGCGCTCGGTGGGCGTTTCCTGGGCCGTGAGAGGAAGGGCGATCAGGATCGTGAAGACCGCGGCAGTCCGGATGGTGAGTGACATGGAGATCGACGAGGTGAGTGACATGGCGATCGGAGAGATGAGACGAACGGCCGTACGGCGAGAGGCGTACGGCGCGTCGTGGGGCGAGGGCCGTACGGCGAGAGGCGTACGGCGCGTCGTGGGGCGAGCGGCGGGCGGCGGGCGGCGTGGAAATTCGGAGCGCGGTCGGCGCGAGCGCCGTCCGCATGGATGGAGAGGCGTGAGGGAGCGCGCGTTCCTGGAGCCGGCGTCTCGCGTCGCGCCAGCGACGACGAGTCCCGCCGGCGGAAGGAATGCGCGCGACCGATGCGCGGCGCAACGAGCGCGGCGGACGACTCGTGTCGATTGCGAGCTTCATTCACGCGATCGGCTTCACCACCTCCACCGTCACCGCCGGCACGTTCAGTTCCCGCATCATCGCGTTGAATGCAGTGAGGTCGCCGCTCTCGAGCGCGCGCAGGCGATCGAGCTGTGCGTCCACCTTGGTCGAGAGATCGCGAAACACGGCGTGCGACTGCTCCGTGGGCGCGCGATCGAATGACTGTCCCATCCGGTTCACGTTAAGCAGTTGATTGTACAGCTTCACCGGATAGTGCAGCGTGATCTGGTCCGCCTGGCTGTGGACGTCCGCGAGCTCGGCACGAATGGCCTCGAGTCGCGCCTTGAGTGATCCTCCCGCTGCCGAGATGCGACTCGCGTACGGTTGTCCCTTCGCCTGTGACTCGCGATCGGCGATCTGTTTCTGCATCGCCTCGATCCGCCGCACCTGATCGGCGAGCTGGTTGATCTTCGCCACCACCTGGCTGTTGTACGTCCAGGTCGCCGCCAGTTCCACCGGCGTCGCGCGTGACCGGGGATCGTCGATGACCCGGAATCGTTGCGTTCGCGTCGTGCCGTCGGCCGTCAATCGTACGGTGTACTCACCCGGCACGATCATCGGGCCATCATACGTACCTTCGTCGTTGACCACGTTCTTGATCGGACGCACGCCGGGCGCGCGAAGGTCCCAGACGAAGCGGTTGAGTCCGACGCGTGCATGCACCACGGAGTCCGCTGGCATGTAGCTCGCGCTATCCCCTTCGATGCGCCGGCGCTGAGACGACTGCCCCGTCGTGTCGTACGCAGTCAACCGCGCGAGCGAATCGGACGCGGTGAATGCCACGGCAAGTGAATCACGCTTCGACTCGGAGGAATCGGGACTCGTGAAGGTCCGGAACACTTCGCCCGATGCGCCGAGGAACTCGAGCTTCACCTCACCGGCATTCCTCGGACGGCGGCTGAGCCAGTAGTCGACGTACACACCGGCCTGCGGATTCTCACCGGATTCCGCATCGCGACGCGATGACCGTCCCGCTTCGAAGCGCACGGCAGTGGCGGGCGCGAACAGGTGGACACGAGCCGAGCGTACGGAGTCGGAGATCTGCCGCAGGGGCGAGATGTCATCGAGAATCCAGAACGAACGTCCGTGTGTTGCGGCGACGAGATCCTCGTTCTTGATCGCCAAGTCGCGGATGCTTACGCGCGGCAGGTTCATCTGCAGCGGCTGCCAACGCGCACCGTCGTCGAACGAGACGTAGACGCCGGTCTCGGTGCCGGCAAAGAGCAGCCCGCGCCGCACGGGATCCTCGCGGATGACGCGGGTGTACGCGCCGGCCGGAATGCCGGCGTCTATGCGTGACCAGGTCCGGCCGTAGTCCGACGTCTTCAGGAGATAGGGCTTGAAGTCGTCCTGCTGATACCGGTTCGCCGCGATGTACACGGTACCCGCGTCGTGATGGCTGGGCTCCACGATGCTCATCTTCGTGAAGGCGCCCAGGCCCGGGGGTGTGACGTTCTGCCACGAGGCGCCGCCATCGCGCGTGACGTGCACGAGCCCATCATCGCTTCCCGCCCAGATCAGCCCCTTCACCAGCGGCGACTCGGCCACCGCGAACGCCATGGCGTACCACTCGGTCCCGGTCATGTCGCCGTGGATCACGCCGCCTGAGCGGCCGAGCGTGCGTGGGTCGGCGCGAGAGAGATCGGGCGAAATCTTCGTCCACGAGTTGCCTTCGTTCGTGGAGCGGAAAAGGTACTGCGCCGCGGCGTAGAGCGTCTTCGGATCGTGTGGTGAGAAGAAGAGGGGGAACGTCCACGCGAAGCGGTACGGCACGTCGGCCGCGGCCCATCCGTCGTAGTTGTCCAGCCAGACGGCAACGTTGCGCTGGTGCTTCGTCCGCAGGTCCTGCCGCCAGATCTCACCCATGTAGCCGCCACCGTAGGTGATGTTCGGATCGGTGGGATCGATCGCGATGTAGGCGCTCTCGCCGCCCGCCGCCACGTGCCAGTCCTGCCGCGTGATGGCGCCTTCGTCGGAGCGGCTCGCGATGGAGACGGTGGTGTTGTCCTGCTGCGCGCCGTAGACGCGATAGGGAAACTGGTTGTCGGTGATGACGTGATAGAATTGCGACGTCGGCTGGTTCATGATGCTCGACCATGTGGCGCCGCGGTCGAAGCTCACCGTCGCGCCGCCGTCGTTGGCGTGAATCATCCGCTGTGAATCTTTCGGGTCGATCCAGAGCTGGTGCGTATCGCCGTGCGGCACGCGGATGCGCGTCCACGTGCGTCCGCCGTCCACCGAGCGCCACGTGCCCAGGTTGTTGACGTAGACCGTGTTTTCATCGCGCGGATCGGCGGTGAGTGTCGAGTAGTACCAGGCGCGCACCTGCCACTTCTGATCGCCATCGGTGCGCGTCCACGTCGCACCGGCGTCATCGGAGCGGAAGATGCCGCCGCGTGGCGTGCCGGCGGAGTCGGGAGCTTCTACCGTCGCGTAGAGCCGGCGCGGATTCGCAGGAGACACGGCGATGCCGATCTTGCCCAGCGACGTCGTAGGCAAGCCGGGATTTGCGCTGATGTCGGCCCAGCTCTCGCCTCCGTCGCTCGACTTCCACAGTCCGCTCCGTCCGCCTCCCGAGCGCATGCCCCACGGGAATCGCTGCATGCGCCACATCGCCGCATAGAGGACGCGCGGGTTCGTGGGGTCCAGTGCGAGATCCGTCGCGCCGGTGGAATCGTCGACGAACAGCTGCTGCGTCCACGACTTGCCGCCGTCGATGGTGCGATAGACGCCGCGCATGCGATTGGGCCCGAACGCGTGACCGAGCGCGGCCACCCAGGCGATGTCCGGATTGGTGGGATGCACGCGCACTGCGCCGATCTGCTGACTGTCATCCAACCCGAGGTGCGCCCACGACTCACCGCCGTCTGTACTTCTATAGATGCCGTTGCCGTAGGTGAGATCCTCGCGAAGCTTCGATTCACCCGTGCCCACCCAGATGACGTTCGGATCGCTGGGTGCAACAGCGATCGCACCCACCGACGAAATCGAAGGCGCGTTCGATTTGACGCGGAAGTCGGAGATGTTGCTCCAGTTCTGCCCGCCGTTCGTCGTCTTCCAGACGCCGCCGTTCACCGACCCGAAGTAGAAGACCCGTGAGTCGACGTACGATCCTGCAACCGCGACCGACCGTCCGCCGCGGAAGGGACCGATGTTCCGCCACCGCAGCGATGGAAAGGCAGAGCGCGCAAGCACACGCGTGGAGTCGGGTTCCGAGGCGCGTTGGGCAAGGACGACACTCGGCGCGAGCGTGGGCGCGAACGAGCTGGCGAGCAGCACGGCGAGGCGCAGTGCTGCGCGCATGGAGCGAGAACGAAGCATCGGGATCGTTTTGGGGGAAATGGACGCGACGCGCGAGGGGATGAGCGCGATCGCTACTTCGAGAAGACCAACGTGTTTCCTTGGGACGTCAGACTGAGCGTGTTGCCCGACACCGTGCCCGACACGGCGCCATTTGTCGGGCTCGTGAGGGTAATGACCGTGCCGTTCGTGCTCCAGCTCCCCGCATCGGTCTTCGTCGAGGTCGTGACCGCACCGTTGCTGGTCGTGCGATCCGCCCTCATCTCGGTCCAGGTCCCGCCAGCGGCGAGCGTGTAGGTGTCCGCCGTAATCTCGTACTTGTACGTCCCCGCCTGCGTCGCCACGAACGGCAATGGCGCGCCATTCACTGTGGTCAGGGAATACGCGCCGGCGATGCTCGCACCGGGACTGGTTGATCCGTCGCCACCGCAGGCGAGCAGCGCGAGGAGGGGGAGCATGCACAATGGTCGGCGCATCTATCGAGAGTCGGATGGAGGGAGGGTGCCGGCGGACCTTTCAGATATGCAGGCGCGTCCAATCATGAGCAAGTTCTAATGTTTGCCACCCGACCCACCCGGCGGTATCTCTTTTCACCCCCACGCACCTCCGATCTCCGTCAGCTGTCGCGAGCGACGATCGGCTCACCGTTTCCGCCGGTCATGACGTCAGAGCTCGCCCTTCCGTTGACCGTGCTCGTATTCGGCGCCAGCGACGACTCACTCGCGAGCCTGCATACCGCGCTCCCGGACGGCGAAGCCGAAATCGAACAGCTCACCAGCTTCGCTGGCGCCAACGTCAACAGGGATTTCATCGACCTGTTCATCGTCGACGTATCGATCGACGAGGAAGGTGGACGAGAGATCATCAGGCGCGCGCGACGTCGCTGGCCGACGGTCGGAATCTGCTGTGTTGGATGTCGCGATGTGATTCCGCTGCTCGAAGCAGGCGCCGATGACGCGGTACGCCTGGATTCGCCACGCGAGGTCGTCGTCGCTCAGATCTCGGCTGCCGCGCGCCGAGCGCAGATCGCCAGCTCGCAGCTTCGGGTGGCGTATGGCGACGTCGTGTATGACCGCGAGGCGAGACGCGTCTGGTGCGCCGGTCGCGAGATCTCCCTCACGCCGCGCGAGCTGCGCCTGTTCGATATCCTCTTTCGGCGAGCGGGCGTGCCGGTGTCCGTGGACACACTGCACGACTACGTGTGGAACGACGAGTCTCCCGTGTCCAACGCCCTCGCGGTTTACGTGAGCTACCTCCGCCGAAAACTCGGAGACAGCCGCCTCGCGGTGGTGGAAACCATGCGCGGCGTGGGATACCGCCTCACGCGGAAGGCGGAGTAGCGCTGCTCCGCCACACGACGCGCCGTACGCCTCTCGCCGTACGTCATGCTCGCGATTCGCTTGCATTGCCCGTCGCCCAGTTGCGCCCCCCGCCCTGTACCAGTCAATTCCACCCATGCCATCGGATCCCGCGGCCACCTCGCAGGCGCTACTCGAAGCGGTCCCGGCCTCGGGCGCCCTCGCGATGCACGGCCCCCTCGCCGCAGCGATGGACCGTCTCGCGATGCTCGGGGCGTCCGCACTCCGCGCGCCCTTCGCCTTCATCATCCTCACGGGTGACGACCGCCGAATTTTCGCCGCCGGTTCCGCCGTCCCCGACTGGGCCCTCCATGACGCCGGCGCCATGTGGCGCTCCGGATTCGTCGAGCTCATCAGTGAAGAACCCGTTCGCATGGGAGACCTCACACGGGAATTGACGCCAGACCAACTGTCCGCGTGTCAGGAACTCGAGATCGGCTCCATCATCGGCGTCCCCATCCGCTCCGCCGCGGGCCAGGTGCTCGGCGTGTTCTGCGCCGCCGATCAGCAGCCGTCGCCCTGGAGCGAGCACGACCTGGAGATGCTCCAGCACTTCGCCTCTACCGCCGCCTCCGACCTGGAGTTGCGTCGCACACTCGCCGAGCACGAGGCGAACGAGCAGCGGCTGGGTGCGTTCCATAACCAGGATGCACTCACGGGTCTCGCCAATCGCGGCGTATTCCTCGACCGGCTTCGCCTCGCGCTCCACCGGCCCCGGCCACGCCTCGCGACGGCCAGTGACGACGATTCGACGTCGAGCGACACGTCGACCGACGAATTGGTGGCGGTGTTCTTTCTCGACGTGAACGATTTTCGCGCGCTGAACGAACGGTACGGTCACCAGATGGGCGACCAGATCCTGGCGTCGGTCGGCAAGCGCCTCCAGCACGTGGCCGGAACCGACTCCGTCGTGGCCCGGCTCGGCGGCGACGAATTCGCCGTGCTCGTGGACCGGCTCGATGCGGACGGCGCTGAAGTGATGGCGGAACGGCTGCGTGCTGCGCTCTCGAAGCCGGCCGTCATCGGCGGCGTGGAGTTGTCCATCGGCGTGAGCGTCGGCGTGGCGCTGAGCACGACGTCGGCGGAACTGCCGGAGCACGTGCTCCGCGGCGCCGATCTCGCCATGGCGCGCGCCAAGCGCGCCAATCGGCCCGATGAGGCGGCACGTCCAGTGGTGTTCGACTGGAAGATCGCCGCCGAAGCGCGCTCGCGTCGTCGTCTGGAGGACGAGCTGCGCGAGGCTGTGACCGCAGAGCAATTCGCGTTGCATTACTGGCCCATCGTCGCCTTGGATGACGACCGGATCAGCGGGGCCGAAGCGCTGCTGCGATGGAAGCATCCGGTGCGCGGCCTGCTCGGCCCCTTCGAGTTCCTCGCGGTGGCGGAGGAGATGGGGCTCATCTACGAGATCGGGCGATGGGTGCTGCGTGAGTCGTGCAGCCAGCTCCGTACGTGGAATCACGGGCCGGCCGTCTCGGCGCCGCTCACGATCGCCGTGAATCTCTCCACGCGTCAGTTCAGCGCGAACGCATTCCTCAACGACATCACGCGCACCTTCAAGGTCTTCGGCCTGCCGCCGGCGAGCGTGACGCTCGAGGTCAACGAGCGCGTCGTCGCGAAGGACGTGGAGAAGGCGGCCGGTGTGCTGACCGCGCTCCGCTCGCTGGGTGCGCGAATCTTCCTCGACGATTTTGGCAGTGGCAATTCGCCCATCAGCTATCTGCAGCGCCTGCCGCTGGACGGCGTGAAGATCGACCACACGCTCGTGTCGCGCATGGACCGCGACGAGAAATCGATGCGACTCGTGCGCTCGGTCATCGTGCTCGCGCGCGAGTTCGGGCTGGAGGTGGTGGCCGAAGGCGTGAGCACGGCTGCACACATCAAGGTGCTGAAGGAGATCGGGTGCACGCACGGGCAGGGCAACATGTACTCCAAGGCGGTCGATGCAGATGCGGTGACCGCAATGATCGCGACCCGCCCCTGGTGACGTCCTCACCCGAACTGTTTGCCGGTCCGGGCGAGATGCGACAGCGCGTGCGTGACTTCGACTGGTCTCTCACGTCGCTCGGCCCCATCGACACCTGGCCGCGTGCGCTGCGCACGATCGTCGATACCGCGCTCGGATCCGCGTTTCCGCAGGTCGTGCTGTGGGGCCCGGACCTCATCCAGCTCTACAACGACGCATATGCCGAGATCATCGGCAAGCGTCATCCGGGAGTGCTCGGTGAAGGCATGCGCGTTAGCTGGCCGACGCACTGGGAGCGCAGCCGTCCGCACCTCGAGCGTGTACTCCAGGGCGAGACCATTTCGCTGCATGACGCCCCATTCGAGTTCGATCGCGACGGTGCCGCGACGATCGCCTACTTCACCGCGTCGCAGAGTCCGATCCGCGGCGATGGCGGCGGGATCGAGGGCATACTCGCGACGATCGTGGAGACGACCGCGGGCGTGCACACGCAGGAGATGCAGATCGATCGTGACCGCCTGCTTGAAGAGCTCCAGCAGCGCGCCGCGGAGTTGCGCGCGAGCGAGCAACGGCTGCGCGAGCTGTTCGACCAGGCGCCTGTCGCGGTGGCGGTGCTCGAGGGACCCGACCATGTGTACACCATCGCCAGTCCCCGGTACACCGCCACTCCCGGGGGCGGCAGGCCGTTGCTCGGCCGCACGATTCGGGAAGCGTTTCCCGAGCTCGCCGGACAGGGGTTCGTGGAGACGATGGATCGGGTATACGAAACGGGCGAGCCGTATTTCGCCAACGAACGGCTGGTGAAGCTCGATCCCGATGGAGACGGGATACAGGATGAACACTGGTTCAACGTCGGCTACCAGCCACTGCGCGATACATCGGGCGTCGTGTATGCGGTGGCGAGCGTCACGTACGACATCACGGACCAGATGCGTGTGCGCCGCGAGCTGGAGATCGCGAATCAATCAGCGGAGAATGCACGCGTCGAGGCGGTGACGGCGAACCAGGCGAAGAGCGCTTTTCTCACGATGATGAGTCACGAGTTGCGTACGCCGCTCAATGCCGTCGCGGGGTATTCCGATCTCCTGCTGATGGGCGTGCGGGGCGAGCTCACGGACGGCCAGCGGTCGGATCTGGAGCGCATCAAACGCAGTGGGCAATATCTGCTGGGCCTCATCAACGACGTGCTCAACTTCGCCAAGCTCGATGCGGGGCAGGTGCAATATCGATTCGAGGATGTACCGGTCGCCCGGCTTCTGGACAGTCTGGAGGAGCTGATACGTCCGCAGATGGACGCCAAACAGTTGCGGTACGAGCGCGGCGAGTGCGAGCCGGAGCTCGCCGTGCGCGCCGATCCGGAGAAAGTGCGGCAGGTCCTGCTCAACCTGCTCGCGAATTCGGTCAAGTTCACGGAGCCCGGCGGCATCGTCTCGCTCTCGTGTCGTGCCGAGGGCGACCTGATGCACATGACGGTGAAGGATACCGGCCGTGGGATCGCGCCTGATCAGCTCAAGCGGGTGTTCGACCCCTTCGTGCAGGTCGACCGCCACCTCACGCCGATGAGTCAGCAGGGCGTCGGCCTGGGACTCGCGATCAGCCGCGATCTCGCCAACGGAATGGGTGGCAGCCTTGCGGCGTCGAGCGTGCAGGGCGCAGGCAGCGAATTCACGCTCACGCTCCCGATCGCGCGTCGACGC
>JBDSSY010000074.1:0-20400 GCA_039928585.1 Gemmatimonadaceae bacterium | reverse complement strand
CGAAACGCGCGTAGCGGCGCAACACGATGTTCTCGCCGATTTTGCCGGTGAATTCCTTGAGGGCGTCGCCGAGCGTTCCGGTGTCACCGAACTTTGCGCTCATCAGTGCGGATCCCTCGGCGGTCGGCACGGTGCCATCGGACGTCCCGTCGGCGAGCAGCGTCGCCGCGATGCGATCCGCCGTCTGGCCGAACACGTCGTTTCGCGCCACGAAATCCGTTTCACTGTTCAGTTCCACGATCGCACCCGTCCGTCCGTCGGCCGTGGACTGCGCAACGATCTTGCCCTCGGAGGCCGTGCGCCCCGCCCGGTTTTCGCCCCGCGCGATGCCCTTCTTGCGCAGCCATTCGACGGCGGCGTCCATGTTGCCCTGATTCTCCTCGAGGGCCTTCTTGCAATCCATCATGCCAGCCTGGGTGCGCTGGCGGAGTTCGGAGACGTCCTTGGCGGTATACGCAGCCATCGTTCGCAAGTCCTTATGTGTCGTGGAAACGCCGCCGGGAAAGCCGGCGGCGCATGAATGGTAACCAGTCCGGCGTGGGGATGCGCTCGAGTCGGTGCGTCGCATCCCCCCCACGTCGCGCTCGTGCTACTCGGGCGCATCCTCCGCGGCCGACTCGCCACCTTCGGCGGGCTCGCCGTCGGGGCCCTTGAGATGCGCCGCAATGGCTTCGGGCTTCGCACGACGACGGCGCGGGCGGCGCTTCCGCTTGTCGTCGCGGTCTCCGGCGGCCTCGGTGCCACGTTCGGAGCTGTACGTCATCTCGCCTTCCTTTCCGTCTTCCGGCTCATCGCGCGACGGTGCCTCGCGACGCGCTTCGGAGATCGTGTCGGCGATGGCGCGCGTGATCAGCTCGACCGAGCGAATCGCGTCGTCGTTGCCGGCGATCGGCACGGTGATCAGGTCCGGATCGGCGTTGGTGTCGACGATGGAGATGATCGGGATGCCGAGCTTGTTGGCCTCGGCGACGGCGATCTTCTCCTTCTTGGCATCCACGACGAACATGAGGCCGGGCGTACGGGTCAGCGTCCGGATACCGTTGAGATATTTGTTCAGCTTCTCCTTCTCGCGCGACATCATGAGGCGCTCTTTCTTCGTGTAATTCGCCCACTCGCCGCCTTCGACCGATCCCGCGTCGAGCTCCTTGAGGCGGCGCAACTGCTTTTTCACCGTCTGAAAGTTGGTGAGCAAGCCACCGAGCCAGCGCTCGGTGATGTACATGGCGCCGGCGCGCTCGGCTTCGGACTTCACGATGCCCGCGACCTGCGGCTTCGTGCAGACGAACAGGACGCTCTCGCCGCGCAACACGACATCGCGCACGAGCTTCTGCGCGATCTCGATCTGACGAAGGGTCTTCTGGAGGTCGATGATATGGATCCCGTTGCGCTCCGCGAAAATGAAGCGGCGCATCTTGGGATTCCAGCGCCGCGTCTGGTGTCCGAAATGGACGCCGGCGGCGAGCAGGTCTTCGAGCTTGGGCAGCGACTCAGGCATGGTCAATCCGATTGGTTGGTCGTCCGCGATCCGTCATCGTCTCGACCCACCGGCGAACCGGCACCGGGCAGAGACTCAGGACGCGTGAGGGATGAACTGCGAACTGAATACTTCAGAACTGAGGTAGGTCCGTAGGTCGGTAGGTCGGTAGGTCGCGGGCCCGCTCGGGACGCCATCGCGCCCGAGGCTATCGTTTCCCCACTTACCCACTTACCCACTTACGTCGTTTATCTCTTGCTGAACTGGAACCGCTTGCGAGCCTTTGGACGGCCGGGCTTCTTGCGCTCGACGGCTCGCGCGTCGCGCGTGAGCAGGCCGAGGTCGCGCAACTTGCGCCGGTGCGTCTCATCGATCTTCACGAGCGCGCGAGCGACGGCGAGGCGCAGCGCGCCAGCCTGACCACTCTGGCCACCGCCATTCACGTTCGCTTTCACGTCGTACTGGCCAAGGCGGTCCGTGGCCGTGAACGGCTGCTGGATGCTCGTGACGAGGGCGGGCCGCGGGAAGTAGTCGCCCAGCGTCCGTCCATTGATGTCCCACTTGCCTGAGCCGGGCTTGATGTAGACGCGGCAGACAGCCTCCTTGCGGCGGCCGATCGTGTGCGTGATCTGCGTATCGAGCATGTCTTACTTCGCCTCGGCTTTCGGGAAGGTCAGCGTCCTGGGGCTCTGGGCGATGTGCGGGTGCTCGGCGCCTGGATAGACGCGAAGCTTGCCACGCAGCACCTGCCGCCCGAGCGCTGTCTTGGGGAGCATGCCGAACACCGCCTTCTCGATGATGCGCTCGGGGTGCTTCGCGAGCATGCTCGCGAACGGCGTGAACCGCTCGTGGCCCATGTAGCCGGTGTGGCGGAAGTACTCTTTCTGCTCCGCCTTGCGGCCGGTGACGCGAACCTTGGACGCGTTGATGACGATGACGCCATCGCCGGTGTCCATGTGCGGCGTGAACATCGGCTTGTGCTTGCCGCGGATGATGCGCGCGATTTCGGTCGCGAGGCGCCCGAGGACCATGCCCTCGGCGTCGACGACATACCAATCCTGCCGGATGTCGGTCGGCGTTGCGCTGAACGTCTTGAACATGAGAATGACTACGCGAAATGAGTCCATCGCCTCACCGGTGCGTCATGCAACCCGGGTCTCGGCCGCCACTGAAGGCGTTTTGGGGCAGACTCTCAACTTAGGCAGACTCGGCCTCTCGGTCAACCGTAGCACTCACAGTCGCTTAGGCTTGCGCCTCCACCACGCAGGCCATCGCTGCGCGGCGACTGGCGCGCGCGCGTCCGTCTTCGATCTTTCGCTCGTGCTCGATACTCCTCGGCCCGCCCGCCGCATCCTCCTGGCCGACGCCGACGCGTTCTTCGTCGCCGTGGCGCGCATGGAAGATCCCGAAGGAGCCGGCCGAGCGCCACTGCTCATCGTCGGCGGAGCGGCGGGCAGCCGCGGCGTGGTCTGCTCGGCGTCGTACGAGACGCGCAAATTCGGGGTACGATCCGCGATGCCGATCGCCCGCGCCCTGCGCCTGTGCCCGGACGCGCTGTGCGTTCCAGTGCCGCGAAGCGCGTGCTCGCGGATGCATCGGGCAATTCGCGCCGTCCTCGAGCGCTGGGCGCCTGTGGTGCAGGCGGCGAGCATCGATGAATGGTACCTCGATCTTGCGGGAACGGAGCGACTATACGAGGACGCGTCGCTTGACGCGATTGCCCATCGGATTCGGGACGCCGTGCGCGTCGAAACCACGCTCTCCGTATCGCTCGGCGGCGGCACGTCCAAGCTGGTGGCAAAGCTGGCGGTCGAACGGGCGAAGCCGAAGACCGGAGCGACAGGCGTTTTCGTGGTGCAGCCCGGCGCCGAACTGGACTTCATGCGTCAGCTCGCGCTCGCCGACATTCCCGGGATCGGACCCAAGACGACGGCACGCCTGGCGGAGCGAGGCCTGCGGCAGGTGGAGGATGTGCTTGCGCTCGACGGCGCAGCGCTGACCAGGCTCGTGGGCGATCGAGATGCACACTGGCTCGCGGAGCGAGTACGCGGCCTTGACGGCGGAGCCGTGGAGGAGCGCGAAAGCGCCAAGAGCATCAGTCGCGACGAGACGTTCGACGCGGACATCCATGACGACCTGCTGCTGGAAGGCGAGCTGACCGAACTCGTGGGCCGCGCCGCCGCGGAACTTCGAAGTGAGGGGCGTACCACTCGCACCATCACGGTGCGCATCCGCGACAACGATTTCACCACGCGCCAGGCCAGTCGAACGGTGGACGACGCGTTGACGTCGGACCGTGCGCTGTTCTCCATCGCGCGAGCCCTGTTGTACAAGCTGCGAAAGGCACGCCGGATGCCGGCGCGGCTGCTCGGCGTGAGCCTCTCCACGTTCACCGCATCCGGGCCGCGTCAACTCGCGTTGTTCGACGTGTCGACCCCGCCGCTGGAAACGCGGAAGGACGTGGCGGTGTCACGCGCGGTGGATGCGGTGCGTGCCCGGTTCGGGCGCGACGCGATCGCGCCCGGCAGAAAGCACTAGCAAACGGTAACCAAAACCTGGAAAGCACGCAGGCTGCTCTCGGATGTGACATGTTCACGCCAACGATGGATGTCGTGCTTTCCGCTGATCTGCGAATCCTTCGCCGAATGATTCGTTGCACGACGCTGGGCGCCGGCTTGCTTCACCGCGCCTGGGTGATGCTCTGGAGCTCACCCGCTTTAGTCGACCGCCGCGGAATTACCTGTGCCACGGTTGCGGCTCGCCGTCAAGGCGACACGATTGATCCGTGTGCCGGAGCGGCCGCAAACGAGATAGCTGGCGAGCGCGCCGAAGCGCTGTCCGCTCGACGTTTTGGCGATGACGACGGAGTCACGCGGCGCGCGCACCCTCCGTGTTCCCGCGGATGAGCGCGCGCAGCGCGGCGCGTTGGTCGGCTAGAGCAACGCGGAGTCGGTCGTGATCGGCGGATGAGAAAGGGTCTGCGGGATTTGCTTCAGCCAGATGCGCCAGCCGGGCGAGATCGCGTCCTGTGCGAGCAAGCTCACGACGCAGTGCGTTGCGGTCGGCGTGGTGGCGCGCCTTTGGAACGGCGCCTGGTGCTGTCACACGGACGAAGCGCGCGACGGTACGGCCGTACGTCCGCGCAGGCGCGGATGTTCGCGCGATTTCGCCTGGGGGAGACGTGAAGGCACTTGGTGACTGTACGAAGGCGAGCCATCGACACGACGGGGAGCAGAAGGAGAGTCTTCTCCACTCCAAGTACTTCGCCTCGCGCGTTCTTGCTTCTTGCGTCGACGGATGGCTGGCACGTGACTACCGAACCATGTACCGTTGGCAGTTGGCTGAGAACATCAATGGATACAACTCCTGTCTGCGACCAATCCTCCACCGTTGAGGCGCGCCGTGCACGATCTCACACACTCACGTTCTCTCGGCCGGAGCGTCGTCACGATATGCGTTTCGGTGATAGCCCTATCGTGCCAATCGGCGCACCAGAACGCCGTGCCGGATGGTGTCAGCGCGGCTCCCACAGCGGGATCACGGCCTCTTCTCATTCAGGATTCAGAGGGTGAGCGCCGCGTGCATCGACCTCCACCGGCCGCGCTGTCGACTCTCACAGCGCCGTTCATCATCAAGGTGGATCGCCGAAACGGCGGCGCTCCAGAATTTTTCATGATGATGTCCGACATCGCACCGGGGCAAAGCATCCCTCCGCACTCGCATCCGCACTCCGATGAGATTCTTTTCGTGCATGAGGGGGTCGGTCTAGCCGTGCTTGATGGCAAAGAAGCGGTCGTGCGTCCAGGAGCGACGATCTACATGCCGCGGAACACGTCCGTGCGCCTGCGTAACACGGGCACGACCCCGCTACGCCTGATCGCCATTTTCTCGCAGCCGGGCTACGAGAATTACATGCGCGAGATCTCTGTCCCAGAAGGCGTGGCGGCCCGACCGCTCACAGTGGAGGAACTGACAGGCATACGGGCGCGCTATCACGGGCAGGTCATGTACGAACACCCGTGACGAAGAGAGAGACGACGTGCGTCTCGCGTCGTGCAAACGGTGCGCCGCTAACGCGGCATGTGGATCATCTGCGATACTGACCCCGAATGTTTCTTGAGCGCCGCCTGAGAGAATGAGCAGTCGAGGAGTAGATGTCTGATGCGTGTCCTGAGCGCATCCTCCAGTATCGCGCTACTTGCTTGCACAGTCACATCGTGCAACGAGTGCGAAGGTTCCGATGCCCCTCTCGCTTGCGAGGGAGACGGCTAGCATCGCACGAACAAGATGAGGACCGCTCCGCTGTTTTCAAGTGTACGGTGACTGAAATATAGAAAGCACGCATCCTCATCTCGGATATGGCATGTTGACGCACCATGAATGAGGTGCGCCCTCGCTGATGACCCGCAATTCCTTCGCAGATGATCTGTTCAACGACACTGGGCGCCAGATTAATACGCCGCGTCGGGAGATATGCCTCATCGCGGATAACCTCTCGGCCCACTAGACCAAAGCCGCTGGGGCATGACTCGACGCGCACCCGCGGGTGACGCTGCATTACACACCGAGCCACAATTCCTGGCTGAATGAGACCGAACTCTGGTTTGAAAAGATTGAGCGCGATGTGATTGCCCGCGGCGTCTTCACGTCAGCGTCCGATCTCCGACGGAAGCTGATAGAGTACATCTGGCTTTACAACGAGTCGTGCCAGCCCATTCCATAGCGCCTACGGCAATCCGTCGCATCGCATTCGTGCTGGCTGCACTCGAGTTGGTGTGCACTAGGGCGACACCGGCTCCGCCACGAACGCGAGCCAGCGACCGTCGGGGCTCACGGCAAGCCGGCTGATGTTCTTCACGCCCGGGATCGTCGCGACGGTGAACCATTCCGCATCGTCGCCCGTGTGCGCGTTCCACCGCACGATGTCTCCCTCGCTTGCCGAGAGCAGCGTACCGCTCGGAGTCCACGCGTGATACTCGTTGTCGGTCGGCGCAGGCACGAGTGGCGCGATCGGTCCGCCCTCGAAGGGCTGCCCGACGATCCACAACTCCTTCGCGCTGTCTCGACGGGCGAAGCTGTACCATCGCTGCCCTGGAATGCGCTGCAGCGCGCGCCCGATATCGCGGGCGCGGACGACGTCGTTGCTGCCATCGCGATCAACGACGTGCAGCGTCGAGGGTGTGCCGAGCACATACACGGCGAGCTGATCGGCACCGAGCCAGACGTGATATCCGACAGGTTGCAGCGCGGTGAGCACGAGCCGCGGGTCGCTGCCATCGAGCGCGAAGCTCCACAAGCGCTGCGTGGAATCGCGCTCCACGCGGATGACGCTGAATCGCTTTCCCCCGGGCATCACGGTCGCCGAATATTCGCTTTCGGGCGTCGCGGTCACGCGAACCGCCCGGCGCGTCCTGATGTCGTATCGCCAGATGTCCGATTGTCCATCCGCACCGACGGCCGTGTACAGCACGGCGCGCGCGTCGGGGGTGAACGATGGCTGATTGTCGTAGCCGGGGCGGCGCGTCACGTTCTCCGCTGGTCCGACGATGAGCGAATCACCCTGTCGCGACAACGGCGCCAGATACACGTCGGGGTTCGGTACCTGGGCCCTGACGCCGACGCCGGTGCTCATGATGAGCGCGAGCGCCAATGCGCGCGTCATTCGAGCACCACCAGAATCGCTCCCTTGTCAACGGCCGTTCCGAGCGTGGCGAGCACGCTCGTCACCGTACCCGCGGCCGTAGCCCGCAGCTCATTCTCCATCTTCATCGCCTCCATGACGACAAGACCCTGTCCAACCTCAACCTGATCGCCCACCCGCACCGTGACGCGGACGATCATGCCCGGCATCGGCGCGATCAGCGGCGCCGGCCCGGACGGTCCTGCCGAGGCTCCACTCAACTCGCGAATGGCCCTCAGCCGCTCGTCCAGCGCTTCCACTTCGTAGCGGAATCCGTCGAGCCACAGCGTGTACCGCCCGCGCGTCGGTCCACGGCGCGCCACGACGCGGTGCACCTCATCCCCGATCGTCACCATGCGCACCGGTGTTCCCTCGAGTTCCGTCACGTGCGCCACGGCGGCAATCCCGTCCGCTACCACCCTGTCCGCGTCGAGCGTGACATCGACCTCCTCGGACCCGACCATGACCACGTACTTCATGCAGCCTCCGGCACAAGCTCGCAAACAGTCTCGACGTGCGCGGTCTGCGGAAACATGTCGTACGCGCGCATGAGCGCCACCCGGTATCGCGGCATTCGCGCCACGTCTCGCGCGAGAGTGGCCGGGTCGCAACTGACGTACAGGATGGCTCGCGGCGCGTGCGCTGCCTGCTGCAGCGCGGCAGTGACGCGCGCGTCCACGCCAGCGCGCGGCGGGTTCAGCAGCACGACATCGGCGGGCAACGCCGCCGCCAGGTGATCCTCGACGCGGCCCACGATCGCCCGCGACGGTGGCCGCAGGCGATCGCCGAAGCTCGCCACCGCTGCGGCGTCCAGCTCGATTGCGACGACGGTATGTCCCTCTGCGGCGAGCAGCACCGCCGTGTCTCCCATCCCCGCGTATGCGTCGACGATACGACTCGGGGAATGCATGCGCACGCGCTCCATCAGGTGAGTGCGCAGGGACGCCGCCACGCGCTCATTCACCTGGACGAACGATGCACCTGCGACGGCGTCAGGATCTCTCGTGTCGAGACGGCGCATCGGCCCATGCTCTGGTCGCCACCAGAGTTCCAGGATCGAAGGCGACTGCGCGAAGAAGCGATCAAACGCGCTCCACGTGCGTCCTCCTTCCACCACGACGGACGCTCCGCGCCCGGTGAGACGCACGGCGACGCGCAGCGTGCGTGCATCGGGCAGCCATTCGAACGACGGCCGCATCTCCGCCCACACTGCGAGCACGTCGTGCGCGGTGATCGGACAATCGTGGAGGTCGAATACGGCATCGGCATCGTCGTAGGGATGCAGTCCGGCGATCCATGTGTCGTCATCGCGGCGGATGTGCAGCGTGAGCTTGCGGCGATATCGCCACTGCCCGTCGCTGGGCTCCACCGCCGGATCGTCGACAGCACGCTTGCCGATTCGGCGCATCGCGTCGCCGATGATGACGCTCTTCGTGCGGAGCTGCGCGCCATAGGAAAGATGCTGGATCTGGCACCCTCCGCAACGATCGCGAGTATAGTGGACGCACGTTGGAACCACGCGATCGTCCGAGGCATGCTCGAGCGACTCGAGTCGCCCACGGGCGAATCGCTTCCCCGCCGCCAGACTCACGAGGGCTACGTCGCCCAGCGCTGTTCGGGGGACGAACACGACCATGCCGTTGGTGCGTCCCACTCCGTCCCCGCCTGCGGCGATGCCGGTGATGGGGACGCGCGCGAGCACCTCGGTCATCGCATCGCGTCCAGTCGACCCGCGCGCGACCAGGCGCTCACGCCGTCGCTCGTCGCTGCACTTGCCGCGCCTGTCGTGGCCGTCGCCGTCGCGCGCTGTGGCGCCGATCGGTCGCGCTCAGCGAGCAGCACGGCGGCGATGGCGGCGCGGATGACACTGGTGCGTGGTGGTGCGACGCTCGACAACGCCGGGAGATGCTGCTCCAGCCACTGGATGTCGATTGCCCCACGCCGGAAGTCGTCGTTCTCCATCATGCGGAGGTGGAAGTCGCGCGAGGTATCGACTCCCTCGATCGTCAGCTCGAGCAGAGCGCGATGCATGCGTCCGATCGCCTCGATTCGGGTCGGCGCCCAGACGATGAGCTTGGCGAGCATCGGATCGTAGTGCAGCGAGATCTCACTGCCAGTCTCGATCCCGCTGTCCCATCGCACACCTGGCCCACTCGGCACGTGGAGGAAACGCACACGACCGGTGGATGGCAGGAACGAGTTCGCTGGATCTTCGCTCGTGATGCGGCACTCCATCGCCCACCCGCGCGGCCTGATGTCCTGCTGAGCGAACGGCAGCTTCTCTCCCGCCGCGATACGTAATTGCCACTGCACCAGGTCCACTCCGGTCACGAGCTCGGTCACCGGATGCTCGACCTGGATCCGCGTGTTCATCTCGAGAAAGTAGAACGCGCCCGTCGCGTCCAGCAGGAATTCGCAGGTGCCGGCGTTCACATATCCGGCTGCTCGCGCGGCCGCCACGGCCGCCGTCCCCATCCGCTCGCGCAAGTCGTCGGAGACCGCGATGCTCGGTGCTTCCTCGATCATCTTCTGGTGCCGTCGTTGCACCGAGCACTCGCGCTCGCCCAGGTGCAGCATCGTTCCATGCTGATCGCCGAGCACCTGAATCTCGACATGTCTCGGACCGACGATGTACTTCTCCACGTAGACCGCGTCGTCGCCGAAGGCATTGCTCGCTTCGCGACGTGCGGATTGCAGCGCCGCGCCGATGTCCTCTCGCCGGTGCACGACACGCATCCCCTTCCCGCCCCCACCGGCGGCGGCCTTGAGCAACACGGGATATCCGAACGAGTCGGCGACCGTCGCCGCCTCGTCGGCATCACGCAGGGCGCTCGTCGTACCCGGCACGACCGGGGTGCCGGCAGCGATCGCGAGGGATCGAGCCGCGGTCTTGCTGCCCATCGCGGCGATCGCTTCGGCCGGTGGTCCGATCCACACGAGGCCGGCGTCGCGTACCGCGCGGGCAAACCACTCGCGCTCCGAGAGGAAACCGTAGCCGGGATGGATGGCCTCGGCGCCCGTGCGCAGGGCAGCGGAGATGATGACGTCGCCCTTTAAATACGACTCGCGCGACGGTGCGGGTCCAATGAGGACGGCTTCGTCGGCCTCCCTGACGTGGGGCGCGCGGGCGTCGGCCTCCGAGAACACCGCCACCGATCTGACGCGCAGCTCGCGGCAGGCGCGGATCACGCGCAGTGCGATCTCGCCACGATTGGCAATGAGGACTTTCCTGAACATCACAGCGGAATGTTGCCGTGCTTCTTCATCGGATTACGATCACGCTTCGTGCGCAGCGTCTCCAGCGCATCGATCAGGCGCGGTCGCGTGTCCCGCGGATCGATGATGTCGTCGAGGTAGCCCCGGCCCGCCGCGACATACGGATGCGCAAATTTCTCACGGTACTCATTGATCTTTGCGTCCGTGGCCGCAGCGGGATCGTCACTCTCGGCGATCTCCTTGCGAAACAGGATCTCGACGGCGCCCTTGGGTCCCATCACCGCGATTTCTGCGGTCGGCCACGCAAGGTTCAGATCACCACGGATGTGGCGGGAGCTCATGACGTCGTACGCGCCCCCGTACGCCTTTCTCGTGATAATCGTGAGCTTCGGCACGGTGGCCTCGCAGTAGGCGTACAGCAGCTTCGCACCGTGACGGATGATCCCGTTGTGCTCCTGCGCCACGCCGGGCAGGAAGCCGGGTACGTCTTCCAGCGTCACGATGGGAATGTTGAAGGCATCGCAGAACCTGATGAACCGCGCAGCCTTGATCGACGCATTGATGTCGAGGACACCGGCGAGCATGGCCGGCTGGTTTGCAACGATCCCGACGCTGAACCCTCCGAGATGCGCGAAACCGCAGATGATGTTCGCCGCGAAGTCGGATTGCACCTCGTAGAAATCCCCGTCATCGACCACGCGGCGAATGACGTCGTGCATGTCGTACGGCTTGTTGGGATTGTCCGGCACGATATCGAGGAGCGCCTCGTCGCGTCGGTCTCGTGGGTCGGTGCCGCGGCCGCGTGGCGGCTCATCCAGATTGTTGCTCGGTATGAACCGGAACAGGTCGCGGATGGCCTGGATGCTCGCCGGCTCGGAGTCGTGGGCAAAGTGCGCCACGCCCGACGTGCGCGTGTGCGTGTCCGCGCCACCGAGCTCCTCCATCGTCACGTCCTCGTGCGTCACCGTTTTCACGACATTCGGCCCGGTGACGAACATGTAGCTCGACTTGCGCACCATGAAGGTGAAGTCGGTGATGGCGGGGGAATAGACCGCGCCACCGGCACAGGGGCCGAGGATCGCGCTGACCTGCGGCACGACGCCCGACGCGAGCACGTTTCGCAGGAAGATGTCGGCATAGCCACCGAGCGACACGACGCCTTCCTGGATGCGCGCACCCCCGGAGTCGTTGAGGCCGATCACCGGGGCGCCATTGCGGATCGCGAGGTCCATCACCTTGCAGATCTTCTCGGCGAACGACTCGCTCAGCGACCCGCCGAACACGGTGAAGTCCTGCGAGAACACGTAGACGAGGCGTCCGTCGATGCGTCCGTACCCCGTCACGACGCCATCGCCGTAGATGCGCTGGTCTTCCAGGCCGAAGTCGTGCGAGCGGTGCACGACGAATCGATCCAGCTCCACGAAGCTACCGCCATCGAGCAGTAGATCGAGGCGCTCGCGCGCCGAGAGCTTGCCCTTCGCGTGCTGCGCCCGCAGCCGCTCTGCACCGCCACCGAGTTCCGCCTCCGCGGCGCGGCGCTCGAGCAGCGCCAGCTTCTCTCGCATCGTCATAGACCGGGGAAGCTAGCGCCGCCGCAGGGCGACAACCAGCACGGACGCACGGCGTGCGTCAGCGCCGCGGCACGTCGGCCACGATGAACCGCGCACGGAGTGCGGCGCGAACGGTTTCGGTGTCGGTTTCCGCCCCACGAAAGCCGATGTGCCCATCGGGACGCACGAGGTAGATGGCGCCCGGATCAGCCCCATACCGCTCGTGCGCTTCCCCGCGCTCATCGACCTCGCCAAGCGCGGGCTGGGCTCCCGGCAGCCGGATCAGCACCGGGTGCACGAGCGCGCCGTATCGTGCGCTCACCTCTGCGCTCAGCTGCGTGAACCGTTCGATCAGCGCGGTGGATCGGGCGCCGAAGAGCAACAGGGTGTGGTGCGGACCGCGCAGCAGGTCAGAGATCCGCTTGCCTGGCGAGAGCTCGACATCGGGGGCGCGATCGCCAGCGCGTGGAGCGCGGGGCGACAGTCGTGCGGCGCCGTGCGCCTCCGTGGAGAGGGCGCTGCGACGATATCGGATACCGGTCTGCGAAATGAAGTGCGCCAACCGTCGCCCGATGATCGGAAGGCCGAGCAGCCGGACACCGATCTCCGGCATGACGGTCCGGATGGCGGTGCCGAGCCGGCCGCCACCAGCCATGACGGCGAACATGCGATCGGTGCGGTGGAGCAGCAACTCGCCGACGCGATGTCGTTCGGAGTGATAGGAATCGAGTAGCGTTGGCGGCGCCTCGCCGCGCGCGACCATCGCAAGCTTCCATCCCAGGTTGTACGCGTCCTGGATTCCCGTGTTCATGCCCTGTCCGCCGGCGGGACTGTGAATGTGCGCGGCGTCGCCCGCGACGAAGGCGTTTCCCTTCCGGTACGCCGGCACCCCCCGGCTGTGTAGCCGGTACCGTGTGAGCCAGTGGCTCTCCACGACTGTCGGCTCCTTGCTGTCTGCACTCTCACGCGGCACCAAACGACGAAGCTGAGAGAGAAACTCCTCCGAATCCAGATGTCGGGATTCATCGATGGTGGCCGCCGGCAGGATCATGATGATGCGGAAGTGATGCGCGCCCGGCAGGGGAAACGCGAGCAACACGCCGTGCGGCGCGGGGCAGATCGATACCTGCCCCTCGGGTAGGCGCCACCGCATCGTAACGTCGCCGAGCAGGCATTCGGTCGGATACGTGCTGCCCGGAAAGGGGATGCCCGCGTGCTGCCGCACGGCGCTGTGCGCGCCGTCGCAGCCGAGCAGGTAGTCGACGGCCATGCGCTCGATGCGACCGTCCGCGTGCCGCAGTATCGCGATACCGCCGCGGCTACCCTCTTCGTACCCGTCGAGCGCTACGCCGCGCTCGACGAGCGCGCCTGAGCGCTCCACCAGTCCGCCGAGAATGCGTTCGGTCTCCTCTTGCGGTAGCGTGACGAGGCGTCCGTATCGGCTGTCGAGCCATTCTGGACGGATGACGATTGTGCCGTGTCCACCGCGCGAGCTGTACACGTTGGCGGCTTCCACGACGAGCGACGCGTCGAGGATCTCGCGCACGATGCCGAGGTCGTCGAACAGTTCGAGTGTCCGCGCCTGGATCACGACTGCGCGAGATCGGTCGTCCGGTGGCGCGACCGCCTGGTCGATGATTCGGGCAATCACGCCATGCCTCGCCAGCACCGCCGCCATGGTGAGCCCCGTAGGACCTGCCCCGACGATAAGAATGTTCGCCACGATCACGTGCTCCACGTTCGAAGTACGACCTTTTAGATCCGTCGTCCGCGTGCCGGTGGCACCCATACGCAAACGAGCCCGCCCTGAATGTCAGGGCGGGCTCGCTCTACGGCAGTGACGCGCGTTACTCGTCGATGACCGCGTCCATCGGAATGTCGACGACTTCGCCGTCCTCGGTGTGGATCTTGGACGGCGTCTCCGGCCGGGGCGGCTGCTCCTCGGGAATGTTGACGACGCTCAGCACGATGCGGCGGTGGATCGGATCGACCTCGAGTACGCGCGTGTCGAGAAACATCGTCTCGTACACGACGTCGGCCGGACTGACGACGGCCGCGCCGCCCTGTCCGAGCTGCGAGATCGGCACGAAGCCTTCGATGTCGTTGCCGATGTCGACGACGACGCCCTTGTCCATCAGTCGCACGACCGTCGAGCGCATCTCCGTACCCACCGGATAGTTCTCGCCGATGCGGAGCCACGGATCCTCCTCCGCCTGCTTGAGGCCGAGGCTGATGCGCTTGTTCTCCGAGTCGATGTTGAGGATGACCACATCCACCGCATCGCCCTTCTTCACAACCTCCGACGGGTGCTGGACGCGCTTGGTCCAGCTCATGTCGGAAATGTGGATCAGCCCATCGATGCCGGGCTCGATCTCGACGAAGGCGCCGAAGCTCGTGAGGTTGCGGACCTTGCCGTTGATGCGCGTGCCGACTGGGTACTTGAGCGGCAGCACGACCCACGGATCCTGCTCCGTCTGCTTCATGCCGAGCGAGATCTTCTCCTCGTTCGGATCGACCTTGAGCACGACGGCCTCGATCGTCTCGCCGATGCTGACGAGCTTCGACGGGTGGCGAACGTTGCGCGTCCAGCTCATCTCGGAGATGTGCACCAGGCCCTCGATGCCCGGCTCGAGCTCGATGAATGCGCCGTAGTTGGTGATGCTCACCACCTTGCCCTGCACCCGCGTGCCCACCGGATACTTCTCGGCGACATCCTTCCACGGATAGCTCTGAAGCTGCTTGAGGCCGAGCGAAATGCGCTCACGCTGCCAGTCGATGTCCAGAACCTTCACCTCGAGCTCTGCACCAATGGCAACCAGCTCGGATGGATGCGAGATGCGTCCCCACGACATGTCGGTGATGTGGAGCAGTCCATCCACGCCGCCGAGGTCGATGAACGCCCCGAAGTCGGTGATGTTCTTGACGACACCCTTCCGGATCTGGTCCTTCTCCAGCTCCTTCATCAACTTCTCGCGCTTGCCCGCGCGCTCGTTCTCGAGGATCACTCGACGGGAAACGACGATGTTGCGGCGGCGCTTGTTCAGCTTGATGATCTTGAACTCGAACTTCTGGCCGAGGAGTTCGTCGATGTTCGGCACGCGCCGCAAGGCGATCTGCGAGCCGGGGAGGAACGCGTCGACGCCCATGAGGTCGACGACCACGCCACCCTTGATCTTCTTGACGAGCGTGCCTTCGACCGGCTGCTCGTTCTCGTAGGCCAGGCGGATGCGCTCCCACACGCGCATGAAGTCCGCCTTCTTCTTCGACAGGACAACCGAACCCTCCTGATCCTCGAGATGCTCGAGCAGGACCTCCACCTCGTCGCCGATCTTGAGGTCAGGAAAGTCCTTGAACTCCTCGAGCGGGACGCTGCCCTCGGATTTGAAGCCGATGTCGAGCACGACCATGTTGTCGCGAATCTCGAGGACGCGAGCCTTGACGATCTCGCCCTCGTCGATCGACGCCATGGTGCCGTTGTACATCGCCATCATGGTTTCGAGCTCGTCGGGCGAGTAGCCCTCATCGTCGACGAGTTCCGGGCGCAGGTTGGCCAGGGGGCGGAGAATCGCGCGCTGTGCATCGCGCTTCTCGCGTGCGGTCAGCGCCGCCGAGCCGGTAAGGGTGTCGAGTTCAGTCATACGGGAAGAAGAATCTCCTGGATCGCGGATGTTTTCGCTCGCCGCGGCGAGTCAGGGGAATCGAGCGATGGAACCGAACCCGAAAGTATAGACCCGAATGACCGGCGCGTCAACTTTAAGTGACGGGCGGACGGTGACTTACGGCGCGCGCCAGCGCCACGATCCGCTCCACTTGCTGGGGTTGGGTGAGGTAGGTCGTGTCGAGAACCACCGCGTCCTTCGCCTGAACCGTCTGCGTGGCGTCCTTGGCGTCTCGCTGCACGAGGAGATCGGTCTCCGCCGCAATCTCCTCCTCGGTTGGCGAGCGCTCGAGCCGCTGCACCAGCCGGCGACGCGCCCGCTCCCAGGGGTCGGCGATCAGAAAGATCTTGAGGGTGGCCTCCGGGAACACGGCCGTGCCCATGTCGCGACCATCCACGACGACATCGTGCGTCTGCGCTGCCTGCCGCACCGTCGCGTTCACCCAGGCACGGACCTCGGCAACGCGCGCCACGAGCGACACGTTGGCCGTGACGATGCCGCCGCGAAGTTCCTCCTCGGCCGGCGCTCCGTCGATCAGCGCGGAGAACGAGGTGGCCTCGGCACGAAGCGTGATGCGCGATCCCTGCGCCACCATCACGGACGACGTCCACCGCTCCGGCGGCGCCCCCTGTCGCAGGAGCGCCGCCGTGAGCGCACGATAGAGCGAGCCACTGTCGACGTGGAGAAACCCGAGCCGCTCGGCCACCCATTGCGAGGTAGACGACTTTCCCGAGGCCGCCGGACCGTCGATGGCGATCACGATGTGCGGCAGGTCAGTCACGGCCGGTCACACGCGCCAAGTCTGCCCAGAAGTCCGGATACGACACGGCGACGCACTCGCGATCGTCGATCGCGATCTCGTTCCCCGGCAGGGCGGACAATACGCCGAACGCCATGGCGAGCCGATGGTCGCCATGCGTGACGACCGTTCCTCGCAGCCTTGGATGCGTGCCTCGCACGACGAATCCGTCGGGCAGTTCGTCCGCGTCGGCACCGAGCAGGCGCAGGTTGTCCACGACCGCCGTGATCCGATCACTTTCCTTCACCCGCAACTCGGCCGCGCCGGTGACGCGTGTCTCGCCTTCGGCATACGCGGCGACGCAGGCGAGCAGCGGAAGCTCGTCGATCAACGTGGGAATCGCCGTGCCACTCACAGTGACGCCAGTCAGTCCGCGGCCCGTCGCAATGCGAAGGTCCGCGACGTGCTCACCACTCGCCCGCACCGCGTTCTCGAGCTCGATCGACGCTCCCATCTCGCGGAGCACCGCAAAGAATCCGCTGCGGGTCTCGTTGATGCCGACGCGCCGGGCCAGCAGATCGCCATCCGCGGCCAGCGATGCGAGCGCGGCGAAGAACGATGCGGACGAGGGATCGCCCGGCACGGACAGCTCGAGCGGTGACAGCGTCTGCTCGGCGAAGAGCATCACCGCGTCGTCATTTACCCAGACCTCGGCGCCCATCGACGCCAGCATGCGCTCGGTATGATCGCGTGACCGACTGGGCTCGCGCACGGTGGCCTCGACGCCGGCCGTGAGGGCAGCGAGCAATACGCAGCTCTTCACCTGCGCGCTCGGCGTGTCGCTTGCCCATTCCACGCTCCGGAGCGCGTCACCTCGCACATCCATCGGCAATCCGCCGTGGTCGGGCAACGCCACGACGGCACCCATGGCCTCGAGCGGACGCTGCACGCGACGCATCGGACGACGGCTGAGACTCGAATCGCCGACGAAGCGCGCTGCTACACCGGCGCCTGCGACCACACCGGCCATCAGCCGGGCGGTCGTGCCGCTGTTGCCGCAATCGAGGTGGGCCGCTGGTGCGGCCAGAGAGCGGCGTCCCGCTCCGGTGACGCGCATGACGGGAGCGAGCGCCGGAACGAAGACTCCGAGTGCGCGAAGCACACCGGCGGTGGACTGCACGTCAGCGGATGGAAGAATATCGCGAATTTCCGACGTGCCGTCGGCAAGAGCCGCGCAGATCAGCGCGCGATGCGAGATGGACTTGTCGCCCGGCACAGTGAGCTCGCCGGCAACATGCAACTGCCCGCGTGTCAGCGGAGCCATCCCTCGAGCGCCGTCGCGAGGTCGGTGCGCTCGTCCCGATACTTCACGATGACCGGCGTCTGGAGCGACAGACCCTGCGCCGCTCCCCATCCCGTGCCAACCTGCCTGGCGCCGGGCACGACAACGGCGCCCGGCGGAATCTCGAGCGCCCGCTCGGCATCGCCACGATAGATGCACTCGTGCACCAGATCGTAGACGGGCGTGCCACGCGTGAGGACGACGCCGGCAGCAAGCACCGCACGCTCGCGAACGATGGTGCCCTCGTACACACCGCAGTTGCCGCCGACGAGCACGTCGTCCTCGATCACCACGGGCGCGGCATTGACCGGCTCGAGCACGCCACCGATCTGCGCGGCGGCGCTGAGATGCACACGCTCGCCGATCTGTGCGCACGAGCCCACGAGCGCGTGTGAATCGACCATCGTGCCAGCGCCCACCCAGGCGCCGACGTTGACGTACATCGGCGGCATGCACACGACGCCGGGTGCGAGGTACGCACCGCGCCGAACGGCGGACCCGCCGGGGACGATGCGAACACCACTGGCAAGGGCGAGCGCCTGCGGTGGATAGGTGTGCTTGTCGAAGAACGCGAAGCGCGGTTCGCCGTGGTGCCCCCCGATCGACATCTCGGCGATACGCCCAACCCGAAACCCGAGCAGGATGCCTCGCTTGACCCATGGCACAGCGCGCCACGATCCGTCTGCATCCCGCTCCGCCGCGCGGACCGCGCCGCGCTCCAGTGCGCCGAGTAACGCATCGACCGCGTGCTCGGCATCCGACGGGAGCGATGTGCCCGCGGGTGTATCAGCGTAGGCGAGGAGTTGCGCGATGAAGCTGTCGTCGAGCACCCGACCATCGGCGCTCGTCATCGCAGCGCCTGCGCCGTGACGAGCGCAGCGCGGACCGCGGCGACCTTGCTGTCAGCGAGCGGCACAAGTGGCAGCCGGAGCACGTTCTCCATCTTCCCCATCATCGCGAGCGCGGCCTTCACGGGTACCGGATTGGACTCGATGAAGGCAGCGCGCATCCACGGCAGCAGCTGCATGTGCAGCTCGCGAGCGGCTGCGGCATCGCCTGCACGCGCCACGCGAACGAGTTTCGTCATCAGCGCAGGAACGGCGTTGGAGATCACGGAGATCAGTCCGTCCCCGCCCAGCGCCAGAATCGGCACCGTGAGCTCGTCGTCGCCCGACAGCACGGCAAAGTCACGCGGCTTGCCAGCAATGCAGTCGGTGATCTGCGGAAGGTTCGCCGACGCCTCCTTCACCGCGATGATGCGTGGATGCTTCGCCAGCTCGAGAGTCGTCGCCGCCTCGATGTTGCTTCCGGTACGACCCGGCACGTTGTAGACGACGATCGGAAGCGTCGTGGCATCGGCGATCGCCGTGAAGTGCGCCACGATGCCACGTTGCGGAGGCTTGTTGTACATCGGCGACACATGGAGCAGGTGCGTCGCGCCGGCTTCCTGCATGCGCCTCGATGTCTCGATCGCCTTCGCGGTGTCGTTCGATCCAGCGCCCGCCACCACCGGCACGCGACCTCGAGCCTGTTCGACCGTGATCTCGACGACCCGGTAGTGCTCCGCCGGCGTCATGGTCGCCGCTTCGCCCGTCGATCCGCACGGCACGACGAAGTCGATTCCCTCGTCGATCTGCCAGTCGACGAAGCTTCGCAGCGCACGCTCGTCGAGCGCGCCTGCCGCGGTGAATGGAGTCGCGAGGGCTGTGCCGCAACCCGTCAGGAGCGCGTGAGTCATGTCAGTCAGGAGGGAGTCGGGGATTCTGGCGTCGTGAGCACATCCTGCATCGTGAACACACCGCGGCGCCCGATGATCCATCGTGCGGCAGCGAGCGCGCCTTCGGCGAACACACGCCGGTCACGCGCTTCGTGCACGAGTCGCACCTGCTCGAACGGCGCGTCGAACACCACCTCGTGCGTTCCGGGCACCGAGCCGATCCGGATGCTCGTGATGGGCATCGATCGGCCGGAGGCGGCTTCTGCAGTTCGCGCGAGCGCGGCGGCGGTGCCGGACGGTGCGTCCACCTTCGCCCGGTGGTGCGTCTCGACGAGGTGGCCGTCGAACGAGGTCGCGCCGCCGAACAGTCGCGCCGCTTCGGCCACGACGCGATCGAAGATCGCCACGCCAAGCGAGAAGTTCGGCGCATGCAGCATGGCCCCGCCGGCGCGCTCGACTTCGGTGCGCACGCGCGGCAAGTCGGCATACCAGCCTGTGGTCCCGACGACGACGGGACACCCCGCCGCTACGCAGGCGATGACGTTGGCGGCGGCGGCAGGCGGGACAGAAAACTCGATCGCGACCGCCGCACCGCCGAGCGACGCTCGCGAGATGGCTCCGTGCGAATCGACGCGTGCGACGACCTCGAATCCCCGATCCGGCGCGAGCTCTGCCAAGGCGCGTCCCATGCGCCCCATGCCGACGAGGGCGAGCGGGATGCCGGTCATGCCGTCGACGCACTCGAGAAGAAGGCATCGTGCAACCGTCGCATCGCCGGCGAAACCTGCTCGCCATCGACGACGATGGTGAGGTTGATGCCGCTGGAACTGAGCGAGAGCATGTGTACGCGGATGTCACCGATGGCGCCGAGCGCCCTGGCCATCGCCGAGCCGCCATCGCTCAAGCCACTACCGACGACGGAGACGATGCCCCGATTCCGCTCGATGGTCACGTCGCCGAGGTCGCGGAGGTCCACGACGAGTGCCTCGAGACTCGCGACGTCGTCGATCGTGACGGAGACGC
>JBDSSY010000073.1:0-3008 GCA_039928585.1 Gemmatimonadaceae bacterium | reverse complement strand
GGCACCCAGCCCTCGAGGATGCGCGAACCGCAGGTGGTGGGATGATGAAGCGTGGCAATGTTGTCCTTGATGGCGACCGGCACGCCGAGGAGCAGCCCGGGCTCGGTGTCGGCCAGCTGCTCCGTCGCCGTCTCGGCATGTTCGGCGAGATACTTGCCGTCGAGCGAGACGAAGATGTTGAGCCCATCGCGACCGGCCTTCACCTCACGCGCTCGCGCCAGCGCCCGCGTGACTGTGTCGGCGGTGGATGTGCTCCCGGATGCTGTGGCGGCACGGAGCGCAGCCGCTGCACCAGTATGGAGCGGAACGCTTTCGCGGGGGGCGCTCACGACTCCTCCGGCGTCTCGTGGGTCGACAGTCGCGGGACGATGAGAAACCCATCCGTCAACGCCGGAGCGAATGCGTCGAGCGAGCGTGTGAGCGGAATGGGTTGTCCACCGTCAGCGCGAACGGGCAGGCCTCCTGCGCCGACGCCGATGGCCTCCTGCACGCCGGACGTGTCCGTTTTCGAGAGGACATCCATGTGACCGAGGATCGAGTTCATCTCGTCGACGAGCGACGCCGCTCGTTCGTCGGTCAGGCCGAGGCGGGCGAGTGCCGCGATGTGTCGCACGTCGTCGATGGTGACGGCCACTAATCGATGTCCCGTTCGAGGTTGGCCTGCGCGACGACGAGCGTCTTTCGTCCGATCGCCTCATCGTCGAAATCGATCTTCGCCTTCAAGTCGCGTCCCGCGCCGGCCAGCTCGGCGATGACGCCCCCGCCGAACTTGCGATGACGCACTCGAGCGCCGATGGCGATCGTCGCCGCGTCCTGCGATTCGGAGGCGTCGTCCCATCCGGGCGCGCGCGTCACGGGCATTCCCGGACGTCGGGCGGCAGCACTCGGGGGAAATCCAGCGTCGTCGTCCAGGATTGGTGTGCGTAGCGCCGACTCCATCAGGCCCGGTCGCTGGCGCGAATTCCCCCACTGGCTGCCGCCACCGAGGGACTGCATGAACGACCGGCCGGAGCTCCGTACCTTGATCGTCTTGCGCTGCTCCAGCATCTCTTCAGGAATGGCGACGAGAAAGCTCGATGCCTTGGACGGCATGAACTCGCCGTTCCGGCGGCGCTCTTCGGCGTGCGTGAGGAACAGCTTCCGCTCCGCCCTCGTGATGCCGACGTAGAAGAGCCGGCGCTCCTCCTCGAGCATGGCGGGATCGTCGTACGCCTTGGCGAGGGGGAAGAGACCGTCCTCGAGTCCCGTGATGAACACGACGGGAAACTCCAGCCCCTTGGCGTTGTGCAGCGTCATCAGCGTGACGGCGTCGGCGTCGGGGCCGAGCTTGTCGAGCTCCGCGACGAGCATCGCACGCTGGAGGAAATGATCCAGCGGAGAGAGACCGACTTCGCCCTCTTCGTCGGCCACCTGCTCTGCCGCACCGGTCATCAGCTCGCGGACATTGTCCAGCCGGTCCGCCGACTCGGGTCCGTCGGCGCGAAGGTACTCGTCGTAGCGGATTCCCTCCACGACTTCCGTCAGCAACTCGTCGACGGCGGCGTCTCGCGCGGACTCGCGGAAGGTGGCGAGGAGGGCGGCAAACTCGCCGAGCGCTGCTCGCGCGGCGGGTCGGATGGAGGCCAGCAGATCGGGCCGCACCGCCGCCGCGAGCATGGGGATGCCGGCCGCTCGCGCGGCGACGGACACGGCTTCGATGGTCGTGTCGCCCAGTCCGCGCTTGGGCACGGCGATCGCACGCCGAAAAGCCTCGTCGTCGGCGGGGTTCGCGATGAGCTTGAGGTAGGCCATCAGGTCGCGGATCTCGCGGCGATCATAGAAGCGAACGTTGCCGACGAGGCGATACGCGACGGCGCGCTTCCGAAGTCCTTCCTCGAGCGCTCGGCTCTGGGCGTTCGTCCGATAGACGATCGCAAAGTCGCGCAGCGTCATGCCGGCGGACTGGGCACGCCGCGCGACCAGCTCGTCGACCACGAAGTCGGCCTCGTCGCGCTCATCGAGGCATCGAACGGCCGTGACGCGCTCACCGCTCGGGCGAGTGGGGCGCAGCGTCTTGCCCATGCGGCCGCGATTGGCACCGATCACGACGTTCGCCAGGTCGAGCACTTCAGGGGTGCTCCGGTAATTCTCTTCCAGGCGGACAGTGTGCGCTTCGGGAAAGTCCTTGCTGAAGTCGAGGATGTTCCGGATGTCGGCTCCCCGCCATCCGTAGATGGATTGGTCGTCGTCGCCTACCACGCAGAGGTTGCCGCGCCCACCGGCAAGCAGCTTCACGAGCTGATATTGCGCCCGATTCGTGTCCTGGTATTCGTCCACCAGGATGTACTGGAACCGACGCTGATATTTCTCGAGCTCCGACCGGTGCTGGGCGAGCATCCGGACGGGGAGCACGAGCAGGTCGTCGAAGTCGGCGGCGTTCGCGAGACGCAGGTCCTCGCCCAGGTCGCGATAGACCGTCGCGACCGCGCGCGAGAAGGGATCGAGGGCGAGGTTCGTGAACTCGTCGGGCGCGACGAGTGCGTTCTTCGCATCGGAGATGGCGCCGTGCACTCCGCGCGGGGTAAACTGCTTGGTGTTGAGCTTGTGGCGCTCCATGATGCGCTTCACCACGCTGCCCGTGTCGTCCTGATCGTAGATCGTGAATGACGACGTCCGGCCGACGAGGTGTGGCGCGGCGCGCAGGATGCGCGCGCCGATCGCGTGAAAGGTCCCGACCCACATGCCGGTGGGCGCGCGGCCGAGCAGGCGCGCGATGCGCTGCTTCATTTCGCCGGCGGCCTTGTTGGTGAAGGTCACCGCCAGAATCCGGCTCGGATCCACGCCGTGCTGGTCGATGAGGCGGGCAAGCCGTGTGGTGAGCACGCGCGTTTTCCCGGACCCCGCGCCGGCAAGGACGAGGAGCGGGCCATCGACGTGCAGCACCGCCTCGCGTTGCGAGTCATTCAGCCCATCGAGCAGTGCGTCGTCCGTCACGATTTGCATCACGGTAAGATAATCTCGAACGTCGC
>JBDSSY010000072.1:0-4455 GCA_039928585.1 Gemmatimonadaceae bacterium | reverse complement strand
TCCCCCCGAAGACGTACCTCCCGATTCACCCATCGAGGCGATGGGTGAATCGAATGCGGTGCGCTAGTGTGAGGGGATCCCCCAAGCGACGTCATCCGTGATGCCGCCTGGTCAGCACCCGGGGTGTATCCGCGATCGCGAAAAGTACATGATCGCACCTGCAGGACATCGTGAACAATCGTCGCGGGCTGGGGCTCTGTGCCCCGCCTGCGTTCACTCGCATCAGGTCTCAGGAGGACTTCGATGAGAAGCGTCATGAAGAACCGCATCGTGCGGGCGCTGGCGCCGCGCGCGCGCCTCGCACGGATGATCGTGGCGGTCGCGCTGGCAGGCGCGTTCACGTCGTCGTGCGACGTGCACGGCATCAGTGAGCCGGGGTCGCTCGTGAATCTGGTGGTTTCGCCCAATCCGACCACCCTCGCGGTGGGCGGCACGCGACAGTTCACCGCGGTCGGCACCGACTTCTCGGGCGCTGTCGTCACCGTCACGCCTACCTGGTCGGTCGCTGCTGGCGGAGGCACCATCAGCGCGTCGGGCTTGTTCACGGCGGGCACGACGCCGGGCACGTTCTCCAACACCGTGACGGCGACCAGCAATGGCGTCACAGGCACGGCGACCGTCATCGTGACGGTCGGAGCGCTGGCGACGATCACGGTGACGCCGAATCCGGCATCGCTGGCCATCAACACCACGCAGACGTTCACGGCAGTCGGACGAGACGCGAGCGGTAACGTTGTTGCGATCACGCCGAGTTGGTCGGTCGTCGCGGGCGGTGGCAGCATCGATCCGAACAGCGGTATCTTCACCGCCGGTAGTACGGTCGGCACCTACACCAACACGGTACGCGCCAGCGTCGGCACCATTGGCGGCGTCGCAACGGTCAATGTGACGAACGGTCCAGTGGCATCGATCACCGTGACGCCGAATCCGGCGACGGTTGCGGCCAGTGCGACGCAGCAGTTCACCGCCGTCGCACGGGATGCTGGAAACAACGTCGTGACGATCACGCCCGTCTGGTCCATCGTGAATGGTGGCGGCACCATCGACGCGACCACGGGCCTGTTCACCGCGGGCACAACGGGCGGCACCTTCGCCAACACGGTGCGAGCGACGAGCGGCTCCGTGTCGGGCACCGCGACGGTGACCGTGACCACGGGACCGGTGTTGTCGATCATCGTGTCCCCGAATCCGGCGAACGTGCAGGTGAACGGCACGCAGCAGTTCACCGCGACGGGCCGGGACGCGAGCGGCAATACCGTTCCGATCACCCCGGTCTGGTCGGTCGTGAACGGCGGCGGTACCATCAACCCGAGCACCGGACTGTTCACGGCGGGCTCGGTCGCAGGCACGTTCACCAACACCGTGATGGCGACGAGCGGGACGGTGTCGGGAACAGCGACCGTCAACGTGACGGTCGGTCCGTCTCCGATCGTGAACCTTGGTGCCGCGGCGCCGAATGGCGTCATGGCCGGCACGGCATTCACCTGCGTCAACCTCGGGACGATCAACGCGGATATCGCGATCAGCCCCGGTAGTACGGTCACCGGATTCCCGCCGTGCGTGATCACGGGGACGCAGAATCTCAACAACGCGATCGCCGTGCAGGCGCAAAGCGATCTCACGAACGCGTACAACACGCTGGCCGGCCTGCCGTGTCCTCCGGCCAACGCCATCGTGGCCAACCTCGGTGGCACGACCAAGCCGGCGGGTGTCTACTGCACGGCGACCGGTATCGGCATCACGGGCGTTCTGACGCTGGATGGCGGGGGAGATCCGAACGCGACGTTCGTCTTCCAGGCTGGCAGCTCGCTGACCACGGCCGGTAACATCGTGCTGATCAATGGGGCGCAGGCCAGGAACGTCTACTTCCAGATCGGCAGCTCGGCCACACTCGGTACGGGGTCGCAGATTCAGGGCAACATCCTGGCGCTCACGAGCATCACGCTGGTGGACAATGCGAACCTGATCGGACGCGCCCTGGCGCGAAACGGTGCGGTCTCGTTGGGCACCAACAACACCATCACGCTGCCATGACGCCGACGAGTGCTGGGGCCGGACGACTGTCCGGCTCCAGCACCGCTCCGGCCACGAAATCTTCAAGGAGAATCACATGTCATCCAGAGCACTAACGGCGGTATTCGCGGCGATGATCTGGGCCGCGCCGGCCGTGGCGCAGTACCGGGGGACGATGGAGTTCGGCGCATTCGGCAGCGCTGCGTCGTTCGACAAGGACCTCACGCTCAATACCGGATTTGGCGGCGGCGGTCGCATCGGCATGTTCCTCGATCCCCGCTTTTCAATCGAGTTCGAGGATGCCGAGATGCGGGCGACCCGTACGAATGGCCTGCGGGACGTCAACGTGGGCATCCTGTCCGGGCGACTGGTCGCCATTCCCATCAAGTCGGGCGCGCTGTCGGTGTTGGTCGGTGCGGGCGCCGGTGTCTCGACCGAAACGAACTTTCTGCACACCTACGGTGTGGACGTGCTCGCGGGCGTGAAGTTCGCGCTCAGCGACAGGGCCGCGCTGCGGGTGGATGGCGTGTATGATTGGCTCGCGAACGAGTTTCCGCCGCCGAATGGACCGAAGTGGCTCACCTATCGGAGCATTCGGGTGG
This sequence comes from Gemmatimonadaceae bacterium, assembly GCA_039928585.1. Lineage (GTDB taxonomy): Bacteria > Gemmatimonadota > Gemmatimonadetes > Gemmatimonadales > Gemmatimonadaceae > AG11. The sequence continues at coordinate 1,840 of JBDSSY010000072.1, read as the reverse complement.
GACTGAGCATGTTCCGCCATCCGCGCCCGGAAATTCGCACGGTCACCGTGGTGACGCCCGCGCCGCCGCCGGTGATGATGGCGCCGCAGGACTCCGTCAGCGCAGCGGAGACTCGCCGGCTGCGGGACAGCGATGCCGCGTTGCGCGCGCTGCGCGACTCGATCGCGAACGCTCCCCGGCCGGAGCCGGTACGGGCATCACCGGGGCAGGTCATCCCGATCAGGAAGGACGTGCCGAGGAAGCCGGAGCGGTAAAGCTCCGTCATGACGAAAAAAAACGACGCGCCGGCGCAATGCCGGCGCGTCGTTGTTTTATCGGCGCATTGAGAGCAGCATCCGTTGCGTCACGTCCGCCCTCTCCAGCGGAACGCCCTGGTACCAGGTCGGGCGTTCCGTCGGATGGATGGCCGGTACTCAGGCGCTCGCGAGCGAGTCGAAGTCCTGGCCTGACTCGCGACGACGCTGGCGGACGAATCGTCCCACGCCCAGCAGCATGGGGCCGATCAGCAGCGCGAGCGTCGAGGGTTCCGGTATCGGCGTGACCGGGAACTGCCCCGAGTCGCACGTAGTGGAGATCGTGTTGCTCTGAAGGGTGACCTCGCCGACGAGCGCGATAGCTCTCCCGCACGTGATGGTGGCGCCCGTGTTCAACGCGACGCTCTGGTTAGCGATGATGCTGCCGCGGAAGGATGTCGTGGTGCCAAGCGTCGCGGAGCTGCCGACGAGAAAGAAGACATTACGTCCCGCGTTCGCGATGCTGGTTGTTATGGATGAGCCGCTGGCGGTGATGAGCGTGCTCGGTATCTGGAACACGAAAAAAGCGTCAGGATTGCCGAGGAAGTCGAGGAACAGGTTGCCCGTGAGCTGCGCGGACGATTCGAAACGAAATACGCCTGGCGTCAGCGAGGGACCGAACGTCATGCCAGATAGGCTCGTGAAAGGCAGGGCATTCAACGTGGTGAAGCCCGCTCTCGCGTCCCTCTGCGCCTGAGCGGCCACTTCGTCGGTCGCGTGCACGGTGCCATTCAACGTGATGCTTGACTGGCCGGTGATCGCGGTTCCCGGAGACACACCGAGGTCGCCCGTGATCGTCGTGGGACCGGTATTGGTGACCGTCTCTGCGCCGAGTACGCCGAACTTTGCCGCTGATCCGAGGGGGCCGGGCGTCTGGGCTCCGGCAAGTGATGCGCTGGCGAGCAGCGCCGTGGCCGCGAGCAATGCGTGCCGCATGGTGCGTTGGAACCGCCGCTTCATCAAACCCGGCTGACGCTGCGGCGCGAGGTCGATTGAGAAGTGCAGGGTGTTGGTGCTCGACATTCGTGATGCTCCAGTGATGAGAGGCGATCGGAGCGAACCCGAGTCGGAGACTGACTGCTGGCACTGCGGGCGAGACCTGGCAGTTTCGCGGCGAGACAGTGGAAGTAGAGAGCGGCCGTCACGGCATGGAAAACTCCGGAGCAGCAAGTAGTGAGCCGGTACGATACACGCATCTGTCGCGTAGCTGCGTAAGGTAAATGCACTTATCGGCGACGACGAACTGCCTCTGAAACGTGTGGCAAGCACGCCACGCAACTGTAAGCCACGCGCCGCAAATCTGTCGCACTCGCACGCTTCTAGATCATCGACAGCGCGTTCCGTGCGAGCTCCAGTCGCGCTGTCCAGTCGCCGCGGACAATGACCACGCGCGCGCCACGCCGCGCGAGGGATCGGCGAAACAGACCGAACATCGCGCGCCGGTCGGTCGGACGGTCACGGACGCCATCGCGCACCCATGGCACATCCACATCGCACAGCAGATAGAGATGCGCTAATCGCATGCGCGCTTCGCGCTCGATCCAGCG
>JBDSSY010000071.1:0-4774 GCA_039928585.1 Gemmatimonadaceae bacterium | reverse complement strand
GGACTCGAACGGTTCGGTGCTGGCACAGGCAGCGTGCGCTTCATCTGCGGCACGTTCACGGTGCACCGGGAGCTCGAGGAAGCGTTGGCGCGATTCGTCGGCACGGAGGCGTCGATGTCGTACGTCTCGGCGTGGAACGCCAACGAGGGATTGACGGCGACCGTGGTGGAGGAAGGCGATTTCGTCGTGTCGGACGCGCTGAATCACGCCTCCATCATCGACTCGATCCGCCTGGCCAAGTCGATCACGAAGTGCCAGACGGCGGTCTACAAGCATGTCGACCTCGATGACCTGCGCACGAAGCTCGCAGCGGCGCGCGGCGCGAAACGCCGGCTCGTGTGGAGCGACGGCGTGTTCTCGATGGAAGGGTCGATCGCACCGTTGCCCGACCTGTTGCAGATCTGCCGCGAACACGACGCCGTCCTGATCATCGATGACTCCCACGCAACGGGTGTGCTCGGCAAGACGGGGCGCGGCGTCGCCGAGCACTTCGGCATGCTGGGTGAGGTGGACATCATCACGTCCACGCTCGGCAAGGCGCTGGGTGGCGCGGCGGGCGGATTCGTCGCCGGATCGGTGGCGCTCTGCGACTACCTGACGCAGCGCTCGCGCCCGCAACTCTTTTCCAACGCGCTGCCCCCGACGGTGGCCGCGAGCGCGCTCGCGGCCGTCGAGTTCATCGAGGCGAACCCGGAGCGCGTTCAGACGCTTCGCGACAACGCGCGATATTTCCGCGAGCGGATCGTCGAGGCGGGATTCACTCCGCTCCCGGGCGAGACGCCGATCATCCCGATCATCGTCGGCGAGACCTCCGCCGCCATTCGCATGAGCGATCTCCTGCTCGAGCAGGGCGTGTTCGTGACCGGCTTCGGCTTTCCCGTCGTGCCGCAGGGTCAGGCGCGCATCCGCTGCCAGGTATCGGCGGCGCACACCAGGGCCGATCTCGACGAAGCGATCGCCGCCTTCATCCGTGTCGGGAGAACGCTGAAGCTGATCTGAGCGCAGCCCGGCCTGGGACGCGCTCGGACCGGTGGTGACCCCCGGTCCGTGACGCCAAGCACAGCCTCCTCGTCCCCAGCATGAGCCCGGACTCCGCGGGCAGTTTCGGGCGTGATCTCATTTATCGAGGCTTCCTGATATGCGACTCCTCCGTGTCCTCGTGGCGACGAGCTTCGCCGCTCTCATCGCGCAGCCGAGTGCGGCGCAGGACGGACGGCCGTTCCATGATGCGTGGTTCTGGGGTGTGAAGGGTGGCGCTAATGTGTACTCGTCCAACTTCGGCACGGACATGGGCATCGCGCCGATGGTCGGGCTCGATTGGCTGATCACTCGAACGCGCGGCGGCTTGTACGTGAGCGCCGACCAGAGCTTCCTCAGCACGACAGGCTCGTTCAAGGAAACCAGTTCGACCGGGCTCGTGGACCGGGTGGTCGACCTGAGGCACATGCAGCGGATCTCGCTGGCCATGGTCGGCTTCCCGCTGCAGACCCCGATGTTTCATCCCTACGTCGGCCTCGGAGCGGGGATGAATCGAGTGGGCAGCGTCAACTTCCAGACACCGTTCGCCGGCAGCGCCCAAGCCAACGTCGCAGCCGACAGCGTGAGTGCGAAGAAGGTGACGTTCGCACCGTTCGTCATGCTCGGCGCTCAGCAGCGACTACCGGGCTTCTCGGTGTTCGCGCACGGCACGGCGACGTGGCTGCAGAAGAGCTTCTTCCTCCACTCCGATCCGCCGAAGACGAAGCTGGGTCTCACGCTCGAAGGGGGAGTGCGCTACAACATCGGCAGCTCGATCGACCGCCAGCGCTGAGCCGTTCCCGATCTGCGTTCACGAAGGGCCGCGCGACATCGTCGCGCGGCCCTTCGTGCGTCGGCTGAACCAACGGACGATCAGACGTGTGTCACCCCGCGCGTCGGCCCCGAGCATGTCGCGTGGGCTCGCCGGAAGAAATGCTTCGGCGTAGCCGAGACAAATGGATCGTTGCGGACAAAATACCGGAGCGGCCAGTCGGCTGCCCGCGTAATACCGATACGGGGTGTCACGACCACATCCTCGTCGGCAACCGGGTCGCCCGCTCGAATGATGATCGGCCCATCGCGCAGCGACTCCCCACTCATGCTGCCGACGATGCCCATGGCGAGACTGAGCTTGCCCGGACCATTCGTGAGATCCCGGTCGCGCATGGCCTTCGGCCGACGGCGACGCATGAGATCGAGTCCGTCCAGCGGATGCACGGCGCGCACGAGCACCGCCGCGCCGTGACCCCGCTCGCGCGTAACGGCGTTGAAGCACCAGTACATCCCGTATATCAGGTAGACGTACGCGAAGCCTGGCGGCCCGAAGAGATGCTCAGTGCGCCGAGTGAGGCCGGCGACCGCATGACATGCCGGGTCGTCAGGTCCGAGGTACGCTTCCGTCTCCACAATGCGCGCGCGGGTGGTTCCTTCCGGAGTGGAACACTCCAGCACTGCCCCGAGCAGATCGCGGGCGACGATGTCAGTGGCGCGATCGTAGAACCGGGCGGTGAGTGGAACGCCCGGGCGAGAACGCCGCGCGGTTCGCGCGGCGTCTCGCTGGCTCACGCGTCGGCGCGCGCCACGGTCTTCTTCGCCCGCGACTTCGACGCAGGCGACGACTTCTTCGCCGCCGCCGACTTCTTCACCGCGGACTTTGCAGCCGGTGTGTCGGCATTTTTCTTCGCCGCGGGTTTGCGCCCACGCGGTTTTGCCGACGCAGTGGAAGGCGCGTGTTCGACCGCAGCGACGCGGTCGATCGGAACGGACGTGATGCGCGTGGGTGCCGACGCTGCCGGGACGACGGCCACGTGCGACACGGATGGCGTCGCACCCGTCGGGCCCACGACGCCGATGCTCAACAGATTGCTCATCAGATCGGCCGGCGGCGCGCCAGGCCGGCCGACACGCCCGCGCCCGCCGGTGACGCCGCGAGGCCCCATGCCTCGCGGTGCGGTGGGCGCAGTCGACACAGGTGGCGCATTACTCACCGCCGACCTGGCCAGCTGCGCCGCCACCGACTCCGACTCGGCCGCGCGGGCGATCTCGAAGTCATCGCCGCGGCGCCGCAGATCGATGACGTCTCCGTCGTGCGCATCCTTGAGAATGCGGGGAAAGTTGCGGTCGCTGAGACTCTCGCTGTCACGCGCGAGCAACTCGCGCGCCTTCGCGCGCACGACGCCCGCTCGCACGGTCTCGTCGCCCTCGGTGAGCGCAAGGACGGAGCGGCGAATGAGATCGAACGCTTCATCTCGAGTCAGCCGTTCGCCGCTCGATCCGATCTGCTCGACCGATTCGCTGCGCTCGGTCCGATCAGCGCGCTCGATCCGATCGGCCACTTCGGGCCGTGGCGCACGTTCGGGACGCGCGGTCCGCTCGCGCCCGCGTGGTGCGGGCGCCGCCACCGTGGCGACGGGCGGGACGGCTTCGGGTGCAGCAGATGCAACGTCGGGCTCGGCAACCAACTCGACGTCGACCGGCACCTCCGTTCCCTCGGCGCGCGGGCGTTCATCATGTCCTCGACCGCGACCGCGCCGGCCGCGACGGCCCCGGCCACCTTCGCGTTTGGCATCGGCGGCAGCCCCCGGACCTTCCACGCGCGCCGCCTCATCCGCCGCGGCGTTCTCGGCCGCACGCACATCGCCCTTGGCACCGCTCGGCAGGCCGATTTCCAGCTGGCCATTCTCGAGCTTCGTTGCCGAGAGCAGTCCACGCTGCGTCGCATCCTGCACGAAGCGCGAGAACTTCGCCATGCCGAGGTCCTTCTCGTCAAAGGCGTTGTCGATCTCGACCATCACCTGCTTGAGTCGATCGGAGCGCATGACGTCGCCATTGCGCTTCATGCGGCTGACCGCTTCGGTGACCAGCTCCCACGGATCCCACTTCTTGGCCGGTTCGTCGTCCGAATTCTTCACGAGGCCGGCGAGCGCGTTGTAGCTGTAGTACTCGTCGCAGTTCATGACGAGCAGGTCGCTCGACGACTCGCGGATCCCGACGCCGATGACGTACTTGCCATATTCCTTGAGCTTCGTCACCAGGCTCGCGAAGTCGCTGTCGCCGGAGAGCAGGATGTACGTGCCGATCTCGGGGCGCGTGAAGACGAGCTCCATGGCGTCGACGGCAAGGCGGATGTCGGTGGCGTTCTTCTTCGACGATCCGTAGGCGGGCGCCATGATCATGTCGATCGAGGACTCGGCGAGTGGCACGATGTACTGGGGATACCGTAGCAAGTCGGCATAGGCGCGCTGCACCGCGACCTTGCCCTTGATGATGTCCGAGCCGAGCAGGGTGCGAAGCTCCTTGCCGAGATCGGAGCGGATTCCCATCGTCACATTGTCGAAGTCGATGAGGAGGGCCGCATTTGGAGCGTGCATCGGCTGTGCGTAGCCGGCCGAGGACACGTGAGGCGCGCTGAGCGCCTGGGGGCCGCGGTGAATGAGCGCGGCGCCGGAGCGCGACGGACCATTCCGCGAAGAGCGTTGATTCATGCTGTCCCTTGCGTCATGCGACGCATGGTGTGAGAGCGGGCGTGCCTGCCAGGCAGTGCGGCGCCCGTGCTCTCGCCGGGAGCAATCCGCCCGACCGAAGTGGTCGGCAAGCGCGGTGCTCGATGGCGAGGCGGTTCGCGGTGCGCACGTCGACCGGCTCGCCCCACTGCGCGACGCGCAGTATTCGAGGGCGGCACCCATCACGCCGACACCGTCATTGACCAGTCACCCCTGGCGCCGCGGGCTCCATGCTCGCGCCTCCCTGAGTGGCT
>JBDSSY010000070.1:0-14338 GCA_039928585.1 Gemmatimonadaceae bacterium | reverse complement strand
GTGGCGGAGGGCACCGCCCTTGGCGCTCGGCAGGTGGTCTTCTCCATCACCCAGCCCCTGGAGGAAGCGGTCGGTGTGATCGCGGGCGTGACGCGCGTGCAGTCGCGCTCCATCCGCGGCGCCAGCGAGATATCGGTGACGTTTGCCCCGAACACCGACATGGCCTTCGCGCTGCAGCAGACGCAGGCGCGGGTGAATCAGGCGGTATCGGCGCTGCCGCCTGGTCTCGAGGTACAGGTGGAGCGGCTGTCGCCGGCGCTCTTTCCGGTGATCTCGTACAATCTGGAAGGCGGCGATCCCGCGACGCTGTACGACATCGCGCGCTACCGAATTCGACCGCTTCTCTCACGCGTACCCGGTGTCGGGCGGGTGGACGTGCAGGCGTCCGACATCCGTGAGATCCAGGTGATCGCCGAACCGGTGCGCCTCGCGGAGCAGGGGCTCTCGTACGAGGACATCGCCAGTGCGATCCGCGCCTCCACCACGGTAGCGGCGGTGGGACGGGTGGCGCAGGACTACAAGCAGTACCTCGTGGTGACGGCGCAGGAAGCGACGACCGCCGAGGACATCGCGAACGTGGTCGTGGGTCGCGGGCTCAGGGTGCGGGATGTCGCGACCGTCGTGCCGGGCACGGAGGATCACGTGCGCATCGTGGCAGGAGATGGAAAGCCCGCTGCGCTCCTCAACGTCACGCGGCAGGCCGGCGGCAACACGGTGGCGATCGCCGACAGTGTGGCGCGAGTGGCCGAGACCGTTCGCCACTCACTGCCGGCGGGCATGATCCTCAAGCCCGTGTACGACCAGGCATCGCTCGTCCGCGAGGCCACGGCCTCCGTTCGCGATGCGATGCTCATCGGCGCGGTGCTCGCCGTGATCATCCTCTTCCTCTTTCTCCGTCGCGGCCGCATCACCGCAATCAGCGCGGCGTCCATTCCGCTCACGCTCGCCATCACCGTGTTCGTGATGTCGCTCGTCGGGCAGACGTTCAATCTCATGACGCTGGGCGCCATGGCGATCGCGATCGGCATCGTGATCGACGACGCCGTCGTGATCAGCGAGAACATCGTGCGGCATCTCGGCTTCACCCCCGATCGCGGCCAGGCGATCCGTGAAGCGGTACGGGAGCTGATCGTGCCCGTGACCACCTCAACCGTCACGACGGTGGTCGTGTTCCTCCCGCTGCGGCTGTTGCAGGGCGTCGTGGGCCAGTTCTTCGCGGCGCTGTCGGTGACACTCACGATCGCGGTCCTGGTCTCGCTCGTGCTCGCAGTCACGATCATTCCCCTGCTCGCCGAGGCGTTTCTCGAGGCGGAGCCGTCCGCGTCGGGTGTCGCGGACGACGAGACACATGGTGGACGGGCCGACAGGACTCCGGGGCGCCGCGGAGCGCTCGCCGCCATTGGCCACGCGGTCGACGCGCTGGCGGACCGATACACGAGCACGCTCGCACGCGCACTGCGGCACACGCGCGTCATGCTCGTCGGCGCCGCGCTCATGATCGTCGGCGGCGTCGTCGTCTATCGGTTCGTACCGACGGGATTCCTGCCGGAGATCGACGAGGGAGCGTTCGTGCTCGACTACTTCACTCCCGGCGGGACGGCGCTCGCCGAGACGGACCGCATGGTACACATCGCGGAAGAGATCCTGCTGGCGACGCCGGAAGTCGCCGGAATCTCGCGGCGCACGGGTGCGGAGCTCGGCCTGTTCGCCACCGAGCAGAATCGTGGCGACATCGTGGCGCGGCTCACGCCGTCGGGCGAGCGGCGACGCTCGAGCGCCACAGTGATCGACGATGTCCGCGTGAAGATCGAGTCCGCTGTTCCGCGACTGCGCATCGAGTTCGTCCAGATCCTGAGCGACGTGATCAACGATCTGGCCGGCGCTGCGCGGCCGGTGGAGATCAAGCTGTTCGGGCCGGATCTGGGCGCGATCGAGGCATATGCCCGTTCGCTCGCGCCGGACATGACGGCGGTCCCTGGACTCGAGGACTTCTTCGACGGCGTGAGCGAGCAGTCACCCGAGCTGATGATGCGCATCAACACCGTCGCGGCGAATCGGCTCGGGCTCACGCCGGACCAGGTCGGCGCGTCCGTCAATGGGGCAATGCTCGGCGTGGATGCGGGCGAGGTCCGCCTGCAGGACCGATCAATCAAGGTGCGCGTGCGGGCGCCCGATGTGGTGCGCAACGATGCGCTTCGCCTCGGCAGCCTGCCGGTGGCGATCCCGTCGAGCCGCACCACGGCACCACTCTCGGCCCTGGCCAGCTTCACGCCGACCGAGGTTCGCTCTGGCTACACGCGCGAGAACCAGCAGCAGATGATCACGATGACAGGCGACGTGAACGGGTCGCTCGGATCGGTGATGCGCGCAGTGAACGCCGTGCTCGCGAGGCATCCGGCGCCGAGCGGTATCCGCGTCGAGATCGGTGGGCAATCGGCCGGGCAGGCGGACGCGTTCCGCTCCCTCCTCACTGTACTGGCGCTGGCGGTCGCCGCGGTGATCGGCGTGATGGTGCTGCAATTCCGCTCGTTCGTCGAGCCCCTGGTGATCCTCGCCGCAGCGCCGATCTCGTTCGTGGGAGCGATGCTGCTCCTCTGGATCACCGGGACGCCACTGAACGTGTCGTCATTCATGGGGCTGATCCTGCTCGTGGGCCTCATCGTGAAGAACGGGATCATCCTTCTGGACTTCACGCATCATCGCATGCTCACGGAGCACGAATCGCTCGAGCCGGCGCTGCTCGAGGCCGGTCGCGTGCGATTGCGCCCCATCCTCATGACGACGCTGTGCACGCTTGTCGGGCTGCTCCCACTGGCCCTTGGCCTCGGCGCCGGTAGCGAGATGCAGCGACCGCTTGCCCTCGCCGTCATCGGTGGGCTCGCACTGTCCACGCCGATCACGCTGTATCTCGTTCCGGCGTTCCTGATCGCGGTGCGTGGCCGCGATTACACGCTTCGCAGTCGACAGACCGTACGGCCGCTGCTCGCGAGGGCGAGCGCGGAAATTCTTTCCACCTGAGAGGTATCATGCACACGCATCACAGACTCCCGATCCTGACGACCATCGTGGCCATCATCGTCGCATTGCCCGCCAGCATGCAGGCGCAGGCAACGAAAGCGGCACCGCCGCACGAGACGATGGCGCAACTCAAGGCCGAGGCCAAGGTGTCGAGCAGCACGGCGCGCGCAACGGCGCTGGCGCTGGTGCCGAAGGGCAAGGTCAAGTCCGGAGAGCTCGAGCGCGAGAACGGACGGCTGATCTATTCGTTCGACATCGCGACGAAGGGAAAGTCGGGCATCGACGAGGTGCAGGTCGATGCCATCACGGGCACGGTGCTGAGCAACACGCACGAAACGCCCGCGATGGAGAAGGCCGAGGCGAAAGCGGATGCGAAGGCGCACGCGGCTCGAAAGGCATCGAAGCCGCACGCGCGCGGTGCGATGCCGACGACGAAGGGGTAGAAGACGTGAAGAGGCGGGCGCATCGGCGCCCGCCTCTTGCCTTCCAGCATCCGCTACTTCGCGCTCTTCCCGTCGAAGAGCTTCGCGTACTCGCCGTATCCCTCCGCCACCAGCTTCGAGGCCGGGATGAAGCGCATCGACGCGGAATTCATGCAGTAGCGCTGCCCTGTCGGCTTCGGCCCATCATCGAACACATGTCCCAAGTGGGAGTCGGCGTGCGCGGAGCGAACCTCGGTGCGTGACATGAAGAACTGACGGTCGGTCTTGGTCTTCACGTTTTCCGGCGCGAGCGGGCGGCTGAAGCTCGGCCACCCCGTGCCGGATTCGAACTTGTCCGCTGAGCTGAACAGTGCCTCACCCGAGACGATGTCGACGTAGATGCCCTGCTCGTGATTGTCCCAGTACTCGTTCTTGAAGGGCGGCTCGGTGCCTTCGTGCTGCGTCACCTTGTACTGCATGGGTGTCAGCTTGACCTTGAGCTCTGCGTCGGCGGGCTTCTTGAATGTTTCGGTCATGCGACGGTCTCCTTTCGTCGAACGTGCGGACGTCTGGGCGGCCGCCGGCACAGCGCCGGCGGTAAACGACATGGTGGCGAGCGCGAACAGTACTGCGCGTCGTGCGCCACGCGGGAAATCGGTCATGAGTTGCTCCGGGATCGGGTCGCGAGGCGAGTGGCGTCCACCGGCCTCACTGTAGTACTCACGACGGGGGTAAAGAGTGCCCGTCGGCGCGCATTCCCCTGGACTGCGCTACAAATGCGATACGCCGCTCAGGCCCTTATGGATCGGCGGACTCGGCCGTGATCCGATCGACCGCGGCAACGGCTCAGTCGACGAGGCGCGAGGGCTCGGACGGGGAGATCCAGGACGAGACGTTGACGTCCACCGGTAGCTTGATGTCGGCGACTGCGCGGGCGACATCGATCAGGCCCTGCCACATGCCCGCGAACTGGAAACCCACCTCGTGCGGAGCCTTGCTCTCGTCGAAGCCACGACCGGTGGCGACCCACACACGCGGCTCCTCCGTTACACCGGCGGCGACGAACTCCGCCTTGAGGTCGTCATGCACAGCCTGCGCGTTATGTGCGTGCACGTAGACGCCCGGCAGGAAACTGCCGTCCCGTAGCAGCGTGCGAGCCCATGCCCGATGGTAATCGCGCATCGCCTGCGGCATCTTCTCCATCCGCTCGATGTCGAGGAACACCACGGAACGAGGAGCAAACCCTTCGGCTCTCGTCGTCACGATGGCGTCGCGTCCATCCGCTGCACCACGGTCGGCCGTGATGAAATCGGCGTTGCAACTCGCCTTCTGTTTCGTGAGCTGCGCGAGGCGTACGGGCGTGAGTGGTTTCGGCGTGCGTCCCCAGGTCTGCTGGCCGACGTAGACGGCAGCGAGGCCCCAGCCCATGTCGGTGAGCGACTGCCGCTTGCCGCTCCACGAATCGTCCTTGTGGCAGGGCGAGACGAGATAGAAACCGACCCACGAATAGGGCGCACGCGGCGCAGACTTCCAGGCGCGCATCGTCTTGTCGCCCGGATAGGTGTGTGTGTCGAAGCCGAGATGGTTGCCGTCGAGCTGGTCGTTGGCGATGGGAGCGTCCTGTCCGGTGACCGCGGCCGCTACCTGCGCCACTCGCGCCGCTACATCGGCAATCTCCGTCGACGCCGCGTCCGTTCCGGTTGCCGAGCGACCGCACGCGATGCCGATGGCACCGAGTGCGGCGAGCAGGGTCGCGATGCGTCGAAGCGAGCGGTCGGGTCGGCGTCGTGGCATGGCGTCTTCTCTATGCAACAGATGTACTCCCGCGGCGGGCGGAGGCCAGTGCGTCGAGCTCATGCGCCAGTTTCCGCCCCACGCTTGTCCAATCATATCGCGACTGGGCCGTGCGGCTGAGCACGTCCTTGTACCGCACGCCGAACCGCAGTGCGAGCGACACATTGGACACGATGTCGGCAACCGTGTCGAGTGGATCGATCTTCATCGCATCGGCGATCTCGGGCGGGAACAGCTCGGCAATGGCATCGATGCTCGCCTTCATTCCACCGAAGTAGGTGCCGAGCGGAAAACAGCCCGACGCGAGCGCCTCGAGGAACACGAGTGGCCCGGCTTCCTTGACGATGGACGGGAAGAGTCCGGCGTCGCAGCAGGGGAAGAGATGTTGAAGCTCGTGATGCGTGAGGTAGCCGGTGAAGATCACCCGCTCCGCCCGCACGTGTTGCTGCGCGAGCTCGAAGTAGCGATCGATTTCGCCGCGCGCGGCGAGGTCATGGTAGAACGACTTCACCTTACCCAGGGCCTGCGATCCGCCAGCGCCGTCCGGATCGCCCTCCAGCATGCGCCCGCTCTCGACGATTCGCATCACGAGCTCACGATCCCCATGCTCGAGTGCCCAGAGGAATGCCTCCATTGGCTCACGAAGCGGACCATGCCCCACGACGATGAGGCGGATGCCCGCGTCCTCGGCCAGCAGTAGCGGGAGGGCGGCGAGTCCCGACTGAATGCCCTTGGCCGAGATGAGCCGGCCCACGAACAGCAGGATCGCGTCGTGCTCCCAGTCCACCTGCTGGAGCTTTTCCTCGAGGTCCGCGTCGGGCGCCTTGGTTTCGTACTTCACGCTGGACAACACCGTCCGTAGTCGCTCTCCGTCGCCAGCCTGCCGTGCGTCTTCCAGCATGGCGACGAGCTGCTCAGGTCTGCGTCCGCGCGGTAGCGCCGAGAGCTCCACGAACAGCCGACCCATCTTCTCGCGCCGGCGCTCACGTGGAACTGGCTCGAACTGCGCGGTGTGCACGCCGAGCGGGAGGACGCTGAACTTGGTGTTCAGGTCCGGCACGTCGGGGAGGACGGTCTCGATGCGGTGGCGCATCTCCTCGCCGTGCACGAAGAGGTGTCCCGCATCGGTGAATGCGCTCGTCGCCATGCGCCTGAGGCGCACGTCCGGCTTGCAGGCGTATTCCAGCCCGCTGCCGTGCTCCATGATCGCGTACGGTACCCCCGTTTCGGCGCTCACCCGCTGGGCGACCACCGACATGAGCACGGCATGGTTCACGTGCATCGCGTGCACGCCGTGGCGCTGCACGACCTGCCGCAACACCCGCACGTTGGTCTCGACGTACGACTCGATTGCGTCGTCGTCGAGCTCGACCATCGGCACGACGTTCGGGAATTCGTCGTACTTGTCCCACACGTACACGGGCAGGGTATCGCCGAGCTGCGGCTTGTGCATGATGCACTTGCCCGGGTACGGCACGGCGCGCGAGAGCATCGTCTCCACCGTGCCGTCCGGATGGTAGCGGTAGGCTTCAGCGATGCAGTCGTAGAGCTCCGGGTAGGGCTCCTGGCACACCAGCTGAACGGTGTGTCCCTCCATGCAGAGCGACTCCACGACGCACCGTGTCCACAGATTGCTGCCCGAGCCTTCGAGCAGATAGCCATGGATGATGCAGAGCATCGGACCTCTGGAAGCGGGTGCGGGGTGACGCGGAACACAAACGCAAGAATCTCGCTTGCCTTCAGAGTTCGGCGATACGTCCCTGTCGCACCCGATGGCCCCTCGGCGCGCCGTCCACCGCGCGATGCCCCTGTGCGATCTCGGCGATGCGGCGCTGGATGTCCGCTCTGGAGACAGTCGGTTCGGGCGCGTATCCGGGGTGCTCCTGCCAGATCAGCCGAGCCAGCGCGATGGGATCTCCGTCCTGGATGGGACCGAGCCAATCCATCAGAAACGTGGAAATGTCGCTCTCCTCTCGCGCTCGTGCCGCTATGGTGTTGTGATCGAGTTCCGATGGTGAGGGCGAAAAAGCGACGTCATAACCCAGGCCGAGCACCTTTTGGAACACCCACGCCGTGCGCTGGATGTGGAAGTCGGAGGTCACGACCCGGATGGACATCCAGTCGTTGGGCTCGAGGAATCGACGTAGGACGAAATACGCGTTGCCGATCGTGTCACGTGATTCTTCCTCCAGCAGCAACGCTCGCGAAGGAATGCCCATCGACCGCGCGTAGTCGGCCATGGCCGCTGCCTCGGTGCGTGCAGCCACGGTTTCCGTCATCAGGCTGCAGCGGCCACTGAAGATCATTCGCGGGGCGACGCCCCAGGCGAACAGCTCGGCGGCGCGCTCGACCCGTTGTTTCGCGAGGAGGGGAAGCGCGCCGTCGGGGTCGACACCGCGCCCGAGGACGACGAGCGCGTCGGCGCGGGAAGGGGGCATCAGGAGAGTATAGCCGTTCGATCAGTCACTCAGCCGCGGTCGCGCTTCCGGTCGCTCATCATGATGCTCAGCACCATGTAGACGCCGACCACCGCGGCTATCACGAACCCCGTGGTGCCAAGTGCACGCCAGTACGGAAGCAGTTGCGCGCTGGCGATGAGCAGGCCCGCGAGCACCAGACCGGAGAAGATCCGGTTCGCCAACTTCTGCAGGGCCACGATGAGTGACGGCAGCTGCGGGACATCCACACGCGTCGACAGCTCGTTGTCGGCGAGCCGCTGGGTGATCTGGTCGAGCCGGTGGGGAAGTCGAGAGAGAAAATCCCCGCTCTCCATCGCGATCTGATACAGGCGGCGCGGCGACATGTCACGCTTTGCGCGCTCCATCGCGATCTCGTTGCCGAAGGCGCGAATCGTGTCGAGGGGTGTGTATGCGGGGTCGAGCGATCGGGTCACGCCGTCGAGGTTGAACAGCGCCTTGGCCAGCAGCGTCATTTCGGCCGGAAGCCGCAAGCCGTGCTGGAAAGAGATGTCAATCACCTCGAACAGCACCTTGCCTGCCTGTACCTCGGCCGCGGTGAGATCGACGTTGCGCGAGACGAGCGTGGCGATCTCGCGCGTGTACGCGGCGCGGTCGAAGTCCTGGGTGGGCTGACCCTGTTCGATCAGCGTGGAGGCCACGACATCGCCCTGATTGTCACCCAGCGCCATGAGGAGGCGGGTCGCCGCGTCCCGCATGGTTCCGGACAACCGTGCGGTCATCCCGAAGTCGATGAGGGCGAGCCGTACGTCGACATCGTCCGGCAATGGGTGCGCCGCAGCCTGTGCCTCCTGTTCCAGCCGCGCAAACGGTGTCGTCGCCGCGCGCAGCGTACCACGCTGCTCGCCGGCGACCACCTCGGCGGGCGTCATCGGGTTGCGCGTGCCGGGCAACAGGATGAACACGTTGCCGGGATGTGGATCCGCGTGGAAGAACCCGTCGAGCGTGATGCCTTTCAGGTACGCTCGCGTGAGCTCCTCCGCTACCGGAAGGAAGTCGTATTCGAGCCGGGCGAGCGGCGACACCTTGTTCACCTTCACGCCGTGCACCCGCTCGCTCGTGAGCACCCGCTCGCTCGAGTATGCCTCGATGACCTTGGGGACCATGATGCGCGGAAACGGCGCGAGCGACTTGCGGAACGTGGCGGCGTTGCGCGCTTCGGTGCGATAGTCGAGCTCCTCCGCGATCGCGCGCTCCAGTTGCTGGATGACGCCGAGCACGTCGATGCGGCTGCCGACGCCCGTATGCTCGGACATGAACACGGCGAGTTCGTGGAAGAACTCGAGATCGTCCGCGAGCGACGCGCGAATGTTCGGCCGCTGCACCTTCACCACCACTTCGCGCCCGCCGCGCATCCGGGCGCCGTGGACCTGTCCCAGGCTGGCCGTGCCGAGCGGCTCGGGATCGAAGAAGTCGAAGAGCTTGCTGATACGCCCACCCAGCTCGTCCTCGATCGTGCGTTCGACATCGTCGAGCGAGATGGGACCCACGTCATCCTGCAGCTTTTCCAGCTCCCGGATGTAGGGGTCGGGCAGCAGGTCGGGCCGGGTCGAGAGCAATTGACCGAGTTTCACATAGGCGGGGCCGAGCTCGACGAGCCGCTTCCTGAACCCCTCCGCATGTTCGCGCTGCTGGGCGATCTCGTCGGGCGGGACATCGCCCTCGGACGGTACGAGTGTGATGAGGCCCTGCTGCTTCGCCAGATCGCGCAGGCCATAGCGAGTGAACAGTCCAACGATGGCCGCGAGCCGGGGGAGGTATTTCGGAGTGAGGAGCATGATGGCGGGCGGAAGCATGGACTGCGCCACCGTGCGCCGGGCATCGAGGTGCGCCGCGGGAGATGACGACGGCCATGCAATGGCCAAGCGAGGGCGCGCGCGATAATGTTCAGCGCACCTCCTACCTCACGCGCATGCCGTCCACGGCTCCCCGCGCGCCGACCATCGTCGTCGCTGAAGACAACGCTGATCAGCGCTCTCTGTACGTCACGCTCCTCAGCAGCGCGGGCTATCGCGTGTTCGAGGCGGCCGACGGCGCCGAGGCGGTGGACGTCGTACGACGCGAGCAGCCCGGGCTCGTGCTCATGGATGTCACGATGCCTGGTACGAGCGGGTGGAACGCCGTGCGCACCCTCAAGGAAGACATCGCCACTCGGGCGATCCCGATCATCGTCGTGACCGGGCTGGCCAGCGCGTGGGATCGCGACGCGTCCCTCGCATCGGGATGCGACGAGTATCTGGCGAAGCCGGTGCCGCCGGCGAGGTTGCTCGAGGAAGTCAGGAAGTTTCTTCCGCCGTGATCATCGGACACCTCGGCGTGGCGTTGGCCGCGCGAGGGCAGTGGCCTGTCGCGTCGCTCTTCTGGCTGCTGGGTGCGTCCATCGCGCCCGACCTGCTCGACGTCGGCTACGCGCTGATCGGCATCTGCAGCCCGTACGGACTGTATTCGCATACGATCCCTGCCGCGGCACTCATCGGGGCGGTGCTCGGCGGCATCGCCTTTCTCGCGACGGGGTCCCGTGCCGCTGGCGTGCTCACGGCGGTCGTGGTGCTGGCGCACCTGCCACTCGACTTCGTGACCGGCAACAAGATCTTCTGGCCGGGTGGGCCTTTGCTTGGCCTTCGTCTTTATCAGCGCCCGCTCGAGGATTTTCTCGTGGAGGTGCCGATCGCGCTCGGAGGGTGGTGGATGCTTCGGCGCAGAGGGCGCGGACCCCGGTGGGCGATCATCGGTGTGGCCGCGCTGGCGCTCGTCGTCGTGCAGGGCACCTTCGACCTGCTGCAACGCGGGCTCAAGCCCTCGGGGTGCCGCTGGGCGGCGATTTCGGCTCCGTAGTTGCGACGAGAAAATCGCTGAGCTGCACTCTCGATGTCGACATTTCCGCCCCTGCATCCATGCCGTCCAGACCTCCACCGCGTGATGACGATCCGCTGGCCGGCTTCGAACTGCCGCCGGAGCTCATGAGCCAGACGTTCGAGCATGCGATCAGTGACGATGCCAACGTTCACCACGAACTCGGCCACGCGGTGGCGTCGCGCCTGCAGAAGGCCTTGAAGGGAAGCGTGGTGGAGTACGGCTTTCCCGGTATCGTGACGGTGCATCTCAAGTCGGGCGCCATCGCGCACTGCGGCGGACCCGGCCTTGGCTGGATGGTGGACGTGGCGCGGAGGCCAGGCGGCGAGACGGACACGCTCGAGGTGGCAGTGGCCGACGACGAGACCGATGCGGCGCGCATCGCCGACGCGCTGGCGAAGATCCTGAAGCGGCGGTAGTGCTGCGCTCTACGCGCGCGCCGACTGGCGTCGCTCGTCCTCGTCGCGCTGGCCGAGAAATTCACCGATTGCCGCGAGCGATTGGATGTTGTCGCAGAAGATCTTGAACGTCGCCAGCAAGGGGACGGCGAGGAAGGCGCCGGGCACGCCCCAGAGCCAGTAGAAGAACGCGAGTCCCGCGAAGATGGCCACCGGATTGAGGGTGAGGCGGTGACCCAGCAGCCAGGGAGACACCAGGTTGGCCTGCAGGATGTTGATCGCGAGAAAACTTCCGGGAATCAGCAGCGCGCGGCCGACCTCGTCGAATGTCGTGAGTCCCGCGATGCCGAGCACGACGACGGCGGCGGCTGCTCCGAGATACGGCACGAATTCCAGGAAGAAGACGAGGACTCCCCAGAGCACGGCGCTTGGCATGCCCAGCATCCACAGCACGAGTGCCACCATGGCACCCTCCACGAGATTCACGAGCAACGTGGTGGTGAGATACGCGGACACCGTCGCCTCAGTGGCGCGCGCGATCTCCACGGCCTTCACCTTGTCGCTCACATTGGGCAGCACCTTGATGAGCTTCTGAAGAAAAAGATCGCCACCGGCGAGGAGAAAGTAGAGCAGGATGAAGATCTCGAACAATGCCGCGACGATGCGCTGCGTGGTGCCGAACACCCGCGAGGACATGCTCGGGCCGGACTTCACGACCACTTCCTTTGACTTGCCCGACGCACTGCCCACGGCGTCCGCCGCCTGCTCGACGTTTCGGGATACCTGCTGCATGGGCTTGATGATGCCTCGCAGCTTGTCCTGTGCCTTGGCGAAACTCTGCGGCGCGATGGATGCCCAGCGCTGTGCGGGCGTGGCCAGCTCGTACGTCCCCCAGCCGATCCCGGTGAGCAGCACCAGCACGACGATCGCCGCGCCGATGGGCGGCTTCACGCGACGCTTCGCCATCCGCCGGATGAGTGGGCTGAGCAGGAAGTTGAGAAGAGTCGCGAAGACGATGGGAATGAGGAAACTGCGAGCGAAATACATCGTGTAGAACACGGCCAGCACGGTAATCAGCGTCACTTCCACCGAGCGGCTGCGGTGCTGGTCGATCGCGTCGCCCGTACGCGTCAGGTCGGGGGCGGGAGCCCCGGGCGCGGCCGGTGCGGCGGTCGCGCGCGCGTCGACGGCGGGCGCGAGAGATGACGCCTCGCGCGTGCGAGACGCGCGGTCCAGTGCATCCGGCACGGCGCCGGGATCGTGGTCGGCAGTCATTGCGCCAGCAGGTATGCACGATGCTTGCCGCACAGACCGCTCGGCGCCTGTCGAGTCGCTTGTGGCGGGGCTGACCCCTGCCCATTTTCGAGCGAGGCGCAGGAGTGGACGGCGCTCCACCTTCGTCGGTGACTCATGGCTCACGAACCGGATTTCGGACCGCTCGACGTCACCGATTTCACGGTAGGCGCCATGCTGCGCGCGGGCATCGCGATTCGGCGTGCCGTCCGCACGGCGGAGACGCTGGAGGACGCAGCAGACATCATCGCGCGTTACCTGTACGATCATTGCGTGACCGGAACCGGCCAGCGGTCGTGCGCGCTGGTGCGCTTCTACAAGACGCACCGGTATGGGGAACTGGAGCCGGAGCTCCAGCAATTCGCGGAGACACAGCTCGATGGTGCACCGGCAGCGCCGGACATGCGGTGCCTCACGCTGCTTGGAACGGCGGGCGACGAGCCGGATTGGAATTCGCGCCACGCGTCGAAGGCGCATCGCACGATCGCGCTACCAAGTGCCGAGAGCGTGCGCGCCGCGCCGATGATCATTCGGCTGATCGAGGAACTCGGCGTCGACATCGAGTCGCTCATCGCGTCCGCCGAACCGCGTGTCCGCGGCTCGGACCCACGAACATATGACGTATTCCACGTCGAGCGCGCACGTGGAAACCCGCACATTCCCGCACAGCGCGAGTTCGTGGAGCGGTACGGTATCGAGTCCGTCGTCGGTTTCGGGGGTTTGCTGCGGTCGGGAGAGCTGTTCGCCGTCATCCTTTTCTCGCGCGAGACGATTCCCGGGCGAAGTGCCACACGGTTTCGCACCATTGCGCTGGACGTGCGGTCGTCGCTGTTCGCATTCGATGAATCGCGGACGTGGCGGCAGGCGCGACGCGAGCAGGCGCGGCGCATCGACTGACCGCGGCCGGCCCGGCCCGCGATACCCGAGGATCGCATGGAAAAAGTCAATCTGGCGGAAAAGTTTGCGCGATTCACGGCGCATTGGCAGCCGAAGATCGTCGGCGAGCTCAATGGGCAGCAGGTGAAGCTGGCGAAGTTCGCCGGCCCGTTCGAGTGGCATCGGCACGAGAAGGAAGACGAGCTGTTTCTCGTGGTGCGCGGGCGGTTCCGGATGGAATTTCGCGACCGAAACATTGAGCTCGAGGTCGGCGAATTCCTCATCGTCCCGCGAGGCGTGGAGCACCGTCCGGTGGCGGACGCGGAAGTCGAGGTGCTGCTATTCGAGCCGGCTGGGACGCTCAACACCGGCGACGTGCGGAGCGACCGAACGATCGAGCAGCTCGAGCGACTCTGACGTGTCATACACGCTCATGAGCCTGGGCCGGTCGCTCGGACAGACTGGCGTGGAACTGCCTCCGCCGGCCCCTGGCACGAGAAGCTGGCAGTTCCTCCCGACGGCAGAATTCGCTTCTGCACGGCGGCTATTCGCCGCGCTGCCACGCGCGATTG
Organism: Gemmatimonadaceae bacterium; assembly: GCA_039928585.1. Taxonomy (GTDB): domain Bacteria; phylum Gemmatimonadota; class Gemmatimonadetes; order Gemmatimonadales; family Gemmatimonadaceae; genus AG11. The sequence goes on along the minus strand of JBDSSY010000070.1, from coordinate 635 downwards.
AGGAGAGTCAGGAGGCGATCCCGACCGCGGGCGAACTGGAGCAGTTCCCGGAGGCGGAACGTGAACAGCGCATGCGTGAGATCGTACGGACGGACGCGCGCATGATGCACTTCATGGCATTGAGCGATCAGCTCGACGCGCTCGAACTCGTCCTGCTCGATGCGCAAGGTGTTCGGCTGGAGGCGCCGAACATCGGCGTCACCGAGCTGGAGATCGCGCCCGACGACTTCCGTGACGTGCTGTCGAGCATTGACGCCGACGCGGATCTCTCAGCGGCGCTGACTCCTCCGATCTTTCTGCTTGTGACGAGCGCGGCCTCAGCTGTCGGCACGTGATGCGCGAAGGCGTCGAGGGGCGAGCACTGGATCGGTGCTCGCCCCTCGTCTCCGTTCGATGCAGCTGGAGGTGGCTACTCGTCGTCGCTGCCGTCCGCCGCATCGATATTGATCGAGGCCTCGGCGAGCGCGGTGAGATCGAGGTCCGTCTGCTGCTCCTCGTCGAGCGTCGCCTGGAGGAGCTGCTCGTCGGTGGACCGGCCGAGCACGCGAGCCCAGGTGCGGCAGGTGCCGTAGCCGGCCATCTCGTAGTGCTCGACGTGCTGCGCGGCGGTGATGAGTCCGGCGTCAAGGACGTCC
>JBDSSY010000069.1:0-5979 GCA_039928585.1 Gemmatimonadaceae bacterium | reverse complement strand
GCCGCACTCGCGTTGAGCACGGCGAGCGCCACGCCGACGAACGCACGTGCGAACCATCGTACGGTATTCCGGGTGTTCATATCCGCATGCCTCCAGGGGTTGATGACCAGCTACTGCGATCGAGTCGGGAGCGCTCGGGATGACCGCTCCGGGGTGTGCGGTGGGATGGCGCGTCGACGCGCGCGCCACATGAATCGCGGACGATGACCACGGCCGGGAGCACGTCGCGACGTGGCGTGCCCCCGGGTGGCGATCGCTCGGCGAGCGCGGCTAGCAGCAGCGCGGCTGCCCGTTCGCCGAACGTGGCGATACCAACGCGTACCGACGTGAGCGGTGGGTTGAGGAACCGGGCGACGGGAATATCGTCGAAGCCGACGACGGCAATGCCCGCGGGTACGGTGATGCCGGCTTCGCGCAACGCGCTGAGTGCACCAACCGCCATCGCGTCGTTCGCGGCGAAGATTGCCGATGGCGGTGAGGCGACCGCGATCAGCTCCCGTGTGCCACGCCACCCACCTGCCTCCGTGAAGTCACCGCGAACGTCGAGCGCTGCATCGTACGGGAGGCCGGCGTTTCGGAGCCCGTCGCGATAGCCGCGCTGTCGCTCGCTCGCGTCATGATTGCGCTCGGCACCAGCGATGAAACCGATTCGGACGTGACCGATCGCGACGAGATGGCGTATCATCGCGATCGCTCCACCGTAATTATCCACGGTCAGTGCGAACGCGTCGCCGGCGACGGCGGGTCCATTGAGGAGCACGGTCGGTACGCCGCGCGGCAGCACATCGGCGAGCATGGGCGCGCTGACGTCCGGCGCCATCACCATCAGCCCGTCCACGCGACCGCGCATGGCGCGCACGGCGGCGCCGATGCCGCGGGAATCGTGATGTGAGCTCGAGACGAGGAGGGAATGATTCGCGCGCTGCGCCTCCTGGTCGATGCCGCGCAGCAGCTCGGAGAAAAATTCGCCGTAGATGTCGGGCAGGATCACGCCGAGCGCACCGGCGCGCTGCCGACTGAGTGAGCGCGCGGCCCCGTTGGGCGAAAAGCGGAGGTCTCGTGCGACTTCGAGCACGCGATCGCGAGTCGCCTCGCGAACGGGCGCACTCGCGTTGAGCACGCGAGAGACGGTGGCGACCGACACACCGGCGAGCCGAGCGACATCCCGAATGGTGACGTGCATCCCGATTCCTGTAGGTCGTTCGACGCGGAGCCCGGCACCGGATTCCGTCGTCATGAAAACGTTTACATGGGGCGAGGGAACGTCAAGGGGGCGCTGGGAACGGCGGGGCGCGTAAGGGCCACGCGCCCCATTTAGCGGACTCGGCAATCACACCGAACCCATTACGCTGTGCGGTGTATCACCAATCGCACTACAACAAGTCTGAACGGCCCGCGTAGAAATGCCGTTCCTGAATGAGCGTCCGGAGGAAATGTGTCACATAGATCGATTGCAGTCGCGTTCACGCTGGCCCTGATCATGACGCCCGGTTTCATGCGTGCGGATGGTCTCGCCGGGTCGCCCGCGTCCATGGTGAATCAGCACGAGATCGCAGTGCAGGAGGACTACAGCTTCCTTCGCACATCGGGCGACGTGCGGGAACTCGCCAGCATGGGAGCGCTGGTGCCGGTGCTCGACAACGAGAACCTGGCGCTCCATAAGGTCTCCTACGCGTTCGCTCGGCCCGAAGTGCGCGACTTTCTCGAGCGATTCGCGAAGAGTTATCGCGCGATGACCGGAGAGAGACTGGTCGTCACCAGCCTGACGCGTCCGGCCAACGGTCAGCCGCGCAACGCGCACAAGCTGTCGGTTCACCCGGCCGGAATGGCGGTCGACCTCCGCATTCCCTCGGACAGCGCGGGTCGCGCATTCATCGAGCGCTCGCTGCTGGCCATGGAGCGCTCCGGTGCGCTCGACGTGACGCGCGAGCGGTCGCCCGCACACTACCACATCGCCGTGTTCGCTGGGCCCTACGCCACCTACGCGGCGCGAGAGGATTCTGCAGCCGTCGCCATCGAACGGACGCGAGTGGCGGCCGAACGCGCTGCGGCGGCTACCCTGCGCTCCGCCGCACTCGACGCGCCGATCGACAACGATGCGCCGCTCCCGGGTGCCATGCTCGGTCTGCTCGCCCTGCTCGGCGTGACCGCGCCCCTCATCTTCAGAGGGAGCACCCGTATCGCCGGCTGAGGGCGGGCGGTCGACTAGCGCCGTTCCCTCAGCGCCTGCGCGAGTTCTTCCGTGCGTTGTCCCGAGAATTCGCCGAGGCATTGCGCTCGGACCGGAGCCCAAAGCGGCCCTTCCTTCCCGCGATTGCGACGCCGGCACTCCGTGTCGCGGTAGACGAGCCACGCGCGCTGGGAGACGCGCAGTTGCTCAACGGATGAGGGCTCCTTCGCACCAGCCGCACTACCCGCTGCCCGCTTCATGTCGGCGATGAGCGACTGATAGGTGCGGTCGAGCATGGCGTCGGACCGCGCGAGGTGCAGCATGAGGCAACGGCGCTGGCTCGGTGCAGCGGGCGATGCACAGGGCGCATCGCTGCCGGCCGGGGGCAGCGTGGCTCCCGGCACTGTCTCGAGAATCGTCGCGGCATTTGATCTCGCCGGCGTCGTGCGACTCGTTGATGCCCGACTTTCCGGAGTGGGGGACACGCCCCGCTCCGGAATGGGATCGGCGTGAATGGTGGCGGGCGCGGGGCGCATCTGTACCGGTCGGGACGGCGCAGGTCGGGATGGCGTCGGACGTGAGGGCGCCGGGCGTGATGGCGCCGGACTCGCAACGCTGGCGGGCACGCTCGCATCCGGCATCGAGGATCTGAGTGGCGGATTGGGGCGATTCACCCGCATGGGAACCGAGGCGACGGCGGTAGGCGGCGTGCGATCAGGATCGGGAGCTGGCCGTGTCGCCGGTTCGCGGGCCGGACTGGTCGCCTCGACCGGTGGCATCGCGGAATCCGGATCGAATGCCATGGCGACGTCGGCCGCCTCGGCGAACGCTGACGTGTCAGCCTGCTTCAGTTCGCTGGCGAGCGAGCTGTCGCGGGCGAGCACTTCACCAGGTGACTGCTCTTGCGTCCCATCGCCGCAGCCAGCGATGAACAGAGTGGCGATCGCGAGCGTCGTGAGCAGCGAGAGCGTGGTCATCAGTCGATCGATCCGGTAGGGGTCGATCTGCCTGTCTTGCGATTCCCGCGCCGCGGAGTCCTACCAGCGGCGGAGCGGCCTCAGGACGCCATGCGCTGGCGCTCGCGGAATGTGCTGCGTCCGATTGCGAATTCGGTCCAGCGTTCCACCGCGTCATCGAGCTGTGAGGGCGTCATCGCCGGCCCGTCGGCGAGCAACACGGCACGATACGCCGAGATGAGGGCGATGCGCCGCTGTTCCAGCCACTCCAGCATCGACTCCTGGTTCTGGGGAAGAATTCTGCGTCGGTTCATTGGATCACCCTCGAGTTGCACCGGTGAGAAAGCTTTGGAGGTGGGGCGTTGTGTACTAACGGACGCCACAATGTCAAGCGGGTAACGACGCCAAATCAAGTCTTGCTCCCATTCACATGACTGTCGCGATCGACGGACGAACTACCCAATCGCGACGTTGCTCGACTCGCCGCTCCACCGGTGGCAAACGTCTGTGTGTACATCCGCTGGAGAGCACGCGATCTGCGCACGACGTTCGCCTATGCTTTCGCCACTGCACGGCGACGAAGACGGGCGTTCCTACGGCGGGACGCCCGCTGTCGACTTCGCCCAGTATCGCGCGCGACGCGTACGCGTTCGGCTCCTCGAGCTGCTCGATTCGCTCATCGTCGCCATGGAGCGCCGCGATCAGCAGGCGGTCATCGCGGTGCTCGATGACGAGGAAGCGGAGCGGTGGTTTCCGAGCGGCCTACGCGAGGAGGCTCTCGTCATCGCTCGCCTGCCGGCTACGGCACTCCGCGCTCCCATGCGCGTGTATCGCTACTACCACCAGCTGCAGCAACTCGGGACAGAAGCCATCGAGCTGACGCACGATCCTCGGCAACTCTCCCTGGATCTGTTGCCGACGGCGACGCAGCTGGCCGCGAATCGGTTTCCCGAATCGACCACCGCATCGCCGGATGCTCCACGCTCTGACGGCGGCCGGGGCCGGAGCCGATCGGGTTCACGCTGATCGAGTTCGCCGAAGCCTGACCCCACGACGTCGCGCAGCGCCGACAGTTCCTGCTCTATTGCCATTCGAAGTGGGGGGCGGATCTTTCTCCCTCATGCGTGTCACCCCCTCGTCGTCGAGTGAAGCAGCGAGCCGGAAGCTCGAGCCGCTGTTCCCGCTGCCACTCGTGGGGCGAGACACAGAGCTGGCGACGCTCTCGGCACGGCTCGACACCGCGCGGTCGGGCATGGGCGGCACAACGCTCATCGCCGGCGCGGGCGGAATCGGCAAGTCGCGACTCGTGGCGGCCATGTGCGATCGCGCGGAACGGCAGCAGTGGACGACCAGCATCGGACGCGCGAACCCTGTGGAGACCGGCGTCCCCTACGCCATCTTCGCGGACGCGCTCGCGCCCATCGTGCGCTCGCTGACGCCTGCGGCGCTCGCCGTGCTCACGCGCGGGGATGCTGCGAGCCTCGCCAGCATTTGTCCCGCGTTCAGCCCCGGCGGCGCGCCCGTACGAGCGGGCGACGCGAGCGACGCCAAGGCGCGCCTGTTCTGGACGTTCACGCAGTTCCTCGCACAGCTGGCACTGCAACGCCCGGTGCTGCTCGTGCTCGAGAACCTTCAGTGGGCCGACGCATCGTCGCTCGAGCTGCTGCACTTTGTGGCGCGCCAACTCCCCACTCATCGCATCGCGCTGCTGTGCACCTACAACGACGAGGCGCGCGACACGAGCTCCGCCTTTCGCGTGACGGAGCAGTCACTCCTCGCGCTGGGCACGGCGACGCTCGTGCGGATCCAGCCACTGGATGAGAATGCGCTGCACACACTCGTGCGCGAGACCTTTCGCGCCGATGACGTATCGGCGCGCGCGTTGTCGGCGCGCGTGTATGCCTGGACGCAGGGAAACGCGTTCTTTGTCGAGGAGATCCTCAAGGCGCTCGTGAGCTCCGGAGCGCTGCATCAGCATGGCGGCGTCTGGCACGGGTGGGAAGCCGCGCCCCCCGACCTTCCCCGGTCCATCCGCGCCGCACTCGCCGCTCGCATGGACCGGCTGAGCGCGCCGGCGCGCGCGCTCGCGAACACGGCGTCGGTGATCGGCACGCGCACGTCTCACGATGTGTTGAGCAGGGTCAGCGGGATGGCCGAGGACGACGTGCTCGTCGCGCTGGACGAGTTGCGAGCCAATGGCGTACTGTCGGAACGCGTACAGCCTGGCGGCGACATCCGGTACGCCTTCACGCATCCGCTGATGCGCGACGTGCTGTACGCGGAGCTGGGCATCGCACGGTGTCGACTGCTGCACGCGTCCATTGCGCAATCGCTCGAGTCGCTCCACGGCGGCTCCGCCGACGCCCACGCCGATGAACTGGCCTACCACTATGCGCGCGCGGAGTCCCGCGCCCTCGCATCCAAGGCAGTTCGCTATCTCGTGCTGGCAGGGCGAGGCGCCATCGCACGGTACGCCAATCAGGAGGCCGCCGATTATCTCGGCGCCGCGCTCCAGCACTGTGACCGCGCCGATCCAGCTACACGGCTCGACATCGACAGCGCCGACCTGGTGGAGCAGCTCGCGCGCGTGCGTCAGCGGCTGGGTGATTACGGCGGCGCGACCGCACTCTGGACGCGCGCCCGCGAGTCGGCCGAGCGTACGCACGATGCGGTCCGCGTAGCGACGATCGATCGACGGATGGGTCTTGCATCGTACTGGAGCGGCCGCTATCCCGAGGCGCTCGCGCACTTCGATGCCGCCATCGACGCGCTCGCAGCGTCGTCGGACGCCTCCCTGCTGGCGCGCGTTCGCGTCGCGCGCGCAATGACGCTGCAGGCGCTCGGCGATCCGCT
>JBDSSY010000068.1:0-4412 GCA_039928585.1 Gemmatimonadaceae bacterium | reverse complement strand
GCGCAGCGATGCGCTGCTCGCGCAGGAGGAGAATCGGCTGAAGGTGATGGTGGCACTGTTCAAGCGGCAGGCGAAGGTCGATCCGACGCTGCATCTCAGTGTCTCGCTCGACAGCGGCGTGATGTATCTCGAGCGCGACGGTGCGCTGCTGCGCGAGATGCCGATCACCGTGGGGCCCGAGCGCCGAGTCGGCACGTCACCCGATACCCTGCACATCGCGTCGCCGCGAGGAAAGCGGACGGTGGAGCGGATCCTGTCGGAGGACGACGCCTGGCAGGCGCCCAGATGGGTTTATCAGGATCGCGGTATCGCTCCCGTGGAGTCCGGGCTCAAGGGCGCCCTCGGACCGGCGGCCATCACGCTCGACGGCGGCACGGTGATCTACTCGTTGCCGAGCGTCGGCCCGCTGAACGATTCGACATACGTGATGCCGGGTGCCGTACGGGTCCGCGCGTCCGATCTCAAGGCCATCGCACCTAATCTGCGGCCTGGGGTAGCAGTGTACTTCTACTGACGTCCCGTTCGCGGGGCACCGGAGGCAGACTTGGGCGTAGTGAGATTCTTTCGAAGCGGCGGCATGCTGGCATGGGGACTCCTCGGGTCCGTGCTGCTGCTCATGGTGGCGAGCACGGCGCTCTTTGCGCGCACGGCGCTGGTGCGCCACGAGCGCGACGTGAACCGCATGGTCTTCAACGACAACCTCCAGTTGCTCGACGAAGTGCGGAAGAGCAGCGGAGCGCTCGACGACAGCCTGGCGAAGGCCTCGTCGGGCGCGAGTGGCGGCGTGCCGACGACGAAGGCATACCTCGTCGTCAGCATCGAGGACCATCGCGTCTGGTACAAGCTCGGCGACAGCGTCCTGTTCACCACTGAGGTCGCCACCGGCAGCGGCAAGGTGCTCGAGGGCGGAAGCGGCGGGTCGCAGTGGAAGTTCGAGACGCCTCGTGGCCGCCTCGTCGTGCAAGCGAAGGAAACGGATCCCTCGTGGATTCCTCCCGACTGGCATTTCGTGGAGCAGGCGCGCAAGCGTGGGCTGGGCATCGTGCGCCTCAATCGGGGTCAGACTCTCGCCGCAGGCGACGGTTCCGTGATCACGGTGGCCGGCGCCGACATCGTGCGGCGGTATCCGGACGGCCGCGTCGAGCCGGTGGGCGAGGGCAAGGAAGGGCGGGAAATCGTGGCAGGTGGCAATCTTCTGATCCCGCCATTCGGCACGAATCAGCGTAAGTACAAGGGCGTGCTGGGCACGCACCGACTCGTTCTTGGCGACGGGTACGCCCTGCATGGCACCGATAAGCCGGAGACGATTGGCCGATCGGTCAGTCATGGCTGCATCCGCTTGCGCAATGCCGACATCGAAACGCTGTACAACATGGTCGAAGTCGGTACTCCCATTTACATCTACTAGCAGGGGAAGGATCGGCGAGCGGGGCAGCGCGTGAGCGTCACTGGCCAATCGGTCAGGATGGCCTGATGATCGCGTTGCCTCCGCTGTTCCCAATCGTCCCCTTTCTGTATAGGTTGATCACGGTAGCAGCGACACCCTTCGCTCCCCGCGGAGGTCCCGTGATACGAGGCGCGCCCCCACCGCTGGTCCTCGGGGGCGGGTAGAGCCGAGACGATGGCATGGGGCCATCGTCCGTTTCGTTGCCAGGGAGGACGGTCCATTTATGTCGAAGATCAGCTCTCGCGGCCGTCGGATCGGCCGCGCCCTGGCTTTTTGCACCGTTGCCGCCGCGTGGTCGCTGCTCGCGGCCCGACGCGCCGACGGATCTGCGCGAACGGCGGAGGCCGCAAACGCCGTCGCCTCCGGCGTCACCGCCGCCCTCAAGGCGCCGATCACCGCCCTCCATGACGCGACGACCCGCGCGCACGACGATAGCGAGCGGCTCCTCGCCACGATCGATTCACTGCGCGGACGGAGCGGCAAACTGCTCGCGCGCCAGATGCCGCGTTCGTCGAAGCACCTGTCGTTCTTCACCCGGCTGTTCGGCGACACCGCCGTCCGCGCGCTGGGCGTGCACGACCTCACCGACAGCACGGGCACCACGCGCTTCGCCCTCATCACGATCCGGGACTTCACGGAGAAGCAGGACGGGCGCATCGGCAGCTACCGCATCGGCTTCTGGCCGAACGAGCAGGGCGAAGCCTATGGCGGCGCCTATGCGAATCCGTCGGGCTTCATCGAGATCACCCCGGAGAACATGAACACCGCGGTGAGCAAGCATTTCCGTCTGAGCGATTTCCTCACGCACGACCAGAAGGCCACCTGGCCCAAGTACCTGGTGCTGCGCGAGGACCTCGTCGACAAGCTCGAGCTCGTGATCGACCAGCTCGAGCGCGAGGGGCACACGGTGCAGCACATGAGCGTCATGAGCGGGTTCCGCACGCCGCAGTACAACGCCACGGGCGGCGAGACGGGCGGCCGCGCCTCGCTGAGCCGGCACATGTACGGCGACGCGGCGGATGTCTTCGTCGACAATGATGGTAATGGCCGCATGGACGACCTGAATCGCGACGGACGGGTGAATCATCGCGACGCGCAGGTCATCCTCGACGCGGCGGAAAAGGTGGAGCGCCGGCATCCCGACGTCACCGGCGGCGTCGGCGTCTACAAGGCAACGTCCGCGCATGGTCCGTTTGCCCACGTCGACGTGCGCGGCTATCGCGCCCGGTGGGGCCTGCTGTGACCGAGCCCGCGCCAGTCACACCGACGGAGCGGCGCCGCGAGGCGCCGGTCCGCGCACGTCGGTCGCGACATGGCGTCAGCGCCGTCGTGTTGCTCGCGCTCTCGGCATTCGGCGGGGTGCAGCTCTTCCGCGATTCCAGCGACGTGACCGGGTCGTCGTTCGCCAACCTCTCGGCCGCCATCGCACCGGAGCTCGAGCTGCCGTCCGCCACTCCCACGGCGGATGCGTTCGGCCGCAGCGGCGAGGTGAAGGTGCGATTCAGCCTGCCGGGCGAGCCCATCGAGTTTCCTCTCGCCATCGGTGGCAACGCGGATTCGCTCACCTACCAGTGGGTATCGATCGCAGATTCGGTCGCGATCGGGGAGCCGCGTCCGCTCACCGCCGACCGGCCCGTGGCGCCATCCATTCCCGGCTTCTACCACATCGCGATCGGTCGCGACTCCGCACGCACTATCGTGCACGAGCCCACGCTCGCAGTCATGGTGCCGTTCGATCGCAAGCTGGGCAACTGGCTCAACGGATATCGCATCGGCACCTACCTGTCCGAGCGGATCGGCGGGTCGCGTGGCCGCTCCGAAGTACCGGTGGGCTTCGTGGAAGTCCGGCCGGAGCTGCTCGAGCTGCAGATCAGCACGCACCTCAAGCTCGCCGACTTCGTGACGCACGACGACCAGAACAACGTGTGGCCGAAGTACGTCGTCCTGAACCCGCGGCTCCTCGACAAGCTCGAGCTCGTGCTCTCCGACCTTGGCGGCGCGTCGCGACCCGAGCTCGAGATCGACGTGCAATCCGGCTTCCGCTCACCCTCGCACAATGGGCAGGTCCGCCGGGCGGCGCGCGACAGCCGCCACCAGTATGGCGATGCGGCCGACGTCCAGATCGACGCGAATGGCGACGGCAAGATCACGCTGACGGACGAGATCCGTGTCATGCTCGCCGTGGACCGCGTGGAGCGCGCGCATCCCGATCTCGTGGGTGGGCTGGGGATCTACACGTCGCGTCGCTATCGGACGCCCTATCTGCACATCGATGCACGTGGCAAGCGCTCGAGGTGGACCGGCTGAGTGCATCGTGAGCGGCGAGTCGTAGATTGAGGGGCGGAACGCGAATCGCGTGTCTGCCCTTCGTTGCATGCAGGCCCGGCTTTCCCTCATCCCGTGCGCCCATGAACAGCTATCTGCGCGACAAGCTGCTCCAGAAGCTCGAATCCCTGTCCGACGAGCGAGGCTATCAGGTGCTCGACTACGTCGATTTCCTGGAGTCGAAATACGCCGATCGGGCGGCGGCCGCCGCGGCGGCGAATCCGTTGACGCGGTTCGCCGACGTCATGGAGGAGAAGCTGCGCGCCGGCAAGGTCAATGCGACGGCGGTGGCCGAGACCATGGGGCTGATGAGCCGGGCCATGGGAGTGCTCAACGGCGCCGCAGCAGCGGGGAAGTCGGTGGCCAATGACTTCATGACGGCGACGTCGCGCGTGGTGGACGCAGCGACCACGGCCGCAAACACGCCGCCGCCCCGCGGGACCGATACGCCTGTCACCCCGAGCGGCACGACTGGTGCGACTGGGGCGCAGTCGGGCCGAGGGCCGGCTCCGAGCGCGACGCCCGGCGGCACTCCGCCGGCGGCCGGCAACTAGCCGAGCCGGCTCACACCAGAAAACCGGAGCACGCGAGTGGCAACGACGACGGGCGGCCGAGCGCGCAGCAAGACCACGGGCGCTGG
>JBDSSY010000067.1:0-14971 GCA_039928585.1 Gemmatimonadaceae bacterium | reverse complement strand
CGAGGATGTTCAGCCGCGGCACATGATCGTCGCCGACGTATCCGCCCTCCCCACGCACTCGCTGATCGCCGCCGGAGCAGAATGCCAGTGGCCCCTCGCCGGTGAGGAGCACGACACCGGTCGACAGATCGTCGCGCACATGATTGAACGCGTCGATCAACTCGGCCACCGTCTGCGGCCGGAAGGCATTGCGCACTTCGGGCCGGTTGATCGTGATCTTCGCGATGCCTTCGCTACCGGCCCGCTCGTAGCGAATGTCCGTGTAGCTCTTGATCGACTTCCACTCGACGTTCATGCATCTCCTCGAGATCGGGCCGCGCGCGTGGTCACGCCACGCAACCTAAATGGTTCGACACCGACATTCGGGGTCCGTGCACTCATCGCCATCGTTCGCCCACTGACTTAACGCCGCCGAGAAACTCGAGCACTGCGTCAGCGAACGCATCGGGTTGCTCCAGATGCACGGCGTGCCCCGCCTCGGGAACGACGGTCAGGCGCGCGTCGGGAAGCGCCTGCTGCATCGAACGACCGAGCGCCACATATGGTTCGTCCAACGCGCCGGCGATGACCAGCGCAGGCACACGCAGCCCGGCAAGTCGATGCATTACGCTCTCGACCACGCCTGCACCCGCCCCACGGAGACTGTTCGCGAGTCCCACCGCATCACTCGCCCTCCGCTGCGTGCGTTGTGCGTCCAGCACCACATCGGGAAGCCGTCGTTGGCTCGCCCACATCGGCATGTCTTCCCATTGCGCCACGAACGCATCGACGCCGTCGCGCTCGATCGACCTTGCCAACGCGAGATCAGCAGCGAGTCGCTCGCTGCGTCGCGCCGGGTCCACGATTCCAGGTGATGTACTCTCGAGCACGAGCGCCGCCACACGATCGGGATGCGCGAGTGTGACTCGCAATGCCGCGCGACCGCCCATGGAGTATCCGAGCAGCGCGACACGCTCCAGTTCGAGCGCATCGAGTACGCGCACGATGTCATCTGCGAATCTGGTCAGCGCATACCGCATCGCGTCGCTCGGCGACGACGACTGGCCGTGGCCCGGCAGGTCGACGGCGATCGTCGTGTGTGCCACAACGAGCGCCGCGCGCAGTGTCGTCCAGCTCGCCACTGCGCCGGTGAAGCCGTGCAGCAGCAGGAGCGGCGGGCCATCTCCCGCCTTGTCGACGTGCAGCAGCAGACCATCACCTGCGTCCACGTTCATTGGCCGATCAGGCGTCGTCGAGCGCACGGGCGACGGCCGACCATGCCTCGCGATGCAGCGCGACATTTCGCACACGGTCCGTCCGGAACTCCACGAGATGAAGTCACCGCCCCGTCACACCCGCCACGACGCCACGACGCAGGGCCTCGCTGTCGGCCGCCAGGACATACCCTGCACCATACATCTCGGCCACCGGCGCGAAATCGAGACCGTGCGGCGTGCCGAACAGCGCCTCGAAATGCGTGCGCTCCGCCGCCTGCGGGAGAAACGAGAAGATTCCGCCGCCGTCGTTGTTCAACACGACCACGGTCATGTCGAGCGTGTGACGCTTCGCGGCAAGCAGGCCGTTCATGTCGTGATACATCGCGATGTCACCGATCACCAGCACGAGCGGTCCGGTCTCCGCATGTCCCGCGGCCGCCGCCCCGAGTGCCGTGGAGACCACGCCGTCGATGCCGTTGGCGCCGCGGTTGGCGAGCACGCGAATCCGGCGTGAGTCGCCCGCACCGAATGCATCGAGATCGCGAATGGGCATGCTGCTGCTGACGAACAGTGTCGCGGCCGACGGCAGGCCCGCGACCACGTCGGCGAGCGCCCGTCCCTCGAATGGCTCCGCAAGTGACGCAGTGAAGCGGTCGAGTGCGTCGGCGGTGACGCCGTTCACTTTTTGCCATTCCTCGAGCCAGCCATCGCCACTCCGACGCGCCTTCACCTCGATTGCGGCGAGCAACTGCGCGCACACCTCGCGCGGGTCGGCATGGACGACTTCGGTGGCGAGGTGCGTTGGCTCCGGCCAGCGTGCCGCGTCCACGATCACGAGCGGCGCCGATGAGTGCCGCCGCAGGAAGTCCATCAACGGGCGCGACGTCGTCACACCACCTACGCGCAACACGAAATCGGGCGCGAGCGTCGCCGCCGTCTGCTCATGTCGCAGTGCCGCATCATACCGATCGATCAGTGCGCGCCGGTCGTGCGCGCCCCAGCGGAGCTGCGACACGGGATCGGCGATCAACGGAGCGCCAATGGCGAACGCCAGCGCTGCGAGCGGCGAGGCCAGGGCTTCGTCCGCCTGTGGACCGCAGACGATGAGCGGTCGGCGCGCCGCGCCGAGCTGCGCCGAAATGCGGCGCGTGTCCGCATCGGACATGCGGGTTGGCGCTGTCGTGACGCGAACCCACGGTTCGCCATTGGGGCGGCCTCGCCACGCGAGCAGGTCGGCCGCGCTGAGGTCGTCCGGCGGCGTCACTGGAACAGGCACGAGCGGTTCGCGGAAGGGAAAATTGAGGTGCACCGGTCCCGAGGGCGCCATCGCCGCCACCGCAGCGGCTCGCGCCGCGAGCGTGCGTGCATAGCGGAGCAACTCCGGCGTGGTGTCGGGCAGCGCGACTTCCACGAACCATTTGGCGTGCACGCCATACAGATGCTGCTGGTCGATCGTCTGCGCCGCACCGGCGTCGCGCAGCTCGGGCGGTCGGTCGGCCGTGAACACCAGCAACGGAACGCCCGCGCTACGCGCTTCCACGACGGCGGGAAAAAAGTTCGCCGCAGCGGTGCCCGACGTGCAGAGCAGGGCCACCGGCTCTCCGAGCCCACGGGCCATGCCCAGCGCGAAGAAGGCCGCAGACCGCTCGTCCAGATGCATCCAGGTACGGAGCGTCGGGTGGCGCGCGATGGTGAGCGCGAGCGGTGTGGAGCGCGAGCCGGGCGCGATGCACACATGGCGCACGCCCGCGCGCGCAAGCTCATCGACGAACGCGCCGATGTACGCGAAGGCCGCTCGATCAGCCGTCGACGTCACGACGCGCGCGCCGTCCCGATGGGTACTCCAGGCGCCGCTTCCGCGAGCGCGGCGGCGAGCGCCGCCTTCATCGGCTGAAGCTTGAGCTGTGATTCGGCGAGCTCGAGCTCGGACCGGGAATCCGCGACGATGCCGCATCCGGCATACATCACGGCACGCGATCCATCGATCACGGCGGAGCGCAGCGCCACGGCGAACTCGCCACCGTGACGTCCCATCCACCCGATCGGTGCCGCGTACCAGCCGCGATCGAGACGCTCGTGATCGCGAATGAACTGCAACGCCTCCGCGCGCGGAGAACCACCCACCGCCGGCGTCGGATGAAGCAGTGCCACGAGGTCGAGCAGCGAGTGCCCGGGGCGCAACGTCGCGCGAACCACGGTGTGCAGGTGATGCACGTGTCGCAGCGTAAGGAGCGACGGCACCTCGGCGGCAATGACGTCGTCGCACAGTTCGGCGAGTCCATCGAGCAACGCATCCCGAACCGCCGCGTGCTCCGCCCGCTCCTTCGGGCTCGCCAGCAGCGCCGCGGTCAGCGCGGCATCCTCCTGCGGCGATGCGCCGCGTGTCGCCGAGCCGGCGAGACTGCTCGCGCGCACGGCGCGTCCATCCAGGCGGACGAGACGCTCGGGGCTGGCGCCGACAAAGGCGCGATCGCCACGCCAGTACCCGAAAACGAAACAGTCTGCATGCGCCGCCCGCAGGTGACGCAGTAACGCGGGGACGTGCACGTCGCGGACAGCGTCGGCCCGGACCTCGCGCGCGAGAACCACTTTCTGGAAGGATCCTTGGCGAATCGCCGACACGCCCGCGTCCACCATCGAGCGCCACTCGCCATCGGCGAGTGGAGCGGAGTAGGCGACGTCGCGCGCACTCGATCCACTCCCGGTCATCCGATCGAGTGCAAGTGGCTCCGTATCGCACGCGGCATCGAACAATGCCGCAAGTTCCGCGGGTGCGACGTCAGGAACGCCGCTCGCGTCGACGAGCGCGGACATCCTGATGCGACATCCATCGTCACCGCACGTGATCTGCATGCGCGGCACGAAGAGGCGCGCGTTGGGGAAGCCGCGCCAGGTATCGCTTCGCGGCCCCTCCGGTTCAAACGAGAACCCGCCCATCATCACTGGTCCCCCGTCGGCGTCGCCGGTCGTCGCGTCGCCGAGCACCGCATGGCCGAGCAGCGCCGTCCACGCCCGGTCCACGGAGGAGAACCGGTCGACTTCCACGGGCTCGAACGTGGCCACTGCACCGATGCCCGCCAGCGCGAACCCATCGCGTGCTCGCGTCCAGTACATGCGACCGGCAGACAGATGCGCGGCCAACCGCACGTCCGATTCCGCCGCTTGTGCGACACCGTCCATCGCGAGCAGCGGGTCCACACTCGGTATCGGCATGCCCACGCTCACCAGCACGGCACGCCCCTCCGCGCGCGCCCGCGCGCCCGCCTCGGTGAGCAGTCCCGAGAAGCGTTCGACGTCGAACGACGGGAGGGGTGCGGTCATCGCGTGGTTGGCGACGTGGTGCCGACGTCTCGAACGGATGTCATCGTGGCGATGGGACACGGCCGGCACGAGGAAGCGGGCAGGAGAACGGCGTTCGCTTCTCGCTGAAGGCGCCGCCGGCGGCAGTGGAAAAGATAACGCCGTGACCCTGTGCGCCGAGTCCCTGCGCGCCGCGATCGACGGCAGGGTCAGAGAAACGAGCTGCCGTCCAGCACCTCCGGCGCCGGGAGACCGAGCGCGGCGAGCGCACTGGCGAAGACATCGGTCGTGCGGCGCGGCGTGCGCATGGTTGGACGGTTCGTGAGCAAGGGAACCAGCATGTGCTCCCGATGCAGTGCACCGTGCGCGCTGCGGTGCGGAATGGGCTCATACCGATCGCGAAAATCGTGGCCGGGTGTCGCGGAGAGAATCAGGTCGCCCGAACGCGATGATCCCGCCAGCGTGACGATCTGCACCACGGCATCCGGATAGGTACCGCCACGCGTCGCATCGTAGACCTCGTCCGCCGTTCCAGCGATGTCCGCCCGGATGTCGAGCGGATCTCCATCGCCCAGACGGCAGTACGAAAAGCGCGCACCGGAGCGCTCCACCATCGCCCCACCGCGTGCCGCGCTGCGCACCTCGCAGCGGTCGCTCGAGTGAGGGAGAAGCAGCAGGTCGACGGAGGGTCGAGCCAGGAGTGCGTCGGCCAGTCCGGACCATCGTGCCTCGAGCTGCGGCCATCCGGGTCGCCGGCGATGGTCGAGCTCCACGTACACGTGCGCCATCGCGTTCCCGCTCACCATCACCGCGGCCTCGGCGCCGGGCCGCGCCGACCAGGGATGTGCGACGGTCCGCAATCCGGTCGCTGCCACGATGCCGGCGAGATCCTCATGCGCATGGACGGGCGCGTGCCCGTGATCGCTCACGACCCAGAGGTGCGTGTCGCCCCACCAGCCACCCTGCTCGGCATCCCCGCGGAGCCGTGCGACGGTTTCATCCACGATGACCAACGCGTCGTGCACGAGCGCATCATCGTGGCCGCGCGCGTGCGACGCCTTGTCGACGCCGGTGAGCGCGGCGAACAGGAAGTCCGGTCGCTCCGTGCGCATTCTCCGCACGATCTCCGCGCTCACCTCGCGATCGACGTCGAGCCACCCCTCGGCGCGACCACGAAAATGCGTCAGCGTGGCGCGCAGGGCCGAGCGCGGTGACAGTCCGCCGACCGTTCCACTCCGCGACAGACCACGCGTCACCACGCTCATGGCGGCGAGGCTCCGCGGCACGCGCTCGAAAATCGTCGGCGCGCCAGGATCGACATCGCTGTTGATCCGGCCCATCTCGTAGCCCACGTAGCTGCGGGCATGGTCGGGCCAGCCACACGTCGTGCGTGCGCGATCGTACCAACGAAGACCCGGCAGCCCGATCGGTCCGGGGAATCGACCCATCAGAAAAGGGGTGTACGCGGGCCCGGTGACCGACGGAAACACCGACGACACCGTGTGCAAACTGCCCTCGTCGCGCAGTCGCCGAAGCGCCGGCAGTCCTTCCATTGCGCCCGCGAAGGCATCGGGACGTGCGCCGTCGGCGACGAGGACGATTACGGGCATGCAAACGCGCAAAGCGACATGCGGCGAAGAGAAGCCATGCCGCTACGCGCCGGCAAGCGGCGCGCGCGGCTCGCCGCTACATGCCGAGTCTGGCCAGCGCGAACGCGACAGCGAGGTCCGACGTGCTCCATAACTGCACATCGGAGCCCGTGCCATACCGCACAGGGACAATGCGTCCGCCGCGCAGCTCGTAGCTCCAGAGCTCACTATGAAATCCCGACCGCTGCACCGCGGAGCGCACTTGCTGCAGAGCGCCGCGAAGTTCTGCCTCGTGCGGCGCGAGCGCCGGGTCGCGCGGCAACCCTGCGATGCGATTCGCCACACCGAGCAGGAAGAGATTGACCTCGCGGCCCCAAACGACACGCGGACCATGATACGGATCGCGTGCGAACCAACGCCATGCAAAGTCGGGCGCGAACGCATCGTTCGCCGTTGCCGGCCCGACACCCTCGACGAGCAGTCCTACGGGATACGGCCGCACGAACAGTCGCACATCGCGCAGCGCCTGCTCGGCCGATGCGGAGTCCGCCTCGGCCGACGCGCCCTCGCCGATGCCGAGAAACAGCTCCGTCGCCGGATCCGTGTTGGCGACGCCGATCGGCCTGCCCTCGGAATCGAGGGCGATGGCGAGGAATGAGAGCGAGTCTCGATCCGCGCCCGACGATGCAACGACGCGCGCCCAGTGATCACGCTCGGCCGTCGGCATGGCGGCGAGGCGGGCGGCGACACGCGTGCGGACCTCGCCAGGGCTCAACCGCACGACGAAGTGCTGCGCTCCGACCTCGCGCCACCGGTCGATTGCGGTTTGGAGGGCGGCCGTGTCACGGGCATACCGCGTGAGGGGGGTACCGCGCACGCCGCGGACGCTCGCGGCGACTTCGTGCACGTTGATGCCGATGGTGCGAAGGGCGACGAAGATGCGCTCCATCGCTTCGAGCGCTTGCGGCGCCCAGATCGCATTGACGTCCATGGCATAGCGACCGCCGGCGTAGCCCGCGCCGCTATCGCGCCAGCTCGCCGACGCCCATCCCGTGTCGCGCGGCGGAAAGGAAATCAGGTTGCCGGCGACCGGTTCCGCGGCGTAGGCCGCGGTGAGCCGCGACACGAGCGCCAGCTCGCGCAGCAGACGGTGCAGCCGGGGTTCGCCGTCGGTCGCGTCCGCGAGGAAGGCGCGCTTGCGTGCCGCTGTCACCGCGGGGTCCGAGAGCCAGCGCGACGCGAGCACGGGCAACTGCAGCTCGTCGTCGATCATGTTGTAGTTCTCCCGCACGCGTCGCATGTCGCGGAGCACGATCGCGGCTCGGGCCAGTGCCGCCGCCGCATCGCCGCGCCGGTCTTCATCGACGGCGCGAAAGTGCGAATCCACCAGCACGGCATATTCCGCCGCCGCTTCGCGCACCGCCTGGCCGCCCAACGCCTCCTCGTGGCTCACCTGCCCGAGCGGCGAGAGCTTGCGCAGCGCGCTCGCGATGGCGAACTCCGACATGTCGTCACGCCAGACGGGCCGCATCATGAGCGCGGTCAGCAGCATGTCGCGACCGAAGTACGTCGCATAGTTGGGCAGGCCCGCCATGAGCTTTTCGCGCGAGGCCAGCAGCTCGAAACCGCGCACCTGCCGCTCCAGCCGGCGGGCGCGGCGCGACGCGGAGTCGCTGGGCGATGCCGTTGCTCCCGCGGCGCGCGACGAATCCAGAAAGGCCAGGAACGCCGGATTGAAGATCTCTCGCCGTGTCAGGGGCGTCAGTGCGCGCCCCGTGGTGGAGATGCGCACCGTGAAGGAGATGTCCGCTCCAGACCGTCCTCGGAGTGAGAGCGAGTCACCGGCGTGCACGGCTGCCACGCGGCGCGGATCGGTGCGGAGCTCCAGCAGCAGCGTATCGCGACCATCGAGCGAGGGCTGCACCACGCGCGCGACCCAGCTCGTCGCGGACGCGCGGGTCGTGACGACTGGACGGGTGCGGGCGCGCACGGCGTCCACGTCGCGAGCGCCCAGCAACGCGATGTGACGTCGACGGTCGGCTGGTGACAATCGCGCCAGCGCGTCGAGCAGCCGCTCGATCTCCGGGAGCGTGAACGCGGCCGCATCGTACGGCGCGATATGTCGTTTCTCGTGCTGGAAGTCGCGCTCCACGCGCATCGAGCCCAGGAGAAACCAGCCCAGGTGGAGCGACGGCACATCGGCGCCGAGCTGGAACTCCACGGTTCGCGTGCGCCCGGCGCGCGTGACCACCGCGCCGCTGCTGCCCCATCGCAGGCGGGCGGGCCGGCCCCGTTCGTCGCGGGCCGAGAAACCCAGGCTGGCATTTTCCGCGTCAGCGAGCAGGGCGACCACGCGCCCCTCGCGCCCGTCCAGATAGATCTGGACCGTGTTGCCGGCAGCGTCTCGATGAAACCGGGTCTGGTAGCCCTGGTAGGCGGCACTGTCGTCGAGGCCGGCCTCGGGAAAAGCAAGCACGGGAGCGGTCGGACGGCTGGGCGCGGCGAGCTGCGCGATCACCGCAATGGCGAGAAGGTTCATACCCGCAGAGTGTTTCCCCGGCGATGTGACGTCAAGCCGGAAGGCAGGGTGCTCCTGTTACCGAATGGCGACTTCTCCTTGACAGCAATCGGCACAGACGGTATTTCTGGCCCGCGCGCACTCGCTTGGCACAAGCGAGGTTCGCGCGTGTCCGCAGGTTTCCCCTTCCTCTTCGCGTTTGTGCTGTCCGGCTGGCGCGGGCCGGCCGATGGACGTTGGTCCTTCCCCTTCCGTATTGCCTGCGCGACCGACGGGACGTGCAGCTGAGTCAACTCCGTTCTCCCTTGGAGGGTTGTCGTATGGCGATGGTTCGCTGTCTCTCTCGTGTGTTCGCGATCGGCATGTTGTGGGTTGGGCAACTCGGCGCCCAGGCGTCCACTGGTACCATCACGGGGCGCGTCGTCGATTCCGCCTCACGTCAGCCGCTGTCCGCGGTCAGCGTCCGCATCGTGGGTACGACGCGCGGTGCGCTCACCCGTGACGACGGCGCGTTCACCATCGCCGCAGTGCCGGCCGGGACGGTTCGCCTGCGCGTGAGCCGCATCGGCTTCGCACCTCAGGTACGGGACGTCACGGTGTCGGCCGGCTCCTCGGTCGCCGCACAGTTCGCGATGCCGGCGCAGGCCGCCGTGCTCGGCGAGCTGGTGGTCACGGGCTACGGGACACAGCGTCGCCAGTCGATTACCGGTTCGGTTGCCCAGATCGATGCGGAAGCGGCGAACGTCGGCGTGATCAACAACGCGAACCAGATGCTGCAGGGCCGAGTGGCCGGCGTGCAGATGGTGACCAACAACGGCGAGCCGGGCGGTGGTGCACAGATCCGCATCCGCGGCGGCACCTCCATCAGCGGCAGCAACGATCCGTTGTACGTGGTGGACGGTGTGCCGCTTCAGAATGAGGACGTCTCGGCTGGTGCGTACGGCGTGGCCGACATCAACCCCGCACTTCCGCGCAGCTCGCTCAATTCGATCAATCCGAACGACATCGAGTCGATCACCGTGCTCAAGGATGCGTCGGCGACAGCGATCTACGGTAGCCGGGGCGCCAATGGCGTGGTGCTCATCCAGACCAAGCGTGGCTCCGGCACGCGCGCTGCGGTGGATTACGACACCTACTTCGCCGCATCGACGCCGTCGCGCAAGCTCAACTTCCTGAACGGCGACCAGTACCGCTCGTTCATCCAGTCGCAGGTCACTGCCGGCACGCTGCCGGCGAGCCGGCTCGCCATTCTCGGCACGGCGAACACGAACTGGGAAGACGAGCTCACGAAGACGGGCTACGCCTCCAGCCACAACGTCGCGTTCTCCGGCGGCTCGCAGCAGACACAGTACCGCGCGTCATTGAACTACTTCGACCAGAAAGGCGTCGTCATCTCCAACGGCTTGAAGCGCTACCAGGGCCGCCTCAACGCGAATCACACTGCGCTCGATGGTCGGCTCGCGCTCGGCCTGAACATGACGGCATCTCAGGTCAACAACGACTACGTCGCGAACGAGAACGGCGGCGGGTTCCAGGGTGGTCTCTTCACGAACATGGCCATCTTCAATCCCACCCAGCCTGTACGGGTCACCGACCCCAAGACCGGTGCCTCGTCGTTCTACGAGATCGGCCCCGGCTCGCAGGGTGTCAGAAATCCGGTTGGGCTGGCGGAGCAGATCCAGGACAATTCGCCAGAGCGGCGGGTGCTGGGCAATCTGACGGGTACGGTGACGCTGATTCCCGAGCTCACGGCGCAGACCACGCTCGGCGTGGACTACACCGACGCGGTGCGCCAGACGTATCTGCCGCGCGCGAGTGCAGCGGGTGCGTCGTTCAGCGGACTAGCCCGTCAGGCGGAGCGAAGCCTGCAGAACATCAACTTCCAGCAGCTCCTCACCTACGTGCCCAAGTTCGCCGACAAGCACGACATCGATGTCGTGGGCGGCTACGAATACAGCACGTTCAACAATTCGGGCTTCGAAGTCGTGTCGCAGGGCTTCATCACCGACGCGTTCGGCTCGGACAACCTGGGCGCCGGCACGCAGGCGTTGTCCCCACCACCGAATTCCTATCGTCAGGAGAGCAAGCTCGTCTCCTTCTTCTCTCGCGCCAACTACGGATTCGCCGACAAGTACTTCCTCACCGGCGTCATCCGGTACGACGGCTCGTCACGGCTCGCGCCAGGTAATCAGTGGGCGACTTTCCCCGCGATCTCGGGGTCGTGGCGCATCAGCCAGGAAGACTTCATGCGCAATCGTGGCTTCTCCACGTTGGCGCTCCGCGCAGGTTACGGCCGTCAGGGCAATCAGGCCGTGCGGCCGTATGCCACGCAGCTTCTGCTGAAGGCGAGCAACGACGCGCGGTATCCGTTCGGCACCGGCATCACGACCGGCCTCGTCGCCACCCAGGTGGCGAATCCGAACTTGAAATGGGAAACCGCCGAGCAGACGAACGTCGGCCTCGACTTCGGCGTCCGGAACGACCAGATCACCGGCGGTATCGATGTCTACGTGAAGAACACCAAGGACCTGCTCCTCGAGGTTCCCGTGCCGCAGCCGGCCGTCGTGTCCAACCAGATCCAGAACATCGGGTCGGTGCGGAATCGCGGCATCGAGGGAACGCTCGACGCGAAGCTCATCGAGCGCTCCGACCGCAGCTTGTCGTCGGGCCTCGTGCTCTCCGTCGAGCGCAACAAGGTTCAGAACCTCGGCGAAGACCGTGAGTTCATCATCACGGGTGGTGTGTTCGGGCAGGGACAGTCGGGACGCAACTCGCAGCGCATCATTCGGGGCGAGCCGCTGGGCACCTTCTACGGGCCGACCTATGTCGGCGTCGATGCACAGGGCAAGCAGTTGTTCGCTTGCAGCCGCACCGCGGCCGACTGCGTGAATGGCCAGACGCTCGCGCCGACCGGAAACGACGAGTCGATCATTGGCAACGCCAATCCCAAGTTCAGCCTTGGACTGCGGAGCAACGGCAACTTCAAGAAGTTCGACGCGAGCTGGCTGTGGCGTGCCGAGGTCGGACGCGACGTGTTTAACAACACGGCGCTCGTCTACTCCACCAAGGGCAACGCGCTGTCCGACCGCAACTTCCTCGTCTCCGCGCTGAGCGATCCGATCGGGATCGCCGAGCCTGCCATCTTCTCGTCGCGCTGGATCGAGAGCGGCACGTTCACGCGCCTCCAGAACGTGACGGTGGGATACACCTTCGACCTGCCTTCCAAGCTTGGAGGCGGTCGGAACACCCGCGTCTACCTGTCCGGTGACAACCTGCTGCTCTTCACGCCGTACAGTGGCTATGACCCGGAGGTGTTCGTGGCAGCCGGGTTGGCGACGCGCGGCATCGACTACCTGACCTACCCTCGCGCCCGCACGTTCACGACCGGGGCACGAATTCAGTTCTGAGTCCGTTCAATCATCGCAACGAATCCTCGCTTCCCCCTTTTAGGTAACGGAACGAACATGCCGACTTTCATGACGAAGTCGATCCGCCGAGCCATGGTGACCGTGCTGCTGACGGTACCGGCGCTCACCTTTGCCTGCACGAATCTCACGGAAGTCCCGCGAGACGCGCTGACACCCGCCAATGCCTTCAAGACCGATGCGGAAGTGCTCGCCGGTGTGGCGTCGGTATACGCCGGACTGCGCGGCACGATGTGGGGCTACTACAACCTCAGCGAGATCTCGACGGACGAGATGATCGTCCCCACTCGCGGACAGGACTGGTTCGACAACGGTCGCTGGCTCGAGATCTACAAGCAGACCTGGTCGGCGAACAGCGGATCAGCGCTCGACGACATGAACGGTGTCTGGAACGACATGTTCAGCGGCGTCGCCCGTGCCAACCTGCTGATCGAGGTGATCAACACGGCCGGTGGCGCCAACAAGGATGAGACGCTTGCCGAGCTTCGTACGCTGCGCGCATGGTACTACTACGTGCTGCAGGACTTCTTCGGCGGCGTGCCGCTGGTGACGGACACGAAGGTGGAGAAGCGCGCGCGGGTGTCGCGTGATTCCATCTACCGCTTCCTCATCACGGAGCTCAACGCCGCGCGCACCGCACTGCCCGAGACCCGTCCTGGCAGCGACTACGGACGCCTGACGCGAGGCGCCGCGAATGCGATCCTGGCGAACCTGTACGTGAACGGCCAGGTGTTCGGCGGCACGGTCACCGCGTCCGGACTCACGAAGGGCCCGGCTCGCTGGCAGGATGCCATCGATGCGGCGGATCGGGTGATCAACTCCGGCAAGTACACGTTGAATCCCAACTGGAGAAAGAACTTCACGCCGGACAACGAGAGCTCGCCGGAGAACATCTTCGTCATCGCCCACTCCGCCACTGCGGGACTGGGCATGAGCCTCCCGATGCGCACGCTGCACTACAATCAGCTCTCGGTGCAAGGCGGACCGTGGAACGGCTTCGCGACGATCGCCGATACCTATCGTGCCTTCGATGCGAACGATAAGCGTCGCGACATCTTCCTCGTCGGCCAGCAGAGCAGCTTCGACACCAACCTGCCGGTGAAGGATCGCGCTGGCAATCCATTGATCTTCACGGAGACCATCGGCAGTGAGACGGCGGCGAACGAGGCGGAGGGACCGCGCTTCAACAAGTTCGTGCCGCTACCCACAGCACCGTCGGGCGACGGGCATCCGAACGACTATCCGTTCTTCCGGCTCGCCGAGATGTACCTGATCAAGGCGGAAGCGCTGAACGAGCTCGGTAATTTCTCGGGAGCGGCCGCGCAGGTGAACATCGTTCGCAGCCGCCAGTTCGCGACACCGAACCCCGTTGTCGGCACGTCGCAGGCCCAGATGCGTCAGGTGATTCTGCAGGAACGTCTGTTCGAGTTCGTTGCCGAGGGCAAGCGGCGCCAGGACCTGATCAGGTTCGGTTCGTTCACCGATGCGCGTCGCTTCAAGGCCACGCAGCAGGCGTACAAGGTGCTGTTCCCGATTCCGCTCACGCAGATCCAGACCAACCCGCTGCTGCAGCAGAACGCGGGATACTGATCGCAGGCGCAGTGACCCTGGGCACCATAGCCTGCTCCTACCGGGGCAGGCTATGGTGCATCGGGGCCGTCACCCGCGCGCACTCCCTGCGCGCCGCAACGGTCCGTCGTCGCGGCATCGAGTCCCGACGCCCACGGGGGTACCCCTTCTCTCGTCGCTCCCTTCTCGTACCATGATCCGTCCCACCAGCCTGCGCCTCAGGCGCCTCGTTCCCACCATCGGCCTCGTTGCGGCCGCGGGCAGCGTGAGCATGCTCGCTTGCTCCGGCGAGCGGAACGGTGGCGAGGTGATCCAGGCTGGTGAAGTGCCCGCCGTCGGCACGAAGCTGTTCACGAAGCTGCCGGCGAGCCTGACCGGGGTGCAGTTCGCCAACCGGCTCACGGACACCAAGGCGCTCAACGTCTTCACCTACCGGAACTACTACAACGGTGGCGGTGTGGCGATCGGCGATCTGTCGGGCGATGGTCGTCCCGAAATCGTGCTGACGAGCAATACTGGCGGTCCGCGGGTGTACCTGAATGCCGGGTCGTTCCGCTTTCGCGAGATCACCGACGACGCCGGCCTGGAGTCGCCACGTGACGCCTGGACTACCGGCGTCACCCTTGCCGACGTGAATGGTGATGGACGACTCGACATGTACGTGTGCCGAGCCGGTGGTGGTGCGCCGGCAACGCGTGCGAATGCCCTCTGGATCAATCAGGGAACCGACGCCAACGGCGTGCCCACCTTCAAGGAGATGGCCGCGCAGTACGGCGTGGCCGACGAAGGCTACTCGACCCAGGCCGCTTTTCTCGACTACGATCGCGACGGCGACCTGGACTTGTTCGTCGTCAACAACTCGCCGCAGCCGGCGAGCAGCTTCGGCATGCGCAACATGCGTCAGGTGCGAGACCGCTTCGGCGGTGCCAAGCTATTCCGCCACGATGGCGAGCGGTTCACCGATGTGAGCGAGGCCGCCGGCATCCACAGCCCGGAGGTGGCCTTCGGGCTCGGCATCGCCGTCGCTGACGTGAATCGCGACGGGTGGCCGGACGTCTACGTCTCGAACGACTTCTTCGAGCGGGACTATCTGTACGTCAACAAGGGCGACGGCACCTTCAGCGAAACGCTGGACCAGCAGATGCCCGTGGTGAGCTACTTCTCGATGGGGCTCGACGTCGCCGATCTCGACAACGACCTCTGGCCAGACGTGTACACCACCGACATGTTGCCCGACGACGACGTGCGTCTCAAGACGACGAGCATGTCGGAGGGGTGGGACGTGTACCGGGCGCGCATCCGGAACGGCTACCATCACCAGTTCATGCGCAACATGCTGCAGCGGAACAACCGCGACGGCACGTTCAGCGACGT
>JBDSSY010000066.1:0-10891 GCA_039928585.1 Gemmatimonadaceae bacterium | reverse complement strand
TTGTTGACCTCGTACGACGATCAGCTCGCCGAGCTGAGGAGGTACCTTTGACCTCGACCACAAGCGGAAGGAACTGACGGAGCTGGAAACGCGGATGGGCGCGACGGACTTCTGGAACGATCAGGAGCACGCGCAATCCGTCGTGCAGCAGGTCAAGGCATTGAAGATCTGGGTCGACCCCTTCCAGTCGCTCGTGGCGCGAGCGCGGAGCGGGCGCGAACTCGCCGACCTGCTGGACCTGGAGCCCGACGTGGAGATGGATGCCGAACTCGAGACGGAGATCGGACGCATTGGTCTCGAGCTGGAGGAGTTCCGCCTGCGATCGCTCCTGTCGCATCCGGACGACTTCCGTGATGCACAACTGGAGATCAGCGCGGGCGCGGGCGGCACCGAGGCGCAGGACTGGGCGCAGATGCTCATGCGGATGTACACCCGATGGGCCGAGCGAAAAGGCTACGCGATCGAGATCGTCGACCTGAGCGAGGGCGAAGAGGCCGGGATCAAGGGCGCGGTGCTCGAAATCAAGGGACTGTACGCGTACGGATACCTGAAGGCGGAGTCCGGGGTACATCGACTGGTGCGCATCTCGCCCTTCGATGCGCAGGCTCGGCGGCACACGAGCTTCGCGTCGGTGTTCATCTATCCCGTGGTCGACACGGACATCAACATCGAGATTCGCGACGAGGACCTCCGTATCGACGTGTATCGGGCGTCCGGCGCGGGCGGACAGCACGTCAACAAGACGAGTTCGGCCGTTCGCATCACGCATCTTCCCAGCGGCGTGGTCACGGCATCCCAGGCGCAGCGTTCGCAGGGCAAGAACAAGGCGACCGCGATGAAGATGCTGAAGAACCGGCTGTACCAGATCGAGTTGAACAAGCAGCTCGCCAAGAAGGCGGAGATGGACGCGAACAAGTCGGACGTCTCGTTCGGCAGCCAGATCCGCAGCTACGTGTTCCAACCGTACACGATGGTCAACGACCACCGCACCGAACTCAAGATTCCGGACGTGCAGAAGGTGATGGACGGGGGAATCGATCCCTTCATCGAGGCATTCCTGAAGGAGACGGGGGGCGAAGGGGCCGGACTGGTGGACGCCGAGGCGGGCTCGTGACGGACGAACTCAACTTCGTGCAGAAGGCGCGACGTGAGAAGCTCGATGCGCTCGTGGCGATGGGGATCACGCCATTCGCCTACGGGTACGAGCGAACGCACCACGCGGTGGAAGCCGTCGCGTCGCTCGCTGCCGGTGCAGAGGAGGGCGCGCTGGTGCGCGTCGCGGGTCGGCTGGTGGCCTGGCGCGGACACGGCAAGACGTCGTTCGCGCACCTGGCTGATTCCAGCGGCCGGATCCAGCTCTATTTCCGTCGCGACGAGCTCGGCGAGGCGGTGTTCGCGCAGCTCGCGCTTTATGACGTGGGCGACGTGGTCGGTGTGACGGGAAGGCTCATGCGTACGCGGACGGGCGAGGTGACCGTTCGCGTGACGGAGGTCGAGATGCTCGCGAAGTCGCTGCGCCCCCTCCCGTTCGGCAAGGAAGAGATCGTGGATGGCGTGACAGTCCGGCATTCGGGGTTCGCCGATCCGGAACAGCGCTATCGCCAGCGGTATGCGGATCTCGCGGTGCATCCGGAGGTTCGCGCGGTGTTTCTCGCGCGCGCGCGTCTCGTGTCGGCGATTCGCGGTTTTCTGGACGGACGCGGGTTCCTCGAGGTCGAGACGCCGGTGCTGCAACCGCTGTACGGTGGCGCCGCGGCGCGTCCGTTCACGACGCGGCACAATGCGCTCGACATGCCGTTGTTCTTGCGCATCGCGGACGAACTGTATCTCAAGCGACTGATCGTCGGCGGATTCGACCGGGTGTACGAGATCGGTCACGATTTCAGGAACGAAGGAATCGACCGCACGCACAATCCCGAATTCACGATGCTCGAGTTTTACCAGGGGTTCGCGGATTACGAGGAGATGATGTCGGTCGTGGAGGCGCTGATTACGCATGCGGCCGACGCGGTGCGCGCCGTGTCAGGGATGGGCGAGCGGGTGCCGGCGTTGCGGTCGCCATTCCGACGGATCGAGTGGGTTGCGTCGCTGACTGCCGAATTGGGCCGCGATGCGATGTCGCTCGGCGATGCCGAACTGCGCGCGGAGGCCGAACGGCGAGGGATCGACCACGCGAGCACGATGAGTCGGCCGAAGCTGCTGGACGAACTGTTCGGCGCGTTGGTGGAAAGCAGGATTGTGGAGCCGACCTTCGTCGTCGATTATCCGGTCGAGCTCTCGCCGCTGGCGAAGCCGAAGCGTGGTAACCCGGCCCTCACCGAGCGCTTCGAGCTGTTCGCGAAAGGTCGGGAGCTGGCGAATGCGTTCAGCGAACTCAACGACCCGATCGACCAGCGGCAGCGGTTCGAGGCGCAGGCGCGCCTGCGAGCGGCCGGCGACGAAGAGGCAACGGGTGTCGACGAGGACTACCTTCGCGCGATGGAATACGGCATGCCGCCGATGGGCGGGGTGGGCATTGGCATCGACCGGCTCGTCATGTACCTGACCGACACGGCGCACATTCGTGACGTGATTCTCTTCCCGACGATGCGGGCCGAATGAGCCGCCTCGAGATCGCCATCGCCTGGCGGTATCTGCGCAGCCGACGCGGATCGAAGCTGCTGTCGCTCATCAGCGTCATCGCGATCGGGGGCGTGGTGATCGGCGTCAGTGCGCTCATCGTCATCATGGGCGTGATGACCGGACTGCAGAACGACCTGCGGGAAAAGATCCTCATCGGCAGTCCCGACGTGCGCGTGCTGAACTATGGGTCCGACATGGTGTTGAAGGACTGGCAGCCCGTGCTCGAGACGGTGCGCAAGGAGCCGGACGTGGTGGCCGCTGCGCCGTTCGTGCTGACCAAGGCGCTCGTCGGGGCGGGACACAAGTACAGCGACGCCGCGTACGTGATGGGCATCGTGCCGGAAGGACAGGGCGGCCCGCCGGTGACGTCGATTCGCTCGCACGCGACGGGGGGCGACTTCCGCTTCGTGACGTCGGATGGGCAGCGTCGAGGCGCCGTGCTCGGGGCGCGGCTGGCAAGTCGACTCGGGGTGTACCCCGGTATCGACTCGGTCACGCTGACGACCGTCGGGAGCGAGGTCAGTCCGGTGACGGGCACGCCGGTCGCGCGCGAAGTGCGTCTCGAGGTGACAGGCGTCTTCGATACCGGGATGTACGAGTACGACAACGGGTACGTGTTCATCGCGCTCGAACTGGCGCAGGACCTGGCGGGCCTGCGCACGGACGTCACGGGGCTCGAAGTGCGCACAACGAGTCGTTGGACGGCGCCCGACGTCGCGGCGCGACTGGCGCGCACGCTCGGCTACCCGTATCGCACCGAAGACTGGCAGTCGCAGAACAACTCACTGTTCCAGGCACTCAAGCTCGAGAAGCTCGGGATGACGTTCATTCTCACGCTCATCATCGTCGTCGCCGCGTTCAACATCGTCGGGACGCTGACCATGGTCGTCACCGACAAGACGAAGGAGATCGGGATCCTCCGGGCGATGGGCATGCCCGCCGCCTCGATCCGGCGCATTTTTCTGGCGCAGGGATTTCTCATCGGACTCGTGGGTACGGTGCTTGGTCTGGCGCTCGGGGTTGGCGCGGCGGTGGCGCTCGACCACTTCAAGCTGATTCCCCTGGATCCGCAGGTCTATTTCATCGATCACCTGCCAGTGGCGCGCGAGCCGCTGGACATCGCGCTCACCGCGGTCGCCAGTCTGGTGATCGCCGCGCTCGCCACGATCTACCCGGCGATGCAGGCCTCTCGCCTCCTTCCCGTGGAGGCGATGCGCGAATGAGCGTGCTCTCGGTGCAGGGACTGACGAAGACGTATGTCGGGGGAGACGGCGGCGTGATCACGGTGTTCGACGGGGTGGATCTCGAGGTCGAGCGCGGCGAGATGGTGGCCATCGTTGGCGCGAGTGGCGCCGGGAAGAGCACATTGCTCCATCTGCTCGGCGCGCTCGACCGACCGACGGCGGGACGTGTGCTGATCGGCGGCAGGCCGCTGGCGGGCATGAACGACGACGCCATTTCCGCCTTGCGCAATCGCACCGTGGGATTCGTCTTTCAGTTTCATCACCTGCTGCGCGAGTTCACGGCGTTGGAGAACGTCATGATGCCGTTGCGCATCGGCGGCATGGACGAAGCGAGGGCGCGTGACCGAGCCCTCGCGCTGCTCGACCGCGTGGGGCTGGCCGGCCGCGTGCAGCATCGTCCGAGCGAGCTCTCTGGGGGAGAACAGCAGCGCAGCGCCGTGGCGAGGGCCCTCGCCGCCGAGCCACAGATCCTGCTCGCCGACGAGCCGTCCGGGAATCTCGATCATCAGAACAGCGAGCGCCTGCACGACCTCTTCGTGCAGCTCGCGCGCGAGATGGAGATCGCCGTGGTCGTGGTGACGCACAACCGTGCCTTCGCGGCCAGAGCGGATCGCGTGCTGCAGCTCGAAGACGGCAAGCTGGCACCGGTGGACGAGGCGGAGGTCGTCGGCTGATGGTCTGCGACAACTGTCACGAGCGCGACGCCGTCGTCAATCTCACGACGATCGAGAACAACGCCGTCCGGCAGCTGCATCTGTGCGAGCAGTGCGCGGCCGAACGCGGCGTCGAGACCACGGTCGCTACACCAAAGCATCCGCTGGGAGAGTTCCTCCAGGCGGTGCAGCAGCAGTCCGGTCCGGCAAGTGCCGACGCCGGGAAATGTGCGTTCTGCGGCCTCACGATGAAAGATTTTCGCGCGACGGGCCGCATGGGATGCTCGCGTTGCTACTCGACGTTCGAGACCAGCATGCGCGAGCTCCTGCGCCGTGTCCACGGCAGTCCCCGCCATATCGGGCGGACGTATCGCGCACCCAAGGACGATGTACTGGAGAAGGCATCCGTGCTCGGCGAATTGCGCGACAAGCTGCGGCGGGCAATCGATCAGGAACAATTCGAGGTCGCGGCGCAGCTGCGCGACCGGATCCGGGTGCTTGAATGACGCTCGACCTGTCCCTGCTGCCTGATGGTGGCGTGCGCTGGCTGGATGCCTCCGGAGCGCACTCCGATGTGGTGCTGTCCACCCGGGTGCGGTTGGCGCGAAACGTGGACGGCTTCGCCTTCACCGGGCGCGCACGCGATGGCGAACGCCTGCGCGTGCTGGCGCAGGTGCGCGACGCCCTGCAGCAGGTGCCTGACCTGCCGCAGCACTTCCTCGTGCGCGTGGACGAGCTGGGGCCGGGCGAGCGTGCGATGCTGTTCGAGCGACATCTCGTGAGTAAGGAGCTGGCGGGTCTCGACGCGCAGCATCCGCTCCGGTCCGGGGCGGCCGTGTATCTGTCCGACGGGTTGAGCGTCATGATCAACGAAGAGGATCATCTGCGTCTCCAGTCGCTCCAATCCGGGTTCGAGCTGCGTGCCGCCTTCGCCGCCCTCGACCGGATTGACCGGGAGATCGGTGCGCGGGTCCCTTTCTCGTATCATCCCGAGTTCGGGTTTCTCACGGCGTGTCCGACGAATGTGGGAACCGGAATGCGTGCCTCGGTACTCATTCATCTGCCGGGATTGGTGCTGACGAAGGAGATCGGGCGGGTGTTGGCAGGGTTGCAGCAGATGGGACTGACGTATCGTGGGCTGTATGGTGAAGGGTCCGAAGTGGTGGGCAATTTTTTCCAGATCTCGAATCAGACCACGCTCGGGCGGTCCGAGGAAGATCTGCTGGATCAACTCATCCGCGTCGTGGGTCACGTGATCGAGCGGGAAGAGGAAGGACGACGTGTCCTCCTCCGCGATGCGGGCTATATTATCGAAGACAAGCTCTGGAGGGCGTATGGCACGCTGCGTTACGCGCGAAGCCTCACGTTCGACGAAGCGATGAACTACCTGAGCGGCGTACGTCTGGCTGTCGGACTGAAACTGATCCGCGGCCTCAGTGTATATACCCTCAACAAGCTCCTGATCTTTTCGCAGGCCGCGCACCTGTCGGCGGCGGAAGGACGAACGCTGACGGACAGCGACACCAACCTCGCGCGCGCCCGCTATGTGCGCAGGGCGTTGGAGGATGAAGCGGGCGCCGTCGGTTAGCAGCACGTCCACACTGGGTCCTGAGGGACTGTATGAACGGCTACAACTTCACGGAGCGGGTGCGGAAGGTCCTCGCGATGGCGCGCGAGGAGGCGGCCCGCCTCCATCACGAGTACGTCGGCACCGAGCATATCCTGCTCGGTCTCATCCGCGAGGGCGAGGGCGTGGCCGCCACGGTCCTGCAGAACCTTTCCGTGGAGCTGGACGAGATCCAGCAGAAGATCGAGGAGACGGTCAAGAAGGGAAAGGCCGCGCAGACGACCGGTCCGGACCTTCCGTATACCTCGCGCGCCAAGAAGGTGCTCGAGCTCGCGATGAGTGAAGCGCGGGAGCTCAGCCATTCCTACGTCGGCACGGAGCACCTGCTGCTGGGTCTCCTCCGCGAGGAGAAGGGGATCGCCGCGCAGGTGCTCACCGACGCTGGGGTAAATCTCGAGGCCGCACGCGCAGAGACGCTCCGCATTCTCGGCACGGAAATGCCGCAGCAGCAGGGTGGCGCGCAGGCGGCGGCTGGTGCCCCGCCCACGCCGGCGGCGCCCAAGGGCGAGAAGAAGTCGAAGACGCCGGCGCTCGATCATTTCTGTCGCGATCTGACGCAGCTCGCGGCGGAGGGGCAGCTCGATCCCACGATTGGTCGTGCCAAGGAGATCGAGCGCGTGATGGAGGTGCTCACGCGCCGCAAGAAGAACAACCCCGTCCTGATCGGCGAGCCTGGTGTGGGCAAGACCGCGATCGTGGAAGGGCTCGCGCAGCTCATCGCCAACGGCGAATGTCCGGAGTCGCTCCGCGATAACCGGGTGCTCTCGCTGGACATGGCGGCTGTCATCGCCGGCACGAAGTACCGCGGCCAGTTCGAGGAGCGGTTGAAGGCGGTGATGAACGAGATCGCGCAGAACAAGAACATCATCCTGTTCATCGACGAGCTGCACACCCTCGTTGGTGCCGGTGCGGCTGAAGGCGCGATCGACGCGTCGAACATGCTGAAGCCGGCGCTCGCGCGCGGCGAGCTTCAGTGTGTGGGCGCGTCCACGCTCAACGAGTATCGAAAGTACATCGAGAAGGACGGAGCGCTCGAGCGCCGCTTCCAGACGGTGGTCGTCGATCCGCCGTCGATTGATGAAACGGTCGAGATCCTCAAGGGCCTTCGCAAGAAGTACGAGGATCACCACAAGGTGACGATCCCCGACGCCACACTGTTGCTCGCGGCCAAACAGTCGGAGCGCTACATCACCGACCGGTTCCTGCCCGACAAGGCGATCGATGTCATCGATGAGGCCGGCGCTCGCGCACGCCTCGCCGCACAGGCGCCGCCGCCGGAGGTTGCCGCCCTGAAGGCTGATCTCGAGAAGGTGAACACGGACAAGGAAACCGCGGTCCGCGATCAGAACTTCGAGAAGGCCGCGTCGCTCCGGGACAAGGAGCGCGAGATCCAGGGTGACATCCGCAAGAAGCAGGAAGAGTGGGAGCAGCGCCGGCAGTCACACCGTCCGGTGCTGGGTGAGGAAGAGATCGCGTTCATCGTCAGCCGGTGGACGGGCATCCCCGTGACGCGTCTCCAGGAGGCGGAGACCAGTCGCCTGCTTCGGATGGAAGACGAGCTGCATCGCAACGTGATCGGGCAGGACGAGGCCATCAAGGCCATCAGCCGCTCGATCCGGCGCAGCCGCGCGGGGCTGAAGGACCCCAATCGGCCGATCGGATCCTTCATTTTCAGCGGACCCACGGGCGTCGGCAAGACGGAGCTCGCGCGCTCGCTGGCCAAGTTCCTCTTCGCCGACGCGTCCGCGCTCATTCGCGTGGACATGAGCGAGTACATGGAGAAGTTCTCTGTCTCGCGGCTGATCGGCGCGCCGCCCGGCTATGTGGGATATGAGGATTCGGGGACGCTCACCAAGGCGATCCGTCGGAAGCCGTATTCGGTGATTCTCCTCGACGAGATCGAGAAGGCGCATCCCGACGTCTTCAACATCCTGCTGCAGGTGCTCGACGAAGGCCATCTGACCGACAACTACGGCCGTCAGATCGACTTCAAGAACACCGTCGTGATCATGACGTCGAACGTCGGGGCCCGGGACATCACGAAGGGCAAGGGGCTCGGCTTCACGACGGGCGATAGCGTGCAGTCGTTCGAGCGGATGCAGGAGAAGGTGAAGGAGGAGCTGAAGGTGGTCTTCAATCCGGAGTTCCTGAACCGGCTCGACGACGTGATCGTGTTCCATCCGCTCAATCGCGAGCACATCACGCAGATCGTCTCGATCCTGCTCAAGGATGTGCGGAAGCGGCTGGCCGAGGATGAGTTGACGATCAAGCTCACGGACGCAGCCACCGAACTGCTGGTCAAGAATGGCTACGACGAAGCGTACGGTGCGCGGCCGCTCAAGCGGTCGATCCAGAAGTTCATCGAGGATCCGCTCTCCGAAAAGATCCTGCTCGGGGAGTTCACGAAGGGCGACGAGATCGAGGCCGACGCCTCGGCAGATGGGAGCAAGCTGGACTTCAAGGTGATGTCGAGCGCGTCGAACACCTGATCGGTCGGCAGGGAAACCAGAAGAAGGCCGGCAGGGTCCAACTCCGGGGACCCTGCCGGCCTTCTTCCGTGTATATTGTCGTGATGCCTCGACTCTTTTGTGTTGCCGTCGCCCTGCTGAGCTTGGGGGCGACGGCGCGCGCGCAGGACACCGCCGTTGCGGGCCGCTGCGCCGCACCAGATTCCATCATTTTC
This sequence comes from Gemmatimonadaceae bacterium, assembly GCA_039928585.1. Classification (GTDB taxonomy): domain Bacteria; phylum Gemmatimonadota; class Gemmatimonadetes; order Gemmatimonadales; family Gemmatimonadaceae; genus AG11. Next base: position 2,062 of record JBDSSY010000066.1, on the reverse strand, counting down.
CGCGGCTCGACGCGTACTTCCGATGCGACCTTGCGGTCGGAGACGGGGCTCGTGCCGGGCGCGATGAATTACCGCGTGATCGACCGCGCCATCAAGGCGCTGTATGCGCTTGGACAGTTCGAGGACGTGCAGGCCGCTTGCGAACTGGAATCAGGCGGAGCGCGGGCGGACCTGGTGTTCACGCTCCGGGAGCGCATGCTCCTGCGCAACGTGGACGTCACCGGCACGGACAGGCTCTCGCGCAACGACGTTCGCGACCGGGTGGATCTGCTTGTCGGCCGAGCCGTCGATCCCTCGCAGGTGGCGCGTGCCGTCCAGCGCATCGACTCGTTGTATCAGGCGGCTGGTTACTATCTCGCCCGCGTGAAGCCGGAAACCACAGTGGTGAACGGTCAGGTGGATCTGCTCTTCCGGGTGGATGAGGGACGCCGGCTCGCCGTGTCCGGTGTGGCGATCGAGGGAAATCGGGGTGTCTCGGACCGGTCCGTCGTTGCGGCGATGACCACGAAGCCCGAAGGTTTTCTCTGGCTCCGGAAAGGCGAGCTGGATGCCGACAAGTACGCCGCCGACGTGAGCGAGAAAATTCCCGCGCTGTACGCGCAGAAGGGGTATATCGACGCGCAGGTGCTCAAGGATACGCTCAAGGTGGACCGCGCGCGCGGCAAGGCGCTCGTCGACATCACCGTGAAGGAAGGGCCGCGCTACAAGATCGGCACCTTCGAGGTCACGGGAAGCCGTCATTTCTCGAACGAAGACATCGCGCGATACTACCCCTTCGGCGAGCGTCCAACGACGATTACCGGCGCAGTGAAGGGACTGTTGCGCACTGGGCGCAAGAACGACGACGCGCTCTACTTCGATCAGGCGCGATGGGACGAGGCGACGCGGAGCGTGGGTGAGGCCTATGCGAACGAGGGCTACATCTACGCGAACGTGCGACCGGTCGTGCAGCGTACGGTGGGGCCCGATGGCGCGCCGACGGTCAACCTCCGCTGGGAGGTGGACGAGCGGCAGCCAGCCATCGTGAATCGCGTGGAGGTGCTCGGCAACGACATCACGTCCGAATCGTGCATTCGCAACCAGATCTTTGTCGTGCCTGGCGACGTGTTCCGCCGTGAAGCGCTCATCCGCAGCTACCAGAGCATCGGCAACCTCGGTTTCTTCGAAACGCCGCTGTCCCCGCCCGATACCAAGACCGCGAACGACAATGGCGACGTGGACGTCATCTTCCGCGTGAAGGAGAAACGCACCGGCAACGTCAACTTTGGTGCGTCTGTCGGCCAGGGCAATGGCGTGGGTGGCTTCATCGGGTTCGATCAGCCCAACCTGTTTGGGCTGTGCAAGCGCGGCGCTCTCAACTGGCAGTTCGGGCAGTACGTGAACGATTTCAGCCTGAGCTACACCGATCCGTTCATCCGCGAATCGCAGATCTCGGGCACGGTGACGGCCTATCACTCGCAGACCCGCTACTACGTGAGCAACGTCGGCCGGCAGACGCGCGTCGGCGGACAGCTACAGGTCGGCTTTCCCGTGCTCGGGTCGAGATTCTCCCGGCTGTTCCTGTCGTATGGTGCCGAGCGGGTGAACTACGGCGGGGGCGCGAACTCGCTGACGAGCACGATCAACTGCCGCATCGTCACCTGTGCGCGGTCCACGCTGGGGGCGAACTTCGACCATGACACGCGTGTCGGCTTGCCATTCCCGACCGATGGCGGCAACCAGACCCTGTCGGCGCAGGTGAACGGCTTCTTCGGCGGCGCCCAGTACACGCGCTACACCGGGGAGATGAAGCACTATGCTACCCTCGCGCAGTTCGGCGGCGGTGCCCTGGGCAGTGAGCCGATCACCCTCGCGCTCGCGTTGAAGTCGCGGGCCGGTGCGGTGTTCGGCAATGTGGGCGGATTCTACGTCTCGCAGAAGTTCTCGCTCGGCGGAGTGCAGTACGGGGAACCGCTTCGAGGCTACGACGAGTTCTCCATCACGCCGGCGGGGTACGTCGGAAGCACCTCGCAGAACGCCACACAAAATTCGTTCGGCAGCGCCTTCTTCACGAATTCGGTGG
>JBDSSY010000065.1:0-17333 GCA_039928585.1 Gemmatimonadaceae bacterium | reverse complement strand
GCGAGGCGGACTCGGTGGTGAAGATCATCGTCGCCGACTCGGGGACCGGTGTGCCCGACGCCGATGCCGATCGCATCTTCGATCCCTTCTTCACCACGAAGGAGCCTGGCAAGGGCACGGGGCTCGGACTCGCCATCGTGGCGCGCAGCGTGGAGAATGTCGGCGGCATCGTCTGGGTCGAGCGAGCGCGGGAGGGGGGAGCGGCGCTTCATCTTTTTCTCCCGCTCACGGGCAGCCGGATCGTTGGCGATGCGGGGACTGACGAGGACTTCGCTGCGGGCGCGACGACGACGGAGCCGTGGCGCGCATGAAGATCCTCGTCGTCGACGACGAACTCGGTCTCCGCCACACGCTCACGCTCATCCTCCAGGCGGAAGGTCACGAGGTTCGTGCCGCGAGCGATGGCGCGTCCGCCTTCGAGTTGCTCGCCGCCTCGCCCGCCGACTTGATCCTGTGCGACGTGCGCATGGCGGGCATGGACGGCCTCGCCTTCCTGGACCGGCACAAGGCCGAGGGTGGCACGGCGCTGGTCATCATGATGAGCGCCTACGGCGACGACGAAGCGGCGCTCGAGGCCATCCGGCGCGGCGCCTACGACTTCATTGCCAAGCCCTTTCGTGCCGACCAGGTGCTGCTTGTGGTCGGCAAGGCCATCGAACGCGAGCAGCTGCAGCGCACCGTCGCGCAACTGCACGTGGCCCTCGACGCGATGCGTGCCCCCTCAGGCATCGTGGGTCGAAGCCCCATTCTCGCGACCGCGCTCGCGCTCGCGGAGAAGGTGGCACGCCATCCGTCCACCGTGCTGGTGACCGGTGAGAGTGGCACGGGCAAGGAGCTGGTGGCGCGATACATCCATCGCGCGAGCCCTCGCGCCTCGCTGCCCTTCATCGCCGTGAACTGCGGCGCCATTCCCGAGTCGCTGCTCGAGAGTGAGTTGTTCGGCCACGCCAAGGGCGCCTTCACCGGCGCCACGACGGAGCGTGACGGGCTGTTCGCGGAGGCGGACGGCGGCACCCTGTTCCTCGACGAACTGGGTGAGCTGCCGATGCCACTGCAGGTGAAGCTGCTCCGCGCGCTGCAGGAAGGAGAGGTGCGCCGCGTGGGTGACAGTGTGGCGCGCACGGTCGACGTCCGGCTCGTCGCGGCGACGGCCCGCGACCTCGAATCCGATGTGGCCGAGGGTCGGTTTCGCGCCGATCTTTACTATCGCGTGAACGTGGTGCGAATTCATCTGCCCGCCTTGCGCGAGCGCACGGAAGACGTGCCCGAGCTCGTCCGGCACTTCATCGATCGGTTCAATCGGCGGCTGATGCTCGATATTGCGGGCGCGACACCGGCCGCCATGCGAGCGCTGATGGAGTATCCGTGGCCGGGAAACGTGCGTGAGCTCGAGAACGTCATCGAGCGGGCGATGGTGCTCACGGAGCAGCCGCAGCTCGGTATCGAGCAGCTCGACGGCCTGGCGGTCGCGCCCGCGAGCGCTGGCGCGAATGGGGCGCCGTCGCCGCTCGATCTCTCTGTGAAGCGCCGCACCGAGGCGCTCGAGCGCGTGCTCATCGCGGATGCGCTGGAGCGCACGCGTGGCAATCGCACGCGGGCGGCGAAGCTGCTGGACCTGTCGCATCGCGCGCTGCTCTACAAGATCCGGGAGTACGGCATCGGAGAGTAGCGACGCCTGACCCCGGGCGGCGCCGTGCGTGCGACGGATGACACGCGCGCGATTCTCATGCTGGATGATCGGGCAGGGAGCACGATACTCCCCGCATGCTTCGTTGCCGCACGCAACCCGATAAATGCCGCGCGATCCCGCGCCGCGCGCGGCCCGGTCTCACCGTGGTCGAGGTCCTGGTCGCGCTGGTGCTGGTGGCCGCCGGCCTGCTCGCGATGGCCGGCGCCTCGGCGCTCGCCCTTCGCACGGCGAACTCGGCATCGCGTGAGCGCCTCGCGGTGCGCCACGCCGATCGTCGCCTGGCGTGGCTTACGGCGGCAGGTTGCACGACCGCCAGCGCGGGCACCGACTCCGCCGCGGGCATGCGCGAGCGATGGATCGTGGCGGATTCGCTGGACGGCGTGACGAGTGTCGAGACCTCCGTCGCATGGCAGGCGGGCGTCCGGCAGCGTGTGCTGACGCTGCGGAGCGCGCTGGTGTGCTGATGCATGCAACACGTCGTCTTCGCCTTGGCGTCACGCTCGTCGAGTTGCTCGTCGCGCTCACGCTCGCCGCCATCGTGCTCGGGAGCGCGACCTCCGTCCTGCTGCGGCAGCAACGGACCGGCGCGGCACTCGGCTCGTCCGTCGCAACGGACGCGCAACTGCGTGGCGCCGCTGGTGCCCTCGCAGCGGAACTCTCCGTCCTGTCGGCATCGGCCGGAGATCTCCAGGCGGGCGAGGCGCGCGACACGGCGCTCCAGCTTCGCTCGCTGGTAACGCGCGGCGTCGCGTGCGACGACGGCATCGGCGTCACCATCGTCGCCGGCGATGGTGACGAATCCTCCGGTGCGCTTGACGGCGTCGTCCCCAGGGTGGGCGACTCGGTCTGGTGGTATCCCGGCGATTCCACGAGGCGATGGCGCTCGGCGCGTATCGCCTCGTCGGATAGCGTCACCGCCCCCTGTCGAATCACCTCCGCGCCTTCGCGGCCGGCCCGCAGACTCGGGCTGGCGGGTACCGATAGCGTCCCGTCCGGTGCGCCGCTCAGGGTCACGCGGCAGGTTCGCTACGCCTTCTACCGGAGCGGCGACGGTAGCTGGCAACTCGGAATGCGTGAGTGGATCGACGCCACCGCGCGCTTCGCCGCGCCACAACCCATTGCCGGCCCCTTCGTCACGCGATCCGGGGAGTCGCGCACGGGCTTCCAATACTTCGACGCGGCCGGCAATCAATTGCCCATCGGTCCCGAGGGCGTGGATATCGCACGCGTCGCTCGCCTTCGCCTCGTCGTCCTCGTCGCCGCGGGCGTCCGTGCCCTCACGAGCGACAGCATCGTGCGTGATTCCGTGGACATTGCCTTGGCGCGCGCGCGGGGAATCGCGCGTGACGACTAGATGCGCCGCGACATCGGCCCGGGTTCGGTCCCGCCCCCGCGCCCTCGCCGTGGCGCCGTGCTCGTTGCGGCGCTCGGGCTGTTGCTGCTCGGCACGGCGCTGCTGGCCGGCAGTGCCATGGCATCCGCACACCTGACCCGAGCAACGCGCAGCATCGTCGCGGTCGCTCGCGCGGACGCCGAGGCGCGCCGCGCGCTCGGCACCGTGGTGCAGGGGTGGGATCTGCTGGCCGACTCACTCCCCATTGGTGCCCGGCTCGAACGCGCTATCCCGCCGCTCAGTCCCGATGGCCCGCGCATCGTCGTACGTGCCAACGTGCAGCGACTGTCGCCGTCGCTGTATGCCGCGAACGTCACCGTGCGCGTGGGAGACGGTGTCGCGACGCTCGCGATTCGGCGTCTGCAGCTCCTCCTCGAACGTCTCGCGCTCACCGACAGCACCGGCGGTTTGGTGCGTCCGACGCCGCTCGCCCGATGGAGTCTCGCCGACCGGCGCTGACGGTCCGATGCGACGTACTTCCCCACGCGCATCCGGCCGGCGCGCAGTGACGCACGCCACACCGCGCGTCCGTCCCTTGTTACCATCGGCGTGGTCGGTCGTGTTTTCGGTGTTAGTGACCGACGCCGGTCACTGTGATGCATTGCGAACGCTTCCCACCGCTACACAACGCCGCCCCCGCAGTTCCCTCCTCGGGCGGTGCCTCGCTCTCCGAACTTTCCCATGGCCTTGTTCGGTCGCTCCAAAACCACCGTCGGCCTCGACATCGGGTCCGGACTGATCAAGGTTGCCGTGATCGACCACTCCAAGAAGGAACCGGAGCTGGTTCGCGTCGCCGTCGTTCCGCTGCTCGCGGATGCGATCGTCGATGGCGAGGTCATGGATCCCGGCATCGTGTCCGAGGCCATTCAGGCGGCGCTGCTCGCCGCCGATGCCGCGAAGACGAAGAGCGTCGTGACCGCCGTCGGCGGCCGCGACGTCATCATCAAGAAGATCCAGATCGAGCGCGTCAAGGAAGCACAGGCGCGCGAGCTCATGCGCTGGGAAGCGGAGCAGCACGTGCCGTTCGACATGGAATCGGTGGAACTGGACTTCCAGATCCTCGACCCGGATGCCGACGGCGTGGAGATGAGCGTGCTCCTCGTCGCTGCCAAGCGTGAGCTGATCGAGTCCAAGATGCGAATGCTCACCGACGCCGGCCTGGAAGGCGGCACGGTGGACGTGGACGCCTTCGCCTTGCACAACGCCTTCGAGCTGAATCACCGGAACGCGATGGACGGCATCGTGGCGCTCGTGAACATCGGTCATGAAGTCACCAACATCAACATCCTCGAGAACGGCATCCCGATCCTGACCCGCGACATCGCGCTCGGCACCCGGCGGTTTCGGGAAGATCTCCAGCGGGAGCGCGGGCTCGGCGCCGACGATTCGCAGGAGCTGCTGCAGGGCTACGACCGCTCGCCGCATCTCGATGCGGTGCTCGAAGGTCGTGGCGAAGAGATCGCCGTCGGCATCGAACGCGCCGCGGCATTCCTGGCCACCTCGTCGCGCAGTGGCGGCCAGGTCAAGTCCGTGTTCACCTGTGGTGGCGGCTCACGAATTCCCGGCCTCACCAATGTCCTCGCCGACCGGCTGCGCCTTCAGGTGCAGCAGGCCAACCCGTTGGCCAACCTGCGAATCCGTGACGGAGCGATGGATAGTCTCGTCACCGATGAAGTCGCACCGCTCCTGATGCTTCCCATCGGGTTGGCGCTGCGCAAGCGAGCATGAGCCGAGATGCCGAATGATTGAGATCAATCTTCTTCCGGGCACGAAGAAAAAGGGCCGCAAGAGCGGCGGTGGTGGCGGCGCGAGCGTGTCGATGCCAAAGCTGGATGTCTCAGCGTGGATCGACTCGATGCGCGAACGCATCCGTGAGCCATGGCTCATCGGCGGCGTCGCGGTCGCTGTCCTCTCCCTCGCCGCGATCGGCACGCTGTACATGCGACAGTCGAGCCGCGCGTCGGAGCTCGAGGTCGCGATCCAGCGCGCGGTGCAGGATTCCACGCGCTTCGCATCGGTGTTGAAAGAGCGCGAGACGGCCGAGGCCAAGCGCGATACCGTGCTGCGCTCGCTCAACCTGATTCGCGCGATCGACGACGATCGGTTCGTGTGGCCGCACGTGATGGACGAAGTGAGTCGCGCCCTGCCTCCGTACACCTGGATCGTGTCGCTCGGCTTCACGGGCGCCGGACAGGGACAGCAGGCCGTGACCACCGTCGCCGCAGCGCCGGCCACGGAGGGTGGCAAGCGCCGCAAGATGCTCCAGACGGCGATACCGCGCGATTCCGTCCGCATCCGCGTCGTCGGCAACACGGTCGACATCCAGGCGCTCACGCGCTTCATGACGCAGCTCGAGTCGTCGCCCTTCCTCGTGCAGGTACAGCTCGCGAAGTCGGAACGGGCGAACGACAACGGAAAGGAAGTCACACAGTTCCAGCTGGACATGCTCTATTCACGCCCGGAGCCGTCGCAGATGCGTCGTGTCCCGCTGGCCGTATCGGTGAGGTAGACCATGGCGATCCTGCCCGCACGTGACCGCGACAAGTACATGTTGTTCGTGATCGTGGCCTCCCTCGTGGTCGGCTACGGATACTACAACTATCTCTGGAGCCCCAGGAACGACGAGCTCTCGACGAGTCAGGCGCGCGTCGATTCACTCGTCGTCATGAACCAGCAGGCGAAGTCCGAGCTCGCCCAGGGCAAGACGCAGGATCTGAAGGCCGAGGCCGACCGCTACAACAGCGACCTGGAAGTGATGCGGCGTCTCGTTCCCACGGGGAACGAAGTGCCCGCGCTGCTCGAACAGGTCAGCACCGCGGCGCGCCGCGTCGGGCTCGACATCGCCGACGTCACGCCGCTTCCGCTACTCGCCGGCGATCAGTACGACGCCTACAAGTACCGTCTCAGCATGCGTGGCGACTATCACCAGATCGGCACGCTGCTCACCAACATCGGATCGCTCCAGCGCATCGTCGCGCCGATCAATCTCACGCTGGCGCCCGTCGCGGGCCCCGCGGGCGCAGGCAAGCGCGCGCGCATGCAGCCGGTCGAGGCGCGCTTCGAAATCCAGACCTATGTCGCCCGCAACATTCCCGTGCCGGTGGTGCGCGTGAAGGGTGCCGGCGGCGACGAGCCAGGCAAGCCGGGAGAACGGCAGTGAGATACCATCAGCTGGTCGTCGTGAGCGTGTTCGTGGCCGCAGCATCGGTCGCCCGCGCGCAGAGCGTCCCCAACATCAATGCGCCCAGGCAGGCCGCCCAGCGCGCCGCTGCCGCCTCCAACGAGCAGCTGTCCGCGCAGACCGGGCAGGCCGTGCCGCAACGCAGTGGTCCGCCCGCCGCCACGCCAGCTCCGGCAGCAGCGTCGCCGAAGCCGGGCGCGAAGCCCATCGTCGGCGTCGCTGCGGCCACGCCGGCCACGACCGTCCCCATCGCGCTCGCGGTCGCACCGCAAGTCACGCGGGAAGTGTTCGTCTACGGCGATGGAGGCCGGCGCGATCCCTTCTTCTCGCTCATCCTCACCGAGGATCTGCGTCCGTTGCTGTCGGACCTCAAGCTCGTCGGAGTGCTGTACGAGCCGTCGGGTCGGCGCAGCGTCGCAATCTTCCGCGACGTCCTCACCAACGTGCAGTACCGCGTGCAGACCGGCATGCCACTCGGCCGGATGCGCGTCGCTCAGATCAAACCGAAGGGCGTGATTTTCACGATCGACGAGTTCGGGCTCAGCCGTCAGGACTCTCTGATGTTGTCGGATTCACTCAAGGCGAGGATTAGATGAAGCGAGTCCTGGCGGTCATGATTGCCGCGGTCGTTGCAGCTGGGGCATCCGCCCCCGCAGCGTCCGCCCGCTCGGCCGAGGGTGTTGTCACCTCCCTCACCGTGGCGCCAGTCGCCGGCAAGGCTGAACTGGTGGTCGGCGTCTCCGGCACGGTGAAGGTGAGCGAGTTCACGCTGACCGCACCCGATCGCGTCGTGATCGACATCGACAACGCGACCATCGGTCTGCCGCCGAACGGCTACGACCGCGTGTCGCGCGGCGGTGTCACCGACGTGCGCTACTCGCAGTTCCGGCGGAACACGGTGCGCGTCGTCATCTATCTGGATGCCGAGCGAGCCTACAGAGTCTGGCGGACCGCGGGTCGCGTGCACGTCGCCGTCACATCTGAGCCGGCCGCGCAGTTCGCGGTCTGGAAGATGGGGGGCGACGCTGCGCCAGCGACCTCGCTCGCCTCCGGACCCGATCGCCTCGCCGATCGCCTGACCGCACCGAAGACCGCCGCCGCACCGGCCGTTGCGAAGCCCGCGCCATCGGTGGCCGCAGCGCCGCCGGCTGCACGCCCCGCTGCCGCGACACCGGCCCCGGTCGCTCCCGCCATGACGCCGCCCGCGCGGGCAGCCGAAACCGCCGCCCGCGCCGAGCCGGCCGAGGACACGCGTCCGATGCGCACGGTGGTGCAGCAGTCCACGCAGCCGCAGCAGCGTTCGCCCCAGCCGCGCATCTCGGTCACGTATCAGGGCAGCGACATCCGCGACGTGCTCGCGGCGTTCGCCGCCTTCTCCGGTCGCACCATCATCCCCAGCTCGTCCGTGCCGCCGGCCAAGGTCGACGCGGAGATCCGCGATCAACCATGGGACGTGGCGCTCCAGGCCATTCTCGCCTCGCAGGGCCTCGCCGCCACGGAAGACGCGAACGGCATCATCATCGTCGACACCCAGGACCGCATCGCGTCCCGCGCGGCCACCGAGCCGCTCGTCACGCGCGTCGTCCGCCTCAACTACCAGCGCGCCACCGCCATCGGCGATCAGCTCCGTCAGCGCCTGCTGCAGTGCATCCCCTCCGAGCGTTCCGGCTCGGGTTCGTCGTCCTCCGCCGCAGGCCAGCCGCCGGCTCAGCCCTCGGTGTCCGGTGGTCCCACGGCGGGCGGCGGTGGCACCGGCGCCTGCGTCGGACGCGGCAACGTCTCGGCCGACGAAGTCACGAACAGCGTGAGCATCACGGCGCCGTCGGGCAGCGTGGATGATCTCGTCGCGTTCGCCGAAACGCTCGACCTGCGCCAGCCGCAGGTCAACATCAAGGCGAAGATCATCCTCGTGAACCGCACGGACCTGGAAGCGCTGGGCCTCAAGTACGACCTCGGCTCGCGCAATCAGTTCTTCAGTCAGGTGGTACAGCGCGCCGACAGCGCGGGCAACTTCAGCACGGCGGCCGACGAGCCGACCGTATTGCTCGGCGGCAACACGGTGTCGGCCATTGCGAACGCTTCCGGCTCCGTGCCGGGCGCGGCACTGCGCGTGATCTACAGCACAGCGCTGGGCAACTTCGATTTCTCAACTTTCCTGGACGCATTGCAGGAAGTGTCGCTGCTCGACGTGCAGGCCGAGCCGAGCGTGACGATCCTCAACAACCGCACGGCCGAGCTCATCTCGGGCTCGCAGGTTCCGTTCGTCCCCACTGCTGGTGGAGCGGGAACGTCGCTCACGGGCCCCATCGCCGTCGAGCGCGTGCAGACCGGTGTCACCCTGCGCGTGACGCCAAGCGTGACCAACAATCGCCAGATCATGATGCGCGTCGAGACCATCAACTCGGGCGCCACGTTCGGCGTGAACGGCGTGCTGATCGACAACAACAGCAGCAAGTCCGAGCTCCTCGTGCCCGACGGGCAGACCGTCGTGATCGGCGGGCTCACGCAGACCACGGTACAGCTCACGAAGTCCGGAATCCCCCTGCTCGTCGATCTCCCGCTCATTGGCCGACTGTTCGGCACCACCAGGCGGACCGAGACCCGCCGCGACCTGCTGATCCTCATCACGCCCCACATCATCGATGAAGGACAGCAGTCACCTGAGGCGGCGCGGCGATAGTCGCGCTGGAGCTACCATGATCTCCATTCGACATTATGCGCGGTTCGCCGCGCTCATTCTCGCAGTCGCGGTCGTCGCCAGCTGCGACGCCCGCAACGTCGCCGGTCCCAGCTCCACGCCGCAGGTAGGCGGTGGTGATCCGAGCGACCTCGAGAAGCCGACGATCTCGTTCGCCCTCTCCGCCGGTACGAACAACACGGTGGACGTCGGCACACCGCTCAAGGTGACCGTCAACGCCACCGACAACATCGGCGTGCAGACGCTCTACACCTCCATCAACAATGGAGCGGCCGTCATCGGTGCCGATACCGCCACGCTGAAGCCCGTCCTCGCGACGACCCAGCGCATCGTGCCGGTGAACGTGAGCGGCCTGCAGAATGGGGACAAGGTGGTCGTGCGCTCCACGGTCGCCGACGCCTCGCTCAACTTCTTCACCGACTCGCTGATCATCACGATCTCCGATACCACCACGCCCAAGGTGACACTGGCGTCGGGCAAGGCGGCGCCAGGCCTGAGTGGCGGTGACACGCTCGACGTTCGCGTGACGGCGAGCGACAGCTCCGGCATCCGGTACGTCGGCTATCGCGTGCTGCGCATCTCGGCCACCGACAGTGTGCAGGTCAGGGCCGAGAGCATCTCGGTGGCTGCCGGCACCAATCCGACGATCTTCGCGCCGCCCACCTGGAAGTGGGTGCTGCCGGATTCGCTCCTCACGGGCAATTACACGATCTTCGGTTTCGCTGCGGATCGCTCGGGCATCTTCTCGCGCCCCAATCCCACGAAGACCTTCACGGTGGTCGACGGCCGCAAGCCGACGCTCACCTTCATCGCGCCCGTTGCCGGGTCGCGCCTCAACGTCGGCGATTCGCTCCTCGTCACCGCGCGCCTGCAGGACAACATCGGCATCGCGCGCGTGACATTCATCGGCCAGTCCAAGCGCGGCGACCCCGCGCTCGGCACGGAAACCGTCGTCACGCGCTACTTCTCGCTCACTGCGCCGGCCACCGGCAGCTTCACGCCCGGCCTCCGCGACACGACCATCTCGCGTTACCTGAAAGTGGTGACGCCGGTGGACACGACCGCCGACTCGCTCTACGTCACCGGCATCCTGTCCGACGCGGCGACGCCGACGGCGCTCACCGACACGGTGCGCATCGCCATTCGCATGGCCACCGGCCCCAAGGTGAGGTTCCTTGCGCCGGTACCGGCGCAGGGTGACAGCGCCACGGCGGCCGCCGGTCTCACCGTCAAGCTCCAGGCGACACATCCCCTCGGCGTGTCCAAGCTCGGCTTCCGCATGCAGAGCGCGCCAGGCTGGATCACGCCGATCGACACGATCATCACGCAGACGTACGTCCCGCCGGGCAAGGACGTGACCATGACGGCCACGGTCATGGTACCCGCCAACGCACCCTCGAAGGGGCTCATCACGATCACCCCGATTTCGGTGGACGTCGACGGCCAGGCAGGCTCCACGGCGCCGCTCGTCATCGCCGTCCGGCAGGGCGCCCCGCCGGGCCCGGTCGTCACGCAATCCATTCCCCCTCGCCTCGAGGTCATCGACTCCGTGTCGGTCTCCGCGAGTGGGAATGGCCTCACCTACGTCGGCTTCGAGATGCGCGACCAGACCGGTGCGGTCGTGAAGCGCGACAGCGTCGCCCAGGCATCGCCCTTCCCGTCGGCGGTCGTCAACAAGCTGCCGGTCAGCCTGGCGGCCGGTATCCAGGGGAAGAAGCTCGCCGTCGTGAGCTTCGCCTATGACATGGGCGGCCGCATCGGCTACTCGGTGCCGGTCGGCACCACCGCGTCGCAGCCGAATCCGGCGGCGGCGTTCGTCGACTCCACGCTCATCGTCTATGGTCGCACCTACTCGGTGCCCACCACCCGCGCCGGTACGATCGCCGACCTCGTCGTCGACCGTACTCGTGGCAATGTCTTCCTCTCCAACCTCTCGTCCGGCCGCCTCGAAGTGTGGCAGCAGGCATCCAGGACGTTCGACCCGACAGGCATCTTCGTCGGCTCGGAGCCGTGGGGCATGGCCGTGTCACGCACCGCGCCCGCTGGGGATACGCTGTACGTCGCCAACTCCGGCGGTACGAACCTGAGCCGCGTCTACATCGGCGCGGCCACGCCCTCCGGCATGAAGGAGGATCTCGCCAACCGCATCGTCACCCGCATCTCGCTCCTCTACAAGGTCTCTGAGGCGCGCGACGCGGCCACGGGCAAGATTCGCCTCACCATCGTCGGCCCGATCCTCTTCTCCGATCGTCCGCAGTACGTGCAGCAGAGCACCGCTGGCCGCATCTATCTCTCCACGCGGCCGACGAGTGCGGCCACTCAGGGCACCATCCGCTACCTCGACCCCGCGGCCACTGCGCCCGACCAGCGGTTCATCCTGGCGTTCGCCAAGCAGGGCGGCGATCCGAACTCGTACTTGATCGCGAACATCGACGGCGCATCCATCACGCCGGCGCCGGCCGCTTCTCCGGCGAACGACGAGCTCACGCTCTGCGATCACGCGTCGGGCACGACGGCCGCCCCGCTCTGCGCCACCAGCGCGGGTGGTATTGCGGCCACCGTGGCGGCACTCAGGCTGGTCGTACCGACCACGGACATGGACGCCCAGGTGAATCTCGACGAGACGTCGATCGGGCTCACCGACACGACCTACGCCGCAGCGAGCGGCAACGGACAGTGGATCGCCTTCGGTGAAGGACACAAGTCGCCCTTCGCTCGCGTCTTCCTGCTGCGTGACGATGGAAGCGTGGCGGATCGCTACTCCTACGCGTCGCCGAGCCTCAATGTCGCCGACCTCGTGAACAACGCATCGGATCAGCTCTTCGGTGTGGCACTCGACAAGAACGGCAGCACGCTGGGCGTGCACGGTGTGGATGCATACTTCGCCACGGTGGCGCAGCCCTTCACACAGCGACTCCAGGGCACCGCATCGACCTTCGACGTGGGCGCGGGCATCGCGTTCCATCCGGATGCCGATGGCACCAACACGCCGATGGCGCAGCGATTGGCCTTCGTCGCCTCCAACAACGGCCAGGTGGATCTGGTGGACGTAGCCTACTTCACCAGCCGCGGCACGCTCACGACCAAGCTGAATCTCTCCGGTCCGCTCCGCGCGTCGCTGCCCTTCCCGGGCGACGATCCGTCGATCGTGCTCAAGTTGTTCGGTATCTCGTCCAAGGGGCTCGTCGTGATCGACGTGACCGCCGCGGACATCAAGGCAGGACCATGACCTGATGCCCTGATCCGGGTAGATTGACGACAGCGAGCCCGGCGCACCGCCGGGCTCGTTGTCGTTTCACCCTCTCGCTGCACTCATGCTCCGCTTCACCACGGCTGGCGAATCGCACGGACAGGCGCTCGTCAGCATCCTCGAGGGGATGCCGGCCGGCGTGCCCCTGCTCGCCGCCGATGTCGACGGCGAGCTCGCCCGGCGCCAGCAGGGGTACGGCCGCGGGCGACGCATGCAGATCGAGCGGGACTCGGCGGAATTCCTCTCCGGTGTGCGCGCAGGCGAAACGATCGGTAGCCCGATCGCGATGCTCATCCGCAATCGCGACTGGGCGAACTGGCAGGAAATCATGGACCCCGCGCCCCACGCGGGCGATGCGGACGGCACACCTCGCCGCCGGGCCGTGACTCGCGTACGGCCCGGTCACGCCGATCTCACCGGCCTCCTCAAGTACGACCGCGACGACGCGCGCGACATTCTCGAGCGCGCCTCGGCCCGCGAAACGACGGCCCGCGTGGCCGCCGGCGCCGTGGCGCGGCGGCTGCTTCGCGAGCTGGGCGTCACCGTCGGCAGCCATCTCGTCCACCTCGGCGGGGTCGACGCGCGACGGCCGGACGTCTTGCCGGATCCCCTCAACGCCGCCGCCGACGAATCCCAGCTCCGCACCCTCGACCAGGAGGCCGAGCGCGAAATGATCGTGCGCATCGATGCCGCCAAGCGCGCCGGCGACACCCTCGGCGGCATCTGCGAGGTGGTCGTCGACGGGCTCCCCGTGGGGCTGGGCTCGCACGTCTCCTGGGACAGGAAGCTCGACGGGCGCCTTGGTGCCGCGATGATGTCGATTCCCGCGGTGAAGGGCGTGGAGATCGGCCTGGGATTCGGCGCCGCCAGAGTCACCGGCGCCGCGGTGCACGACGAGATCGAGCTGGCGCCAGGGCGTACGCGCGCAGGTAATGCCCGGCGCACGACGAATCGCGCCGGAGGCCTGGAGGGCGGAATGACGACGGGCGAGCCACTGGTGGTTCGCGTCGCCATGAAGCCGATTTCCACCCTCATGAAGCCGCTAGGGACCATCGACGTCGCCGATGGATCCACGGCCAGGGCGGCGGCGGAGCGGAGCGACGTAACCGCCGTACCGGCGATGGGCGTGATCGCCGAGGCGATGGCCGCGCTGGTGATGGCTGATGCGATGCTGGAGAAGTTCGGGGGCGACTCGCTGACCGAAATTCAACGGAATCTCGATGGCTACCTTTCTCACGTCGCTGGACGTCTCGGCCGCTGACCCGTCAGTCCCCCACCTGATCCTCGTCGGGCTGCCAGGGGCAGGGAAGAGCACCGTAGGAGCACTGCTGGCCGACGAGCTCGGTCGGCCACTGCTCGACTTCGACAGCGAGATCGCGCGGCGCGAAGCGATGCCCATCGCCGATATCTTCGGCCAGCGGGGCGAGGCGCATTTCCGGGAGCTCGAACACTCCCTGACCGTGGAGCTCACGGAGTTCGGCGGCATGGTGCTCTCGCCGGGTGGCGGATGGGTCGCTCGGCCTGACAACCTGACTCTGCTGCGACCCCCGGCACGGATGATCTACCTCAAGATCAGCTCGGCGATCGCCCTTCAGCGCATGGGCGCCTCGGCTACCAGCCGGCCGCTGCTGAACCGACCCAACCCGAAGGGGGAGCTTGATCGCCTCCTCTCGGCACGCATCCTGGTCTATGAGTCCGCGGACATCGTGGTGAATGTGGATCATGTTGATCCACATGGAGTTACGCATCGCATCGTCGAGCTGCTCGGCAGGGGGCGATCGCGCTGATTCCGACATTCCACGTCCGGCCGGTTGACGTGCCCACTACCTTAGAGCGAGTATCGCCGGTGGCATTGGCCGCGGCGTCGCGACTGGCGGATCGCGGGGCACCCCCCGCTCCGGACGGTTGAATCGGGCCGCCGTCGCTGGTTCGATGTCGTACGAAGCGTCACGATGCCGCCGGGTGCACGCAGTCCTTCAGATTGCGCCGGCGGTTGCACAGGAGACCTGACCATGCGCGTTCTGGGACCGCACGAGCGAGGACGATTCGCCCCCGAGGCATGGGGCCATCTCCTCGCGCTCACCGGTGCCGGCGCGCTCGACCCGGCGGAGCTCGAGCAGGTGATCGAGCGGGCAATGATGCAGTTCGATGGGCGCATTGCGCTCGACGAGCTGCGCTCCATGATGGAGGGATCCGGCTTCGACGATCCCGGCTCCGCGTCGGATACCCAGACCGTACACTAAAGACATGGCCGCACGAAAGACTACGAAGACAGCCGCGGCGAAGAAGACCGCGGCCAGAAAGACCACAGCCAAGGGCACCGCCGCGACAAAGACGCCGGCGCGCGGACGCAAGGCGGCCGCTGCACAGGAGGAGTACCCCGCCGCGCCGGCAGGCACGACGTCGCTCGTCATCGTCGAATCGCCAGCCAAGGCGAAGACGATCGGGAAGTATCTCGGCCGCGCGTACCGCGTCCGTGCGACGGTGGGTCACATCATGGACCTGCCGGAGAAGAAGCTCGGCATCGACATCGAGCATGGATTCGAGCCGGAGCTCGTCCCCATCCCGGGCAAGGAAAAAACCATCGCGGATCTCAAGAGCGCGGCGAAGGACTCGCGGGAGATCTTCATCGCCACCGATCCGGATCGCGAAGGCGAAGCCATCGCGTGGCACGTGGCGGAGCAGATCAAGCCGAAGCGTGGTCAACCCGTCGTCCCCATTCGGCGCGTGCTCTTCCACGAGATCACCAAGGACGCCGTCAACCTCGCCATCCAGCAGGCGGGCGTGATCGACGACCGGAAGGTGGAGGCGCAGCAGGCGCGTCGTGTGCTCGATCGGCTTGTCGGCTACAAGGCCAGCCCGGTGCTCTGGAAGACGGTGAAGAAGGGCATCTCGGCCGGTCGCGTGCAGACCGTGGCGCTGCGACTGATCGTCGAGCGTGAGCGTGAGATCAAGGCCTTCACGCCGGTGGAATACTGGACCGTGGAAGCGTTGCTCGACAAGTCGGGCCAGCGCTTCACGGCCAAGCTCCATCAGATCGACGGAAAAAAAGCGGAGATCCACAACGAGGCCGAAGCGACGCGCATCCTCGACGATCTGAAGGGCCGCACGACATTCGGCGTCACCGACGTGAAGCGTCGCGAGCGTCGCAAGAATCCCTCGGCGCCGTTCACGACGTCCACGCTGCAGCAGGAAGCGGCGAAGAAGCTGTCGTTCGGATCCAAGCGCACCATGCGCGTGGCGCAGGATCTCTACGAGGGCATCGACGTCGGACCGGAGGGCGCGGTGGGACTCATCACCTACATGCGCACCGATTCCACGCGCATCGCGGAGAGTGCGGCGACGCAGGCGCAGGACTACCTGCGCGTGCTGTTCGGCAAGGAATTCCTCGCGAGCGGCCTGCAACTGTACGGCTCGAGCAAGGCGAAGAACACGCAGGACGCGCACGAGAGCGTGCGTCCCACCGATCCCACGCGCCGGCCGGACGACATCCGCAAGTTTCTCTCGCCCGATCAGTTCAAGCTGTATCAGCTCATCTGGCAGCGCTTCATGGCGTCGCAGATGGCGCCCGCGGTGTTCGATACCACCACCGTCGACTTCGACATTGCCGCGAAGGAGCAGCCCAACATCGGGCGGCGCTCGTACCTGTTCCGCTCCACCGGCAGCATCATCAAGTTCCAGGGCTTTCTCGCGCTGTATCGCGAAGCGCGGGAAGAGGGGGATTCCAAGGCGCTCGAGGACGAGCAGGCGCTACCCGTCGTCGAGGTGGGCGAAAACGTCCCGGTGCAATCCGTCACGCCGTCGCAGCACTTCACCGAGCCACCGCCGCGCTTTTCCGAGGCGAGCCTCGTCAAGGAACTCGAACGGCTCGGCATCGGACGCCCATCCACCTACGCGAGCATCATCAGCGTGCTGGCGGATCGCCGCTACGTGAACCTCGAGCAGCGACGCTTTTTCCCCACCGAGCTCGGTGATCAGGTCGAGCGCGTAATGGTGAAGCAGTTCCCCGGCATCTTCAACGTCGACTTCACATCCGGCATGGAGCTGGAGCTCGACAAGGTGGAGGAGGGCACGCTCGGCTGGCGCGCGGTGCTCAAGGAATTCTGGGGTCCGTTCGACAAGTCACTCAAGGACGTGCAGCTCGGCGCGCTCATCGCCGAGGCGCACGACCTGTCGGCGCTGGCCACGGAACGGTGCCCGGATTGTGGCGGGCATCTCGAGCCGCGCGGCGGCTTCTTCGGGCCGTTCCTCGCGTGCGAAAACCATCCGAAGACGTGCAAGTACACGCGTCCCATGAAGGGCGAGAAGGCGAAGCCCAAGATGACGGATATTCCCTGTCATCTCTGCGGGCAGATGATGGTGGTGCGTCAGGGACGGAGCGGCGAGTTCCTCGGCTGCAGCACATTCCCCAAGTGCCGCGGCACGCGCTCCATGCCCACTGGCGTGTTCTGCCCCATGGACGGGGGCGAGCTGGTGGAGCGCCGTTCGAAGAAGCGCGGCACCGCGTTCTACGCGTGCAGCAACGAGACGTGCGAGTTCGTCGCGTGGAACAAGCCCATCGCCGAACGCTGTCCGGACTGCGCGTACCTGGGCGCAGAGATGAAGTTCACGAAGGCGCGCGGCGATTTCCGCAAATGCCTCAAGTGCGGCAACGAGTGGGATGTGGCGCCGGCCCCGGAGACGCCCGAAGACGTGGCGGCGCTGGCGGGCTGACAACTGACAACGCTTGTGAACCGTGAACCGTGAACCGTGAACCGTAACGGCAGCGAACCGGTTCACAGTCGGTGTGACGGTTCACGGTTCACCGTTCACCGTTCACGGTTCACCGCTAGCTTTCGGCATGCCCTCTCCCGTAATCGTCATCGGTGGCGGTCTCGCCGGATCGGAAGCGGCGTGGCAGCTCGCCGAACGCGGGCACGACGTCGTGGTGCACGAGATGCGGCCCGTGGTCGGCACCGCGGCGCACAAGACCGACCGCCTGGCGGAGCTCGTGTGCTCCAACACGTTCAAGAGCACCGAGACCAGCAACGCGCACGGGCTGCTCAAGGCGGAAATGCGCCTGCTGGGCTGCATGATCCTCGAGTGCGCCGATGCGGCGCGCGTGCCGGGTGGCAGCGCGCT
>JBDSSY010000064.1:0-2775 GCA_039928585.1 Gemmatimonadaceae bacterium | reverse complement strand
GCAGGCTTCGGTGATGACGTAGGGCATGCTCGCCTCGGAAGATCATGCGGTGTGTTCGCGCTACGGCTAAGATAATGCCAGTCTCGGAAGCGACAACGGATCGCCCGCGCGAGGGGCGGAGGAACCCGGGAGCGAGCACACCATGCGGCTGACGGTCAATGCGCGGGAGCACGAGGTGGTCGTTCACGGCCACGAGACCCTGCTCGCCGTCCTGCGCGAGCAACTCCAGCTCACCGGGACGAAGCTCGGATGCGCGCGGGGGGAATGCGGCGCGTGCACCGTGCTGGTGAACGGGCGCGCGGCGTACAGCTGTCTCACCCTCGCGGCGGGCTGCGCCTCCCACGCCGTCACGACAATCGAGGGACTTGCCGAGGGCCAGTCGCTCCATCCGCTTCAGCGCGCGTTCATCGAGCACGATGCGCTCCAGTGCGGCTTCTGCACCCCCGGCCAGCTCATGGCGGCAGTGGCGCTGCTGGCGCGCCATCCCTCACCGTCGGTCGACGAGATCCGGGACGGCATGAGTGGCAACCTCTGCCGCTGTGGTGCCTATCCCAAGATCGTGCGGGCCGTGCAGGCGGCGGCACTTGCGATGCGCGCAGACGCGTCGCCGGACGGCGTTCGCTAGATGGCTGCTCGCAAGCGCACCTCGAGGCCGGCACAGGGCAAGCTTCCCGGGCACGACTCGGAGCCGGGCGCAGAAACACTTCCTGCGGGATCCGGCCAGGAACGCGGCACTCCGCAGAAGCGCTTCGTCGCCACGAAAGTGGAGATCGAAGGTCGAGAGGAGCTCAAGATCGTCGAGCTCCCCGACCTCGAGCCGGTTCCATGGGGCGACGATGAGCTTCTGGGTATCGTGGGCGAACGTGTACCGCGCATGGATGCGCTGGAAAAGGTGACGGGCCGTGCGCGGTACACCGCCGACATGGTGCGGCCGGCGATGCTCCACGCCGCGTTCGTCCGCGCACCAATCGCCAGTGGTCGCGTGACGCGTCTCGATGTCGGTCCGGCCCTGGCGCTGCCCGGCGTGCGCGGCGCGCTCACATCGTCCGATGTGACAGGCGTGATGCATGCCGGCGCGCCGCTGTTCGATCAGGTCATTCACTGGGCTGGCCAGCCGCTCGCAGCCCTCTGCGCCGATACCCTGGAGCTCGCGCACCGCGCCTGCGCGCTCGTCGCACTCGAGATGGAAATCATGCCGCACGTGGTGACGGCGAGCGCCGCGCTTCAGGCCGGCGCGCCGCTCGTCCGGCCCACCGGCAATGTGCCCAAGTCGCAGCCACGTGTGCTGCAGCGCGGCGACGTCGATGCAGCGCGCGCCACCGCGGACGTCACCGTCACGCTGGAGCTGCGAACCCCGTGTGCGCTGCACACGGCGATGGAGCCGCACGGCGCCGCCGCCGAGTGGACAGGCGATGACCTCACCGTGTGGGAGAGCACGCAGGGCATCTTTCAGGTGCGAAAGGACGTGGCGCGCGCATTCAAGCTCCCGCTCAACCGCGTGCGCGTGATGAAGGACTACATGGGCGGCGGGTTCGGTGCGAAGAACTACGCTGGTGCGCACACGTACACCGCCGTCGCACTGGCGCGAATGCTCGGTCGCCCGGTGCGCTGCATCCTCGATCGCGAGGGGGAGCAGACCGATACCGGCAATCGCCCCGCCACGACGCAGCGCGTCACGCTCGCCGCGCGGCAGGACGGAACGCTCGTCTCCATCGAATCCGACACGACGATCGCCTACGGATACAGCGGTTGGCTCGCGAGCCCGGCCAAGATCTACCACGAGCTGTACGCCTGCCCCAGCGTCCGCACGAGCGAGACCTTCGTCCATCTCAACACGGGCGCGATGGATTCCTTTCGCGCGCCTGGTCACGTCGAAGGCGCCTTCGGACTCGAGCGAACCATGGACGCTCTGGCGCGGCGCCTGGGCATGGACCCGCTCGAGCTACGCCGGAAGAATTACGCGGTGCACGATCAGGAGAAGAATCGCCCCTATTCGGCGAAGCATCTGGACCGATGCTACAGCGAGGGTGCGGAGCGGTTCGGGTGGACGCGTCGTCGCGCCGAGTCGGCGGCTTCGCGAGCGAGCGGCGCTCGCTTCCGGCGCGGTGTGGGCATGGCGTCGCAGATCTGGGGCGCCGGCGGTGGCCCACCCGCGTATGCCACGGTGCGCGTGAACCCCGATGGCACCGTGGACGTTCTCACCGGCACGCAGGACCTTGGCACCGGCTCGCGCACGATCTTCGCGCAGATCGCCGCCGAGTCGCTCGGTGCACGCCTCGCGGATGTGCGAACGGTGCTGGGCGACACCGAACGCACTCCGTACGCCGGGAATTCGTGGGGCTCCATCACCACGGCGTCCGTGGGGCCGGCGGTGCGCGTCGCCGCGCTTCAGGCGCGAGCACGCCTGCTCGAAGCCGCGGCCGAACTGCTCGAGGTGGACACGACGCGCCTGTCCGCGCGCGACGGCATCGTGCGTGTCGCGGACGACGAGCGCACGATGACGTTCGCGCAGATCGGGCGAAAGCTTGGCGACGTGATGATCATGGGTCAGGGCAGCCGAGGCGCGAATCCGCCCGACACCGCGATCGCCGCCTTCGCGGCCCAGTTCGCCGAGGTGGAAGTGGACGTCGAGACCGGACGCGTGCGCGTGCTCGCGATCACGAGCGCGCACGACTCCGGTCGGATCATCAATCCCCTGCTCGCCGAGAGCCAGCTCGAGGGCGGCATCATCATGGGGCTCGGCTACGCGCTGTTCGAGGAGCGCGTCATCGATGA
>JBDSSY010000063.1:0-11768 GCA_039928585.1 Gemmatimonadaceae bacterium | reverse complement strand
GATACAGGCAGCGGAATGCCGGCGCGCCCCGCGCGATCACCGAATCCCGTGCCGCGCGACAGGCGGCCATCCCTTCGTCCATCGCGGCCTGCATCTCCTGGCGAAGCATCGCTGTCTGCGGCGCGGCAGCATGCTCGGTCAGAAAGATCCGGTACTCCTCGTACGCCGTGCGCAACTCCATGCCCGCGCCCTTGAGCGCCATCGTGCGCGCCAGTTCACGCGCACGGGCCACATGCATGAGGACCTCTCGCGCATCCAGCTCAGCCGTCTGCGTGCCGGGCGCGCCAACGGCCGTTCCGGAGTCCGGGATGGCGCCCAGGTGCATTGCGGCGTGTCGGGAGCCGAGCGGCGAGAGAGTGTCCGCACCAAGGGGAAGACGGGGAGTAAGCGATTCTGCGCCCGTGGAGGCCTGCGTGTTCTGCTCGTCGACGCGCGACGCGATCGACCCAGCCTGGATCACCGAGTCGGTCGCGCTACGCGGAGCGGTTCCCTGTCCCGCCGCAGACGCCTTCGGTAAGGCGACATTATAGGTCCCGAGAAATTTCTGCAGCGCGGATGGCGGTCGCGAGAGCACGGCGCCACTGGCGACGACGACCACGCCGACGGCGATCATCGGGCCGCGCCATGAGCGGCGAGCGGCAGCGACCGGACGAGACGTCAGCGGCCGCGCGGGCAGCGCCCCCACTGACAGCGGCGTCATCATCTGCGTGGCCGAGCCGCTGGCGGGCGCCGCGCCCACGGCAGCCCGTACGACGGTCGCCAACTCGCCGACGGTTCGGAAACGGTCACTCGGCTCCGGCGCGAGCGCGCGGTCGAGGGCCACCTGCAATCGTGCCGGCCACGCGACGTTCGGCCGCACATCCGCGAGCGTGCGCGGACGGGCGGTGAGCCGGTGCACCAACGACTGCTTGGACGTCAGCGCGGGATGCGGCAGTGCGCCCGTGAGCATGTTGAACAGGACCAGCCCGAGCGAATAGAGATCGGTGCGCCCATCGAGCTGTTCGCCCGCGATCTGCTCGGGACTCATGTATTCCGGCGTGCCCACGGCCATGCCGAGCGACGTCACGTTCTGCACGCTGTCGGACTTCGACGTCTTGGCGATTCCGAAGTCGACGATCTTCACCCACTCACGTCCATCGTGATGCCGCGTCACGAGGATGTTGTCGGGCTTGAGGTCGCGGTGCACGATGCCCAGCACATGCGCCGCGCTAAGGCCGTCCGCGATCTGGCCGGTGAGCTCGGCCGCTCGGCCAGGTGTGAACGGCCCTTCTCGGCGCAGCACGCCGGACAGTGTTTCACCCTCCACGTATTCCATCGCGAGATAGAGCGTCCCGTCTTCCGTCTCGCCGAAATCGTAGATGGCCGCGACGTTGGGCTGGTTGATGCGGCTCGCATTGGCCGCCTCGCGGTTGAACCGGCCGATCGCGTCGGCGGTCGGTGCCAGGGAGGGGCTCATTACCTTCACGGCGCTCAGCCGACCCATGCGCACATGCTCGGCCAGATACACGCGTCCCATTCCGCCCTCGCCGATCGTGCGAATCACCTTGTAGCGGTCCGCCAGCAGTCGTCCGATCAGCGGATCGGTCGACGGCGCGCACGCCTCCAGACGTGTGTCGTCTGCAGGGCAGACCTCCACGTCGGGACCATATTCGGCGTGGCACTTGGGGCAGACGTTCGGCACGGCGGCACGCGGGGGCAGGATGGGCACGGAATGCGTCGTATGATGACAGTCAAACCACCCTTCCCGTCACGCGCGGACTTCCTGCCCGACGGACCGGCGGCGCACGTTCTGCCTGTAACGCTCGGGATGACCCGCGCGGGGATGGGTCGAGTGCAGACCGGGAGGTCGATGATGCCGTTGGCGGTGCTGGCGATGGTGTTACAGCTTCAGGCGACCGCGCCCGGTGCGGCGATTGCTTCCGGCGCACGCGACGAAGACTCGATTGGCATCGTCCGCCGCGCACGCGATGCACAGGCGTGGTTCGAGCGCACGCGCCGGTCCAACCTACCCTGGGTGGGCTCGAGCGGCGATCGGTGCGAAGTGAGGATCGGGCGATTCTGCTGGTGGTACGACGACGAGGCGCCCGTACTCCCCCCCGAGCCCCGAATCGTGACGCTGCGTCGCGAAGCGCTGATCGCGGAACTGGATTCGCTCGCTGCGCTCGATCCCGGCGACGACTGGCTCGCGGGACTGCGGATCCATTACCGCATAGACGCCGGCCGGAACGCCGACGCCGATAGTGCAGCGAGCACCTGCCGGGCGACCGCATGGTGGTGTGCCGCTGTGCAGGGATTCGCGGCGCACCTCAACGGCGACTCGCGACGCGCTGATTCGTCGTTCGCGGCGGCGCTTGCCCGGATGGACGAGCCGACGCGGTGTCAGTGGACCGACATTCACACGCTGCTCCCGAGCGAGACACGCGAGCGATACGAGTCCATGTCCTGTTCCGCGCGCGAATCGCTCGCGCGCCGCTACTGGCTGCTCTCACGACCGCGGTTGAGCGAACCCGCCAACGAATGGCGAAACGAGTTCTTCTCGCGCCGAGTCCTGGGCTGGATCGCCGCGCGCTCGAGGACGCCACACAACATGTCCTGGGCCGCGGACCAGGAGGAGTTGCTGTTGCGCTACGGCTGGCCGGAGTCATGGGGTCGCGTCCGACCATCCGGCTCACTGTCGACCGCGGGGGAGCCGGGAATCATCGGCCATGATCCGTCGCCGAGTTTCGTCTTCGCGCCTCGCGAGGAGTTGCTCGACTCGCTCTCCGTGGCTGGCGATGCCGCGTGGGACCTCCGCTCACACATCGGCGAATCGCGATACAAGCCCCGGGCTGTGCGCCGTATCGCGGCGCTCTCCGTGCAACTCGCGCGGTTTCGTCGCGGTGATACGGTGCTCGTCGTCGCTGCGTACACCTCGAGCGATACTTCCCTCGTGTCGCCCATCGCTCGTCTCGCAGCGTCGATCGACGACTCCGTCACCATTGTGGGTGATGCGCACCGGGCGCAGCAGGGCACGAGCGTCGTTCGGCTCAGCGAATTTCCGCGAGTGGTCGGCCTCGAAATCATCGACAGCGTGAGCGGTTCCCTCGCTCGCAGCCGCGAGGCGTACGCGGCGGAGCGCCACGGAGCGCGTGCATCGCTGTCAGATATCCTGTTCTATCGCGTGGGACTCGAGCCCGCGTCGGGGCTGGATTCGGCGCTCGCGCGCGCCATTCCCGGTGACACGGTGGGACGCGATCGCCCGCTCGGGATGTTCTGGGAGACCTATGGGCTTCCGACCAACGGCGATAGCGTCGACGTAGCGGTCACTGTCGAGCGCATCGACCGGAGCTGGTTCCGGAGTACTCGGCAGGCGCTCGGTATCGCCGATGCCGACAGCCCGCTTCGCATGCGGTGGTGGGACACAAGGGGTGCCGGCACAGGTATCGCGCCGCATGCAGTATCGCTCGATCTGGCGAACCTGCCTACGGGCAGATATCGGGTGACGCTGTCACTCACGCCGACCGACGGTCCGGTGGCCGTGTCGTCGCGAGAATTCGAATTGCGCGCCCCATGAGCCTCGCAGGCCTCCGCACCGGCGCGCCCGGAGAGGGCAGCCGTCTTCGTGCTCGAGGCACTCGAGGATTCAGAGGTGGAACGGCACTCGCGTACACAAGTCCGAATGGTTGTCCGCCATCTCCACCTCACACTTCTCATCGCCGCCTTCGCGTGGACCGTCACCGCGTGCGACCGCGCGCCGAGTCGCGAGGTGACGCTCGCAGCACTTCGCGCCAACGCGCCTGGACTCGACACGACCATCGTTCATGTGCGGGTTTGGCAGGACGGGCCCCCCTGGTTCGCCTGCTCGGAAGTGATCGCCAAGTTCACGTCACCGGTGGATGCATCGGCAGTTCGAGATGAAGTCGGTAACTGGAAGCCGCTCGTGGTGTCGGGATGGCTGGTGTTGCGAGATTCGGCGTCCGGCGTGGTAAGCGATCCCGGATGGTGCACGGCGAAATTGGCTGGTGTATCGGCAGCAGCTGCGGCAGTCGCGTGGGTGCCGATCGTGGGCGATTCGTTTCCCACCGGCGGTCGCCGCCGAGGTTGGAGGGTTCCCGTGGGTACGCGAAAGCTGGCGGTGATCGCATCTCCAACGAGTTCGGCACGTGACATCGCGACCGCGGAGTACGTCACCACCATCGCGAGCAACGCAAACGGTGCGGCCATGGGCACGGACCGAGATAGCATCTTTGGAACCGCGTTCATGCGGCGCGTCGACGGGCGCTGGCTCGTTGAGCGCACGGCACTTCGCGCGACGCCACGCACTCGAACGCCCTGATTGACCTGACGTCATCGAAGTCGCGCGCGGAGTTCAGCGCCGGATTGTGACCAAGGCTGGCGCATCACGTAAGTCGTGACGTGCCAGCCTTTTTCACGATGGGCCTGGGAGGAGTTGAACCTCCGACCTCACGCTTATCAGGCGTGCGCTCTAACCACCTGAGCTACAGGCCCCACAGGTAGAGCGTCGGAAACTACACAGCCCGTAGAAGAGCGTCAACGCTCGGCGCCACATCGCGTTGCACTCGCGCGACCACGCCAGCGTAACCCATTCGACGACTGCGTGGGAGCCTTCTCCGCGTTGCTCGCCTTCACTCGCAGAAGTCGATCGAACGTGAGCGCCATCACATACTATATGAAATGGTGACATTCGGTCGAATAGTCTCTCATTCGGAAACGTGGGCGACCTCTGACTGCTTCATGACCGTAACTGTTGTGCGTGTATGTGTTTACAGCGTGCTACTGTCCGGCATCCATTCCTTAGTCGCTAATATCTTGAACAAATCATGAAGAAATCGTCACGATTACGTACAGTTGATGTATAGTCAATACATTATTGTATCATTTCGACCGGTGATGCGTCCTATGCATGTACAGCAGGGTCGACGCGTTTCCTGCTCCACGACATCCGCATCTCCGACTTCGCACCACCTACCGCGACGCCACGTGAATCGCCCCTTCGCGCTGATGCTCCTCCTCGTGATTGCCCCGTCGATCGCTGCCCAGACGTCCACCGGACCCATCGGCGTGACGGCCAAGGTGCAGTCCGCCGTCACCCTGAGCGGGATGGTGCCGCTGGATTTCGGCGCGGGTATCGTGCCTGGCACGCCCGCCACCGTGACGGCGGCGAATGGAGGCAAGCTCATGGCGTCGTACAACGTGAACACGCAGCTCTCGCTTCCCAACTCGGTCACGCTCACGCGTGCCGGTGGTGGTACGGTGCTGGTGACGCTCAACTGCGCGCATGCCCCCACGGGCACCTCGCCCACGCCTACACCTTTCGTCAGCGACTGCGCCACGGGCTACGGCGCCCTGCTGATCGGCAATGCCCGCACTGATTGGTGGATTTACCTCGGCGGCGCCATCGCCGGGGCGGCCACGGCGAGCGTCCCGGCGGGTGTCTACACGGGAAACGCCACCGTAACAGCGACTTACACGACCTTCTAGTGTTCCCGCCCGTCTCACGGGCTGCAGTGTTCCACGCACCACGCACCACGCACCACGTACCGCGGTCTCTCTGCTCACTCTCTCAGGAGCTCCATTCATGAAGCGCCTTCTCGTTGCCCTCTGCCTGCTTTCCGCTCCGGCTGCCTTGCGCGCCCAGACCTGCACCGGGTCACCGTGCGCCGCGAACCCGATCACCACGGCGCTTCGCGTTCGCTCCGCTGTGTCCTTCAGTGCCTTCGGCAACATCGACTTCGGTACGGTGAGTGTCGGATCCACCGCGTCTGTCGATGCTTTCGGCACTTCCGCCACGGGCGGTGTCGCCGGTGCGGTGAACCTCGTGGCCAATCAGCGTGTCACTGTGACCGCGAGCTTCTCGCAGCTCACGTCGACCGGCATGCCCAACCTCGTCGTCAGCAACCCGTCGTGCGGACGGTCCACGCTCGCCTCGACTAACGCCACGAACACCACTGGGTTCACGTGCTCAACGGGCTACGCTAGCCCGGGTGCAGGTACGGGCGCCGGCGGCATCTACATTTGGCTCGGCGGCGACGTCGTCACCACGGCCACGACCGGCGCTGGTGACTATGTGGGGACCGCGACCGTCACCGGCGTGTACGTAGCGTACTGATCGATGTACGACGGTGACAGGAGACCGGCGTCGCCGGTCTCCTGTCACCGCTTCGCCGGATTCCGACATGAGTTCGAACTTTCACGGTTCCGCCCTCCGCCCATCGCGATCCACCGCCTGGGCGGTCTGCATTTTGGCCCGTCGCGCGGCCGCGAAGTCCGGCGTCGGCGCGGCACCGCGTGCCGGAATGACGCGTACTCCAGCACGCATCGGCCCAACAGTGCTGGCGCTCGCGATCATGCTGGCATCCACTGCCAGCGCATCCGCGCAGTACTCCGTTGCACAGGTGCAGCCACTGTCGTTCGGGTATCTCACGCAGGGCGTGACCGAAATCATTCCGTACACCGACTCCTTCCGTCGCGGCGTCGTGTCCATCAACGGCGCCGGGCAGGCCTGGATCCGGCTCGTGCTGCCGACAACACTCACGTCGGTGAACGCCGCGACGATTCCGTTGCAGTTCGTCCTCGGGGATGTCGCAGTACAGGAGACAGGAAAGGCCGCCGCCGCATTTGACCCAACGACCTCCACGCGCGTCAATCTCGACAGGGGCACGGCCTTCGTCTTCATCGGCGGCCGCGCCATACCCGCAATCGATCAGCGCTCCGGCCTCTATTCGGCGACGATGACCATCATCGTCTCCCTCACGAAGTTCTGACAGCCTCCCAGGTCGCCATCATGCGCCTCTCCCGTCAGCGTCTCCTCGTGGCTGCACTGCTCGCGCTGTTGCCGGCCAGCGTGCAGGCCGTCACCGTCAGTCCCAACGCGCTGTTCATCGACAGCCGCACGCGATCCGGGGTGCTCACGCTCTATAATCCCGGCACGATGGCCGAGGAGATCGAGATCACCTTCGCCTTCGGGTATCCGCGGTCGGACCTCGCCGGCGCCATCACGGTGACGCTCGCCGACAGCGCGCCGGGCGGAGAGCCGTCAGTGCTCGGCTTCGTCCGCGCATTTCCGCGTCGGCTCCGACTCGAACCGGGGCAGCGACAGACCGTCCGCATTCTCATGCAACCCCCGGCGGGCCTGGCGCAAGGGGAATACTGGGGGCGCGTACTCATCCGCTCTCGCGGCGGCAGGCCGCCCGTGGAGCAGCAGCAGGGCGGCATTCGCATGCAGATCGAACTCGAGACCGTCATCGTGGGCGCGGTGAATTACCGGAACGGCAGCGTGCGGACCGGCATCGTCGTCGATTCGGCGCACGCGACCATCACCCTGCGGGGGGACAGCGTGCGTGTCGTGACCGACCTCTCACGTCAGGGTAATGCCGCCTATCTCGGCCACATGAAGCTCGAGCTGGTAGGTGCCGACGGGCGCGTACTCGGCACCGCGGACGATGACTTCGCGGTCTATCGCTCGCTGCGGAAGGTCGCGTCCATAGAAGTGCCCACTGGCGCGTCCCTGCGCGGCGCCTCGATCCGCTATCGACTCTCCACCGAGCGTCCCGACATCGATGCCGAATCCCGTCTGACGGCCGAGCCGACGACGGGAACGGTTCCGCTGTCGCGGTGACCCGCGGGGTGGCCGGGCGCGAAGGAGGCGCCGGCACCCGTCGCGTCCGGATCAGTATCGCGGTGGCGCTCGTGCTCGCCGTCCTCGGCGCACACGCTGCCGGCGCGCAGGCGCTGCCGTCCGGATTCGAACAGGGCATCTTCGAGTTGCGCGCGGCGCGCATCGCCTCGGAGACGGTCGTGGGCCTGCTCTCTCCGTCCGGGCTCGTGCTCGTGCCCGTGGACCGGGCGATCGCGCTCACGGGCATGCCGGTGCGTCGCGAGGATTCCACCATCGTCGTCGAGCGATCGCGGAATGCGGGAAAGGCCACGCTCGACTTTCGCGCGCGCCGTCTCACCGATGGATCGCGAAGCGTGCAGCTCGGCGCGGAAGATCTCGTACACGTGGACGGCGTGTCATACCTGTCCACCTCACGCCTCGCGCAGCTCATGGGCGCGTCGGTCGAGGCGGATCGCGGTCAGCTTGCGGTGACCATGACACGCTCACCGCCGTTCCCCGTGGAGCAGGCTGCGGCACGCGCCCTCCGAACCGCGGGCGCGCTCGAGCGGAGCGTCAACGGCGCAGCGCGCGTCACGACGCCATTCACGCCGAGGACCGGCGGCGCCGTCGTCGACTGGACGGCATCGACCGTCCGCAGCACGAGGTCGTTCGGTGGATCCACTGGGTCGCTGCGTAGCGGCGCGGCGATTCATGGGGGTGATGTCGCCGCCGGCGTCACGCTCTCGGACGATGGAGCGGGGGGCGTGCGCGCCGGAACCGTGGAGTGGAGCTATCGTCGCGGCATTCCGGGCAGCCGCATCGTGCGGCAGTTCCAGGTCGGCGACGTGCTGGGTGGCGGCACGCAGCTGCGCAGCCTGCGCGGCCTGACGCTCACGAATGCACGGCTCGCATCGGACCCGGAGTTCGCGAGTGTTCCGGTGAATCTCAGCCTGCCGCAGGGCTGGCAGTACGAGGTGTATCAGAACGGGCAGCTGCTCGGATTTTCAGACGCGGGCGTCCGCGCGCCCGTGTTCGTGCCGCTGCGTTACGGCACCACGCCGGTGCAAGTGCGGCTGGTCAGCCCCGCCGGCGACGAAACCATTCGCAACTTCAGCTACCTCATTCCGCAGTCGCAGCAGCAGCCCGGGCGCCTCGAATACACGGCGGGCGGTGGCCGATGCAGCTCATCATGTCGCACGATCGCATTCGGCAACGCCTCGTACGGCGTGGCACCATGGCTCAGCGTCTCCGCCGGCGCCGAGCGCACTACCGTGGACCGTGCGTCTCGGCTTCGGCCGGAGGGCGGCGTGAGCATCCTGACCTACTCCGGATGGAACGCGCAATTTCAGGCGGCGCATGAACGCTTCCGGCGCGCGAGCCTGCTGTACGGCGGCGTCGGTCGCATCGTTGGGTCGGGATCGTACGCACGCACCTTTGTCGACGCAGACCAGCCATCCGTCACCGCCACCACGGATCAGGGGCGTTGGCTGTTCGACGGCCAGCTTCAGTTGCGGACTCCGATCGACAGTCGAGTCAGCGGCTGGCGTCTGGACAATTCGCTGGAGGGCGTGGCGGCCGGACGTCCGCAGCGCTCGCGAACTTCGGTGACGGCGGAATTGCGAGGTGGAAGCATCGGCGTCAGCTACGACGTGGACCAGATGCGTGCCCGGCGGGAAGCTGGTGTCACGGCCCTGGCCGTGCTGCCGGTCGGTTGGCGCGCCAGCTCGCTGCTCGGCACGCTGCTGTTCGACCAGCGAACGGTGCATGCACTCGAGATGTCGACGTCGATGCAGACGGGTCGCCGCGGCGCCGCGGCCCTGACCACGCGCTGGCAGCGAGGGGCGGGAATGATCGTGAGCGCGGGCTACAACGGTGCCCTCGGCGCCATGCGGCTCACGTCGCGACTCGCTGCCTCGCGCTCTCGCCCAGCCTATCTGGCCACAGCGGCGAGTGGATCCGTCGCGCTCGAGGGGCTGCATCGGCCATCGCTGTTCGAGGGTCCGGGCGTCGGCTTGGGTGGCGTTGCCGGGCGGGTCTTCTACGACCTGAACGCCGACGGACAATTCGGGGCGGGTGAGCTGCCCGCTCCCGATGTGCGCATCATCGTGAACGGCGCGCCTGTTCGCTCCGATTCCGCCGGTCACTATCGTGCCTGGAACGTCGTGCCGTACGAGTCGTCCGCCATCGTCGTCGATACGCTGGCATTTTCCGACTTTTCCTGGACGTTGCTACGCGGCCGCACCGCACTGCGGGCAACACCAGGCATGTTCAACCGCGTGGACTTCCCACTCGTGCGCACGCGCGAAGTCGCAGGCCAGCTCGTCGCCGATAGCTCGATCGCGACCGTCGCAGGTGTCACCCTGCTGCTCGACAACGACGCGGGAGGAGAAACTCAACGACTCGTCACCTTCTCCGACGGAAGCTTCTACCTGAGCCGAGTCATGCCCGGGCGGTATCGGCTCAGCGTGAGCGGCGCCTCGCTGGATGCCCTTGGTGCGATCGCCGATCCGGTGGCCATGCCAGTGGTGATCACGTTGGTGGCGGACGATCCCGTGCTCTCGCTGCCCCCGATACGGCTGCGGCGCCGCACCTCGACGGGTCGCTGAGGAGCACAGGGGAACCTCGAGGAAGGCTGCGGGACGGAACGCGACAGTGCCTGATGGTCTGGCGGAGGCATCCGATACACGGTAAGGTCTGCGAGAGAGGTCGGCGCCATCGGGCGCCGACTCCGTAGCCTTCCGGAGTCGCGAATGCCGCTCGATCGCCCGCTCGTCCGCCTTGCGTCGGTTGCCGCGCTGCTGCTGACGTCTCGTGCGATCGAGGCACAGCAGCACTCTCGTTCTGCGTCCGTGACGATGTCATTGCGCGTGCTCTCCTCCGCATCGTTCGAGGGGGCGAGCGGGCAGCCACTCTCGGCCGTCATCGTGGGCGGCGTGGCACTTCGCGTGGATCCGTCCGACGGCGTACACACACGCATGACCTACAACCTGCCTACGCTTTTGTTCGTGGCGGGCACGCCGCTCGTGGGCCCAGACGGGGCACGCGCCACTGTGCGTTTCGTGTGCGCCATCGGCAGTCGTGACTCGATCTCGACGGCCGAGCCATTCAACTGCGCCGGCGGGACGTTGGCGGTGCTCCACAGCGGGCGGACGTCGACCGTGCCGATCGCCGTGGGAGCGCAGCTGCCCGCCTACGATGCGGTGGGCCTCCCTGCGGGCCTCTACGCGGGTCGGGTGACGTTGACGGCGGTCCATCCCGCCTACTGATCGCGCGCGGACGCGAGCGCGCGATCCTGTCGGCCTGCGTCGGGAACGAACCTCCAGCGTACGTCATTGAGGCGGCATGGCCGTTCACGACTTCATGTTGACGGCCCACACTCGCCACCGTCCGGAGGTCAGCCCATGCGTCGCCTTGCCGCGTTGTTCCTCGTCCCCGTTTTCACAGTCGCGTGCTCCGTCGAGTCCCCCAGCGCCTCCGGCCCGTCCGATGCGAGCTTCGCGCGTCTTGGCGTCGCCGATCAGGGGGGTCGGCTGCTGACTGCCACGTTGACTGGCGCGAGTGAGGTGCCTGGCCCCGGAGATCCGGATGGCACCGGGACCGCACGCGTGACCGTCAATGCGGGCCAGGGACTGGTCTGCTACGAGTTGCGCGTCGCCAACATCGCACCGGCGACGGCCGCTCACATTCATGAGGCCCCGGCCGGCACGGCTGGACCGGTGCGCGTGACGCTGAAGGCTCCGAGCACCGGCATGTCCAGCGGGTGCGTCACCGTGAGCCGCGAATTCGCGAAGGAGCTGGCGGCCGACCCGTCGGATTACTACGTGAACGTTCACAACGCCCAGTTCCCTGCTGGAGCGGTGCGCGGTCAGCTGCAGTAGGCGCTGCCGGCACGGCATTTAAAGAACGGCGCGCCCGCATCGACGATGACGATGCGGGCGCGTCGTGCGACGCGACGCGTTTCGGCGAACGCGAGAAGCCCCGTGACTCGACGTGAGTCACGGGGCTTCACTATGAAGGCAATCGAATGTGTGTGCTGTGGATGGCGCGACTACGAGATGCTTTCCCCTCCGTTGCGGGAGGTTACTCGCGATCCGTTAAGGAGGTGATCCAGCCGCAGGTTCCCCTACGGCTACCTTGTTACGACTTCGCCCCAGTCACTGCGCTCGCCTTC
>JBDSSY010000062.1:0-7847 GCA_039928585.1 Gemmatimonadaceae bacterium | reverse complement strand
CCTTCAGGCGCGCCACGACCGATGCCACCGTGGACGCCTTCTGCCCGATGGCGACGTACACGCAGATGACGCCCTGCCCCTTCTGGTTGATGATCGTATCGACGGCGATGGCCGTCTTGCCGGTGCCGCGGTCGCCGATGATCAGCTCGCGCTGGCCGCGCCCAATCGGGATCATCGCATCGATGGACTTGATGCCCGTCTGGAGCGGTTCCTTGACCGGCTGACGCACGATGATGCCGGGCGCCTCGCTCTCTACCTTGCGAGTCGTCGTCGCGGCGATGTCGCCGAGACCGTCGATGGGGCGTCCGAGGGCATCCACCACGCGACCCACGAGCGCGGGCCCGACGGGCACCTCGAGCACGCGACCGGTGCGGCGCACCTCGTCGCTCTCCTTCAGCTGGAGGTAATCACCCAGCACGACGGCGCCGATGTTGTCCTCCTCGAGATTGAGCGCGAGCGCGGTAATCGTCGCGCCCGTCTCGCTCGAATGAACCTCCAGCATCTCGCCCGCCATGGCCTTTCCAAGGCCGTAGATGCGGGCGATTCCGTCCTTCACCTCGAGGATCGAGCCGACTTCCTCGACGTCGAGGTCATGTAGATCGGCTGCTTCGATCTCCTTGAGGAGGATGTCCTTGATCTCGCCGGGGCGAAGCGTCGTGTCGGATGCCATACGGAGGAGTATTTGATGAGGGCGGGGCGCGTGCCGGGCACAGCTTGTGAAATTTATCACAAGCCGGGAAGGGAAGCAACCGGCTGGGGTTGGCAGCTCCCCAGTCGGCGTACACAAAATAGAACGACCTCAAATGGAAAGGGGCCGGGCTTCGTGCAGCCGCTCCTGTCCGACGCTGTCGCCCATCCCGACTCACGCTGGCGCACCATCGGAACGCCAGTGGCGGCACATTTGGCCCCATGCGCAGCCGATCGATGCAGGTCGCACCGGTCTCGCCCGTAGCGTGTCGACATGTCCTCCGGCATGCGCGAGCTCAGAGTCTGGCAAGAAGCCGTGTCGCTCGCCGGTGACGTGGTGCGCGCCGCCCGCCAGGGGATGAAGCGGGAGACCAAGCCAATCTCCGACGCGGCGATGCTAACTGCCCTCGCGGTGGCGACACATATCGCCGACGGCTATGCCCGCCTCACCCCTCCGGAGCAGCGCGACTCCTACCGCTCGGCGAAGCGCGCCCTGCTGCGCCTCGAGACCGAATTGGCGGTGGCTCGACATGCGGACCTGTTGCCGACGGGGGCTTTCACCGATCTCACGGCGCGATCGGCGCTCGTGGCGAAGCTGCTGACAGGGTACGTGGGCTACCTGGATCGGCAGATCGTCGACGATGCCGGCCGCGCTCCGCCCACGGTGGCCCCGGCGGAGGCGAGTCGAGCTATCCCCGGCTCCGCCGGTGCCCCTTCGTGAAGCGCTCGATCAGGTCGACCGCGCGAAGCCTCGCGAGAGACGCGGGGCGAGTTCCGACGATCCGCTGCGCCGTGCTGGAGAGGTGCGACGAGCTCGCGAAGTCGAGCACGGCGGCGACATCCCGGACGTCGTACCCCGGATTCTTCGCCAGTTCGGCGGCCGCGATGAGGCGCACGAGATCGATCACGCGCTTGAGATTCGGTGCGCCCGCCGCGGCGAACGTGCGACTGAGATGCTCGCGCGTCACCCCGAGCGCGTCGGCGAGCAGTTGGGTTCGCACGGGGCGTCCCGACCATGCCACGATGCAGCGCCACGCGCCCTGCTGAAGCGGTGTGTCGAGTTCGAGCAGCGGCGGCGGCGCGTGAAGCGCGAGCGCGAACCGATTGGAAAACGCGTGACGAAGCACGATCTCGCGGCATACGGCGTCGTCCACCGCTTCCACGACCACGTCGGCGAAATCCAGGCTCGCGCACTGCGCCAGTGCGGGTGCCTCCGACGCACGGAGCGCGCACAGACCGAAGAATGGCACGCTCGGAAATTCGAGCGCCAGGCTTGCCGCTCGCCACGTGTCGTCACTGGCGGCCGTGAGATCGACGATCGCCGCGTCCACCAGTGCCGTGCGGAAGAAGGACTCGAGCTCGTCGGCGCTTCGCGCGAGCAGGAGACGAGCGCGTCGTCGAGGAAATGCGGCCCGGATGAGCGCGCGCGCGCGTTCGCGCGTGGTATGCAGCACGATGAGCGGCGGCGGCGCGGCGGCGCGCGACGCGACGGAGGACGGCGCAACGCGCGGCGGCAGCACGACGGTCATGACTCGTCGCGTTCGCGATCGACGCCCTGCTCGAGCGCGAGATCGAACTGGCCGGCCGGCGCTGCGGGTGACTCTGACGGCGCAGGCGCCCGAGTACCGGAGATCATGGCGTGCGCATTGTGAAGCACCTGTCGCGCATTACCGTAGGAGATGCACTCGGCAGCCTCTCCGTAAGCGAGCCAGCGGCACGCCGTGATGCCTTCAGCCCGCTGCGGCGCGGTGTCCGTCTGCGATGTCTCCATCAGGAAGAAATGACACACCTTGTGGATGAGTCGGCCGCGGAACCGGAAGTACCAGTCGATCGTGTCGATGCGGCCGCGCAGGGCGAGATCACGCAGTCCCGCTTCCTCACGCACTTCGCGGAGTGCCGCATCCTCGGCGCGCTCCCCCGCTTCAAGGTGGCCCTTCGGGAATCCCCAGTTCGCATAACTGTCGCGGATGAGGAGAAAGAGCGGACCGTCGTCCGCGATGCAGCGGTACACGACGCCGCCGGCGGATGTCTCGCGCTGCGCTCGGGCGCGATGCGTCATCGCGATTCGCTCAGCCAGCCAGGACGTCGGCGTCGCTGTATGCCGATTCGCCCTCGGCGAAGGGCTTCCCCTCCACGAACTGACGCACCACCGGATCGGTGGTCTGCTTTATGTCATCGATTGTTCCCTCGTATCGCACTCGACCCTGATAGAGCATCGCGATGCGCGTCCCCACGGTGAAGGCGCTCCGCATGTCGTGCGTGATCACCACACCAGTCACGTGAAGCTTCTCACGCATGCGGACCATCAACTGGTCGATGACCGCGCTCGTGACCGGGTCCAATCCGGTCGTGGGCTCATCGTAGAGGATGTACTTGGGGCGTAGCGCAATGGCGCGTGCGATGCCGACTCGCTTGCGCATGCCGCCCGAGAGCTCAGCGGGGAAGCGCTCGCGGACGCCGGGCAGGTCGACGAGATCGAGCGCCTCCTCGATCCGCTGGTCGATCTCGGCGTCCGTCAGCTCGCCCTGCTTGCGCAGCCCCATGGCGACGTTCTCTCCGATGGTGTACGAATCGAACAGGGCGGCGAACTGGAAGACGTACCCAATGCTGGAACGGAGGGCATACAAGTCGCGTCGTGACAACTCGGGCACGTTCAGGCCATCCACCCACACTTCGCCCCGATCGGGCTCGAGCAGCCCGACGATGTGCTTGATCGCCACTGACTTCCCGGTGCCCGAATAGCCGATGATCACCATCGTTTCCCCGTCGGGCACGTCGAGGGTGAACCCGTCGAGCACTCGCTTGGGGCCGAAAGCCTTGTGGACGTTCTTGAGCTGGATCAACTGACCGTGAACGGTGGATGGTGAACCGTGAACGGTGACGACCTCGCGCCGCCGACAGCAGAAACGTGATACTCGGACGATGCGCGTGCCAGTCTTGCGAACTGCCAGCCGATCACTTCGCAAACGACGGCGGGGCGAGCCGAAAGGCTCGCCCCGCCATGTCTGCACTTACGAGTTACGCTTCACGGTCAGTTACGCCGCGAAGCTCCCGAGTGCACGGCCAACGTCACCCTCGCGGAGTCGCTTCAGTGCCCGATCGCGCAGCTGACGGACGCGCTCGCGGGTGACGCCGAGCATCGAACCGATCTCCTCGAGCGTGTGCTCACGCCCTCCCTCCAGGCCGAAATAGAGACGCAGGACCTTCGCGTCGCGGGGGGGAAGCGTGGAGAGCGCCTGCTCGATCTCGTCGGTGAGGAAGCGATTCATCGCTTCTTCCTCCGTGTCGGGCATCTCGTCGGCCACGAAGCGCTCGATGAGTGAGCGGTCGCCCTCCGGATCCATTGGCGCGTCGAGTCGGACGTCGCTCGTGTTGAGTGCGGCGAGCGACTGGACGACATCCACGGACAACCCCGTGAGGATGCTCAGCTCTTCCGGACTCGGCTCGCGATTCAGCTTCTGCCGCAGGATCTCGCTCGCCTTGATGATGCGCGAGAGATCGGCCGTGCGGTTGAGTGGTACGCGCACGGTCCGTCCCTGCCGCGCCAGCGCGGAGAGGATCGCCTGCCGAATCCACCACACGGCGTAGGAGATGAATTTGACGCCCTGATCGGGGTCGAACTTTCGCGCCGCCGTGAGCAGGCCGACGTTTCCTTCGCCGATGAGATCGATGAGAGGAAGGCCGCGGTTCTGGTATTTCTTCGCTACAGAGATGACGAAGCGCAGATTGCGCTTCACCAGCTCCTGAAGCGCATCCTGATCGCCCGCACGAATCTTCTTCGCGAGGTCGATCTCTTCCGTCCCCTTGAGCAACGGATAGGTGGAGACTTCGTAGAGATATTGATCGAGAATGTCGCGCTCCGGCTCATTGGGCGCGATGCCCGCTGGCGCGGCGCGACGACGACGGACGGGTTTCTTGACTTCGGTCATGGGTGCCTCGAACAGGTCCTACGCGTGAGTGTAGGCATATATGAACTGCGACCGCTGGAGCAATTCCGAACGCCGTCGGACTGACGGATCGGACGCGGCGTCGCGTGGTTCGTGATGAAGGAATGTCGGCCGCGGACGCCGAGTGTTTCGATGTGCCGAAGCGAAGCCGATGAAGCGCTCACGACCGCAGCACTGAGGTCGTGCAAATTACCGGCCGAATGGGATTGCGCTAGGCCTCTTTTTGTTGACACCACATATACCCTCGGCTATGTTTGCTGGTTCCTGTCGGGAACGCTCGTTGGGATTTCTGTTGCGAGACGGTCGTTTTTCGCGGGACCCGGGGGTGTAGCTCAGTTGGGAGAGCGCTTGAATGGCATTCAAGAGGTCAGGGGTTCGATTCCCCTCACCTCCACTGGGCCGGCGGTAAGCAACTGTTTGGAATTCATGAGGCCGTCCGGCGGGTGCGGGCGCATGATGTGGGCCGTCGATCCGGCGGCAATACGCGCGGGAATAGCTCAGTTGGTAGAGCACAACCTTGCCAAGGTTGGGGTCGCGGGTTCGAGTCCCGTTTCCCGCTCTGGTGTTCATGGTGGTTCAAGGCGACTGGGAGCGGTAACGTTCCCGCCGGCCGAGTTGGGCGGTTAGCTCAGTTGGTTAGAGCGCCACGTTGACATCGTGGAGGTCACAAGTTCGAGTCTTGTACCGCTCATTTTCGTTGCCCTCGGCTCTGCGCCGGGGGCTTTGTTTTGTCGTGGTGCCGATGCGGTGCACAGGACGTCTCGGGTTGACTGGGCCCCGCGCGTCGCCTATTATCCGCGTCTGCATTCGGCCAGTTCGACCGGCCGGTGCATCGTCGGACTCGAGCGCGCTCGTAGCTCAATTGGATAGAGCATCTGACTACGGATCAGAAGGTTGGGGATTCGAGTTCCTCCGGGCGCATCGGCGATGCAGGGGTGGGTGGCAGGTGGTTCGGCGGGGCGTAGCGTAGCCCGGTAGCGCGCCTGCTTCGGGAGCAGGAGGTCGCTGGTTCAAATCCAGTCGCCCCGACCATAGATCAGTACGGTAGCGTCGTTGCGCCTCGAAGACAGCCTGGCCCCCATCGGTCAGGCTGTCTTTGCGTTGCCACTCCGGTCTTCGTCCCGTCAGCCCGGCGGTTGATCATCTGCCCTCACGCATCAGGGCGATTGGCGGGATCCACTCAGTCAGGCCGTGCGCATCATCTCCGAGCGTCGCGCCGCAATGGCCTTCGCCGCAGCCGCGAGCGTCGGCTCATCACGCACGAGCGAGATGCGGAAGTATCCGCGGCCACCGTCCCCGAACGCCACCCCGGGCGTGACGACGACGCCGTCGTGATCGATCAACGCCTGCACCCATGCCCAGTCACCGACGCCCTCCGGCACGGGCAGCCACAGGTACATCGTGGCGTCGGGGACGGCGACGTCCCACCCGGCGCTCCGGAACGCGGATGCCATGGCGTCGCGACGCGAGCGATACGCGGCGACCTTGGGTGGAATGAGTTCGGCCTGATGCGTCAGCGCGTACGCCGCGGCGTGCTGCACGGCCGTCGCCGTGCCGTAGCCGACATTGGTGCGGTAGGCTGCCAGCGCGTCGACGGCGCCGGCATTGCCGACGCAGAAGCCAAGACGAAGTCCTGCCATGCTGAACATCTTGGAGCACGAGTGAAACTCGAGCGTCACGTCGCGATCCGGATCGCTCTCCAGAGCGCTCGGCGCTCTCGTCCCGTCGAACGTCAGTTCGCTGTACGCGGCGTCGCTCAACAGGAGCACGTCGTGCGCGCGCGCGAACCTCACCGCCCGGTCGTAGAAATCACGCTCGACAAGTGCGCCGGTAGGATTGTTGGGATAGTTCACGATCATGATGCGCGCTCGGCGTGCATCCTCCGCCGGGATCGCGGCGACATCGAGGACGAAGTCGTCTGCGGCTCGCATCGGAATCCATCGCACCTCCGCGCCGACCAGCCACGTCGCGCGAGCGTACACCGGGTAGAAGATTTCCGGGACGAGGACGATGTCTCCGGGTCCGCACAACGCAGCGATGATACCGGCGATCCCTTCCTTCGCGCCACTCAGTGCCAGTGCTTCGCGCGGTGCGTCGATCGTCACGCCGAATCGTTCGAGCATGTAACCGGAGATGGCGTCGAACAACCGCGGCGCTCCGCGGAATGGCGGATAGCCCTGAATGCCCGGATCGCGTAACGACGCGCCAAGTGCGTCGATGATGCCCTGCGCGATCGGCAGGTCCGGGCTGCCGATGCCGAGATCGACCAGCGTGGCGCCTCGCGCCCTCGCTTCACCCTTGAGCCGATCGAGCTCGGAGAACACATAGGGCGGAAGGCTGCGGAGTGTAGCGGTCTGGGCGAGGGGCACGGCTGCGTGGGATGCGGGACGGTGAGTAGACAATCACACCGAGCCTTGCACCTCTCGCGCCGTATCGGATTGCCGACGCGCCTCGCGAACGAGCCGACTACTGCTGCGCCCGGAAGATTTGCGCGATCTCGCCGACGTCGGCCGATCGTGACAGCGCAAGCGTCAGCAGCACGCGCGCCTTCTGAGGATTGAGGTCACCGGACCCCACCATCCCATCATCTCTCGTCACGGGAACCCGACCGGATCCCGTGCGCGTGCTGATGGCGACGACCACACCTTTCGCACGGGCGCGCCGCAGCGCCTCGCTCTGCCCCGGCGCCAGTCCGCCGCGCCCGACGCCCGCCATGACGATGCCACGCGCGCCCGCCGCGACGACGGCATCGATCATTACGCTGTCGGCGCCGCCGTAGGAGTACACGATGTCCACGCGTGGTAGCTCGCGCACCGCGCCGAGATCGAAGACCGGCCTGGTGCGGCCGGGCGACGCCTGTCGGTAGGACAGGCCATCCGGATCGATGATCGCGATGGGCGCTCGCTCGGGCGCCTGGAAACTCTCGACGCGCGTGCTGTTCGACTTCGTGACGTCGCGCG
The DNA here is from genome assembly GCA_039928585.1 of Gemmatimonadaceae bacterium. GTDB lineage: Bacteria > Gemmatimonadota > Gemmatimonadetes > Gemmatimonadales > Gemmatimonadaceae > AG11. Next base: position 253 of record JBDSSY010000062.1, on the reverse strand, counting down.
CGGCGAACAGGCGATCGTCCATGACCACCATCGCGCCGCGTCCCCGTGCGCGGGGATCGACCGCGGCGCGCACCGCACCGGTGAGGTTCGCTGGTCCGTCGGCGCCCGCCATATCCGAGGGTCGCATCGCCCCCGTCACGACGACCGGTCGATCGCCCGGCAGCGTGAGATCGAGGAAATACGCCGTCTCCTCCATCGTGTCCGTGCCGTGCGTGACGACGATGCCGGCGAGCTCGGGACGATCGCGCAGGAG
>JBDSSY010000061.1:0-17126 GCA_039928585.1 Gemmatimonadaceae bacterium | reverse complement strand
GCAGCGCCTCAGCTCCTCCAAGAAAGACGGAGAAGAGATCGAGAGAGAGAGCCGCCAGGATGACCGGCTCACCCCACACGAAACGGAGGCCGGACACGAGTCCCGTCAGGATCGGCACGCCATCCAGTTCGCGTGCGACCGGCACGTAGGCAATGACGAGAAATCCCACCAGCGCGAAGGTCATCAGTACCGCGCCGACGCCATACGCCATGACCGGCCCCGCGAACCCATACAGCAGTCCGCCCACTGCCGGCCCGACCACCGCCGCCGTCTGCCACGAACTGCTGCGCCACGCGATCGCGTTCTCGTACATCGAGCGCGGGATGAGCTCCGCGCCCAGCGCCTGGCGCGATGGCTGAAGCAGGCTCCGGGCGATGCCGCTCACGAAGATGATGGCGTAGATCGGCCGCACGCCCACTCGCTGCATCAATCCGTCGGTCGCGCTGAACGCGAGGAGGGCGAGGGCGCACGCCACCAGCACGGCGAGCGAACACACGGCGATCGTGCGACGATTCCACCGATCGGCCACGTAGCCCGCCGGCAGCGCCATGGCGATGAACGGCAGCGCTTCCGCCAGGCCGATGAGACCGAGCGACAACGGATCGCGCGTGATCGAGTACACCTGCCACCCCACGACGACCGCCTGGAGCTGCGAGGCGAGCGTCATGGAGAACAGGCTCAGGATGTACCATCGAAAGTCGCGATGGCGAAGCGCCGCATAGGCGTCGTGCTTCGGCGCGCCGGCGCTCGATGTCACCGCCGCCGCGCGAGGGCGGTGCGCACCTGCTCGGCCAGCGCGAGATGCGCCACCTCCGTAGGCCGCATCGTCGTGACGTACTCCTTCAGGCTGTCGCTGCGCACGCTTGGCAGGAATACCCGATCGATCGCGACGAGCAACTCCTCATGGTAACGCACCTCGTTCTCCGCGTAGGCCGCGTCGAAGGGGCGGCCCGAGAGCCTTCGCAGCGTGTCGCGTCGCGCGGCGCTCTGGTCACGAAGGATCCGGCTCACCTCGTCGTCGCGCGGACTCAGTTGAATGGCGGCCACCAGCCGCGAGAGCCGGGTGCTCAGGCTCGTGTGGTCGGTGATCATGGTGCGCGCCAGCTTCTTCACGTCCGCGTGCTGGGCGCGCGCCGTCGCAATGCGTGCCGCCGCGAGGTCGACATTGTGCGACGTGAGCAGGATGGCGGCGGTATTCGCGTCGGGCACTCGCACGAAGCGAGAGGATCGGCCAGAAGCTGGCGCTGGAGCGCCGGAGCTGGAGGTCGCGGCCGATGAGCCACGCCCCCCTCCGCACGCGAGGACGGCGGCAAGCGGCGGCAGGAACAACAACCGCGCGTAGCGGCGGACTCGAGGGGACTGCGGCATTGGGCTCCGGGGCGATGGTGGGTCCGAGCCCACCCCCGCAGGTTATCGGCTGACGCTCGCGGTGGCTACCGAGAACTCCTGGGCAGCCCGAACCGTTTGCCGTCATGGAAAGTTCCGGGCTAGATTCGACGCAACTCATGAATCCGCCAAACCCTCCTCAGCCGTACCATTCCTCGGAGCCCACGTCGCTGCCTGTATCGAGCGGCATGGCCTCCGGCGCCGACGAGGCGTCGCTCGTGTCGCGCATGGCGACGGGCGACGAGCAGGCACTCGGCGAGCTGTACGATCAGTGGCATCCGCTGGTGAATGCCGTCGTGATGCGGATCCTCCGGCAGCGCGACGACGTGGACGACGTGGTGGAGGAAGTATTCTGGCAGGCATGGCGTCAGGCGGGTCGGTACGACCCGTCGCGCGCCGCAGTGCAGACATGGCTCATGACGATCGCACGCAGCCGTGCCCTGGACCGGGTGCGCACGCTGAAGCGTCGTCGCGAGGAGCCGCTGGAGATGGACGACGGCAGCATGGTGGTGCAGCAGATCGCCGAGGGCGATCCGGGCACGGACGCGGAAGCGTCCGAGCATCGAACCATCGTCCTCGCTGCGCTGGCCGAGTTGCCGGCGGAGCAGCGCGAGTGTCTGGAGCTGGGATACTACGGCGGGTTGAGCCAGAGTGAGATCGCCGAACGCACTGGTCAACCGCTGGGCACCGTGAAGACGCGAATGCGGCTGGCGATGCAGAAATTGAAGAGTCGGTTACTGATCCTGCGCGAGGTAGCGCCATGAGCGACGGCATGACACACGAACAGGCGACCGAGGAGCTAGAAGGCCTCGCGCTGGACGCGCTGGACGCGTTCGAGCGTGGCGCCGTGCTCGCGCATGTCGCCGGGTGCGAGGCGTGCAAGTCCGAACTCGCGCTGCTCCAGCAGACGACGGCCTACCTGGCGAGCGCGGTGGCACCGGTGCCGATGTCGCCTGCGCAACGCGGCCGGTTGCGGGCACGGCTGCTCGCGCGTGCAGTCGCGGATCGAGGGGCCGAGAGCGTAGCGTCCGGCATGGATGCGCACGCCCTCGCGTCGTCGCCGACGAGCGCATCGTCATCGAGCGCCGTGCGGCCGATCGGCAGTGCGCGATCGATCGCCAAGGGTCGCATGAGCGGCAGTCGCTGGCTCGCAATCGCGGCGAGCGTGATCGCGGTGGTGAGCGTCGGCGCGCTGATGCAGGTGCGGGGCGAGCGTGACGAACTGCGCAGTGTGATGCAGACGGCGGCCGCGGAGCGTGGCGCGCGTGCGGTGGCGCTCGACTCGCTGCGGGCAGTACTGACCGACCGGGAGCGGCTCATCACCAATCTCACCGGCGACCAGGTGGCGGTGATGAGCGTGGGGTCGTCCGACATCCGGTTGCCGTCAGGTCGGATGTTCTGGGATCAGCAGCACGGCGCATGGACCTTCGTGGGGCATCACCTGCGCGCGCCGAAGTCCGGCCGCACCTACCAGCTGTGGCTCGTGACGCCCACCGCGAAGATCAGTGCCGGCACCTTTTCGCCGGACGCCGCCGGCCGTGCGATCGTGCGCGCGTCGTACGTGCTGCCGAAGGATGGTCTGGCCGCCATTGCCGTGACTGACGAGCCGAGTGCGGGCAGTGCGCAGCCCACGACGGAGCCCTTTCTCGTGGCGACGAGCGGCGAGCGGTAGACGCGTCGCGTTCGTCGTACGTGTCGCACGACGATCGGGTCAGGCCACCTCGTTCGGCGCGCGTCGTTCTTCCACTACCTCGCGTGGCGCTCGACGGCGCGCCAGCACCAGTGACGCCTCGAGCGTCGCCATGCAGAACGCGGCCCAGGCGAGACCGATCAGCATGCCGGCGATGACGTCGGATGGATAGTGAACGCCGAGGTAGAGGCGTGTCGTGCAGACGAGGACGATGAGAATTACCGCTGCGGTGCCGGTGAGCACGCGCGACCAGTGATGCTTTTGGAGGCGCATGACGAGATATGCCACGGTGGCGTAGGTGACCGTCGCGCTCATGGCATGTCCGGATGGAAACGACGAGCTGGCGGCATGCGTCTGCCATTCGAACACCGCGGGCCGCGGTCGCGCGAAGTACAGCTTGAGGATGCCGTTGAGCAGAATGTTGCCGGCGACGGACGCGAGGAGCAGCCGTGCCGAGTGCTTGTGTTCCGTGTGCCAGAGAAAGAGCGCGGCGACGGCGACGATCATGAGCACGACGCTGCCCGTGCCCAGGTATGTGAGCTCGGTGGCGATCTGGGTGAGCAGTGGTGTGTGCTGGCGGTTCATCCACTGGAGCACGGCGACGTCGTACTGCTGCGTGCCGCCTTCGCGCACCCATTCCCCGATGCCGGCGAAGGCGAGGGTACCGGCGATCGCGATGACGACGCCGGCGACGAGGAAGATGCCGACCGTCGTGTAGAAGTTACCCGCGCGGAGACCGGCGGCGCGCAGTCCGCGGAAGGCGAGATCGAGGAGCAGGCGGCGCCGTCCGCGCGATTCCTCGCGCCGGTCGGCGGCGAGCGGTGTGGCGGGGCTGGTGTCGCGCGTGGGGCGCGATTCGGCGTCGGTCATGGAGTCAAGATGCTATCAAGAGCCGCGCCGAGGCTATGGAGTGAGCGGGTGCAGGGTGAGGGACGTGCGCGGCGGGTTGAGGGGAGGGGTGGCGGACGGTTAGCTTGCGGGTACGGCGCCGTGGCCAAGTGGTAAGGCGGCAGACTGCAAATCTGCTATTCGTCGGTTCGATTCCGACCGGCGCCTCTGAGGTGCAACGACTTACGAGATCGTGGTGGGTGGCTGACCGAGGGTATCAGGAGCCCCGCATAGTGCGCCGGCAGCATCACGACCTGGCGCCGCGCGTGGCGGGCATGCGTGGCGACGACGGCGCCGCCGTGCCGGATCGTGAAGTCGCGCGCGTGCTCCCGCACGGTCACCGTGGCTCCCACCAGCGGCGCCGGCACGCTGTAACGCGCGCCGTCGATGCTCACGAGCGCGTCGCTGGCCACGATGCGCTCGCACACATGCGCCCACGCGTACGGCGGTCGCCCATCGAGCGGCGTGAGCGCCTCGTCAGCAAAGCGCGCCGCCGGCACCTCGTGCGTCGTCCCGTGCTCGCGCTGATCCGCGACGGTCGTACTCCACTCCAGGAGCCACGCATGGAGATGCGCCCACGAGTAGAAGCGCTTCCCGGCGAGCGCATTGCGCCCGACGTACTTCACGCCGGACTCCACTTTGCCTTTCGTCTGCGGCCGATAGGGCGCACACGCCCACGGGCGGAACCCATGGTAGCCGGCGAAGTCCGTGTAGGTCGGATGCCACGTGATGGCGCCCCGCGTGTGGGTCAGCACCATCGCCTTCGCGTTATCGACGACGACCGTATCGGTGACGCCGCCGAAGTGCTGGAACGCCTGCTCGTGCCCACCAAGCCACTCGCGGAGCCGCTGCCGTGGAAAGGCCATGGCAAACGAGCGGCGCGAGTAGCCCAAGGTCATGACGAAGATCTGCGCGGGGACCAGCGCGTCGCCGATCCACGTGCGCACCTGCCCGAAGTCTGCGCATTTCGGCGAAGTTGATCACGCATGTCGCTCCGAGCTGATCAGCAATTTCGGTCCAAGCTGATCACGCGTTTCGGTCCATGGTCCACCGACCGCGGCACGCGGCACGCGCACCGTCGGATCATTCCGGCAGATGTCGACGACCGTCGTTCCGCTCTCCGCTTGCCGCAACGCCTGGAGGATCTGCTCCGGCGTGAACTTGCTCTTCCGCATCCCCAAGCCCGTCTAGTTCGAGCGCCGTCTCGGGTCCAGGCGATCGGGGTTTAGCCAGTAGCTCGCCTTCAGCACCAGGACGTTGCTCGCCGGAGCATCGAACAGCGAGCGGCTCGCCCCGCCGATGTCGAAGTCCGGGAGACGCTCGTCGTTGAGGCGCTCCTGCTGCCAGACCAGGTAGAGCGTGCTGCCGGGCCGATACTCCCAGCGCAGCACCGCGTTGCCGCGGAGCGAGCGGGTGGTGAAGCTGCGGTCCGGCGCCTTGCCGGAGTACGGCTGGAAGTCATAGCTCCCCGGCCGGGACAGGAAGGTGGGCGCGCGGTATTCTCCGTTGGAGACCAGCGGCTGCGCGTACAGCTCGAAGCTCAGGTCCGGCGTGAAGGTGTAGTTGAACCGCGTCTCGAGCGCGAGCTCCGTCTGGTCAAGCGGCGCGAAGATGTAGCGACGTCCGAAGGTCGCGCGCATCAACGGGTCGTCGAGGGCGGTGACGAACTGCGCCTGCTGATGGATCCGGGTGAAGCTCGGCCCCAGCGACAGGTTCCACTGCGGCGAGGTGCGGATGTTCATCGTGATCTGGGCGCTGCGCTCCCAGCTGCCGCCCTCGTCGCCCTGGAAGCCGAACTCCACTTCGCCGATGATCGACTTCCGCGGGTCGGTGTCGATCCCGACGCGCGCAATGTAGCCAGCCGGCTTGATGGCCAGCGGGCCGCCGCGGGTGAGGCGGTCGTCGATGCGCTCCATGCCGTACACGAGGCTCGCGTCGGCGCGCCAGAAGCTGGTGTGTTGCGCCATCACCATGCTCCGGAACCCCTTCTCGATGACGTCGCCGTCCAAGTTCTGGGCGATAAACGGAAAGATGGAGAGGCTGTAGTTGCGCAGCAGCGGCCCTGGGCGGCGCTCATTGTAGCTGATGCGCCCGTTGATGCCTCGGCGGTCCGCGCGCTGCTGGAAGCCCATGTCGTTGATCTCATATCCTGGAGAGATGTACGACGCCGCGAGGTTGCCGGTCCAGTTGAGCCCGGAATTTTTGCGGAGGTCGATCTGGCCGGCCATACCGCCGAGCGAGGTGGCGTTCGGGTCGAGCTCCACGTGATCGGCGTCGGGCCGGCCGTAGTAGCGGGCGGAGCTGCGCTGCGTCAGCGTGATCGCACTCTCGCGCCCCCTCACCTGACTCCCGGCGACGAAACCCACAAAGTTCCAGACCCGGTTCGCGAACTCGTGGTTGAAGTCGATGCCGCCCGCGTAGGCGGCGGATCGTAGCGCCGCTCCGACGCGCTCGTCGTTGGTGCTGCGGTTCACCGCCGTCATGATGCCGCCAATGGACGTCTGGCCGCTGCGCATCTCGCGGTTCACGCTGGTCAGGAAATAGTTGCTCATCGGCTCGACCACCGCCGACTGCCGCACACCATCTCGGTCCAGGTACCGGGCGCGCTCGTTACCGGTCACCGCCTCCATGATGCCGAGCGACCAGCCGCTCGCCGTTTTGCCGGAGATCTTCGCGGCGCCGATGATCCCCGTGGTGCCCGGGATATCGGACGGCTGGGTCGGGACGCCCAGCTGCGGGACCCTGCCGATGCGGCGTGAGTAGAGTAGTCCGGTGGCGGCACCAATCCCCATCACCGTCGGCGCGAAGCGGAAGTTGCTCGCGCCTTCCACGAAGAAGGGGCGCTTCTCTTCCAGCCGCGTCTCGAAGGCGCTCAGGTTGATGATCGCCGGGTCCACCTCCACCTGCCCGAAGTCCGGGTTGATGGTGGCTGAGAGGGTGAGGTTCGAGGTGATACGGTAGCGCGCGTCGAGCCCGGCGTTCACATCCGCCTCGCGGTTGCTGATGAACGGATTCGTCCCCGCAGGCTTGAGCCGGACCTGGCTCAGGACATACGGTATCAGCTCCAGCGGCCGGCCGGGCCGGATCCCGCGCAGGCCGGCGAGGTCGCCGAACACGGCGACGCCGCCGGGGAGCGACTTCGGCGTGAAGGCGAACAGGTCGAGCTCCTGCTTCCGGTTGATGATCCGCTCGATCTGGAAGCCCCAGGTCTGCTCGTCAGCCGGAGTGAAGCGCAGCTGGCTGAAGGGGATGCGCATCTCCGCGCTCCAACCGCCCTCGTCCGTGCTCGCCGCGGCCTCCCAAACGGCATCCCAGGCAAGCTCGCCGTCGGTGCCCGCGAAACCGCCGCCGCCCGGCTGCCCTCCCCCGCCGCCGCCACCGGGCGCGCCACCGGGCGCGCCACCGCCGCCCATGTAGAAGTTGCCGGCGATGGTCGCATCGCGACGCACGCCGGCCGGGTTGACGTCGAAGCGGAAGGCATTTCGTCGATCGCGGAAGCTGTCGAAGCTGATGCGGAACCAGTCGGAGGCGGTGATCGGCATGTCGCGCCGGCCGAGCCGCGAAGTGACCCCGGCCCGGTCGTGCATCCGCGCGGCCACGTACATGGCCTCGTTGTCGTAAGCGATACGAACCTCGGTCGCCTCACTGGCGGGCTGCCCTTCCTCCGGGTCGCGCTGGGTGAAGGTGTTGATCACCGGCGCCTGCGCCCAGACAGCGTCGTCGAGACGCCCGTCGATCTTCGGAGCGGCGGTGACCCGGACTGCCACAGCGGTCACCGCCGCTGAGGAGGGGCTTCCGGTCGAACCGGCCACGGGAGAAGTGACGGAGGCCTGTGCCCACGCGGCGACCGGCGTCAGCGCGAGCAGGGCGATGGGGAAGAAGTGCTTCATTGACTGTAGACAACTATTTAAATGATGTCGGTAGCGACCCGACGGCAGCGGAGAATTACGGGGCAAAAAACAAGGCTACGCCGCTCCCTCGGCCGTGAGGTGCGAGGATCGGCGTGCCTGTGTACAGAACGCGAAGCTGCCCGGAACGGGGCGGTGCGTTAACGGAGCGCGACCGGCCCTCAGTTCTTTATTCCTGCCGTGCCGCAGCCGTTGGGCGTCCGTCGGCGGATGGCGGAGAAAGAGCACGCGGGACGCGAGACCAGCCGCGACGTAGGGGTGCCGAACTTCGTGGAGCGTGCGCGCGCTGCCGAGAGGTTGTCTCGCGATGCCGCGCGCCGGCCTTCGCGACGCGGCTCGCGCGGTATTGCGCACGGAATCCCGTCGCGCTGAAGAGCTGACGTATGGCAGAGCCGCGACGATGCTGTGCGGCTCCAAGAGGGATTCCGGCTCCTTCGACGTGGTCGAACATGCGCCACACATTATTCGGACACAATGGTGGCTCATCAGATCCTTGGGGTCGCGCGTGCCCATGTCGTTCTTTGTGGGGCTCGGCGCGGCGAGGATCTTCGCATCAACAATCGTCCTTGCTGCCCCCATCGCCGGCCTCACATAATCTTGCGATGCGAGGGATGGCACACGCTCAGTGAAGGAACCGCGAACTGGAGATTGCACATGGAAGTGCGGGATATGGTCGCTACGGGAGCGATCTCGCGCAGGGCAGCAGCTGCACCGTTCACAAAGAAGGAACTGTTGAAGGAATGCTGGGATGAGCAGCGAAAGGAGATCTCCTATCGTCGAGACCGTGAGCAAAGCATTTTTCAATTGTCATCGACGGTCTGGCTCGCGATCCTTGGCGCGCTGATCCTCAACGCGCCGGAAAAGCATGCTCTAATCGACGCGGCGAGTCCCTATCGCCGCGCTCTACTGAGCAGTGTCGTTCTCCTGGCCGCGTTGATGATATTCGACTGGCTTAAAAACAGCGCGAGGCGCGCTCCTCGTGTGAACGTGCACTCGCGGAGATACAGCTTCAGTCCGGGTGTTATGTGTTGAATGACGACAGTGTCGGAGTGTTGCCGGAGGAGTTTTACCAAGACTACAGCAATGGAAGCGCCGAACGCGCTGTACGGCGACGATCATCAAAGTCGCAATGGAGTTTGATTCTGCCGGCTATCGTCATCGCTTGCCTTTGGTTGCTTGGGTAGTATCTACCGCTTGGTGTCTGGGCGCACCGAACGAAAGAGCGGCGCGAATTGGACAACCTGGAAACCGAGAATTGCCACCTCCGCCTGTTCGCCTTTCCGGGCTATGCCGACGCGAAACGCGCACTCACGCGACTGGTCACGGAGCTCACGAAGGTGAACGTCTCGGCGGCCCGCAGCCTGGAAGAGGGGCTCGAGGAGACACCGACCCTGCATCGACTCGATGTCGTGGTCGCGCTGAGCCTGAGCTTCAAGACGACGAACCTGATCGAGACAATCATGGCGCGCGTGGACGCCACGACGGTCGAGACCCCGATTGTCCACGCCTCGCACAAGTCGACCAACCATGCAAACGTCTCGCCTTTTTGCCGCGCTGCTATCATCGACGTTCGCCGCCCTTCCACTCGGCGCACAGGTCGTATCGCCGCCACCGATACAGTCCTCCTCCGCGCCGGTCCTGACGATTGCCGGCCGGCGTTTCCGCGACCTCAACAGGAATGGCAAGCTCGATCCCTACGAGGATTGGCGACTTTCACCCGGAGCACGCGCAGCCGATCTCGTTGCGCAGATGACGCTCGCCGAGAAGGCAGGTGCCGCCGTTCACGGCACGGCACCAATGGCCGGCGGTCCGATGGCGTCGGGTCCCGCCTACGACTCGGTCGCTGCGGCTGCGATGATTCTCGGGCACAGCGTGAACAGCCTGCTCACGCGCATGGCAGCGGCACCAGGCGCGCTGGCCGCGCAAAACAACTTGCTGCAACGCGTGGCCGAGCGGGGCCGGCTTGGCATTCCACTCACCATCAGCACCGATCCTCGCAGCCACTACCATGCCGTCGCTGGCGCGAGCGTCAGCGCGTCCGGGTTCTCCCAGTGGCCGGAGCCACTCGGCCTCGGTGCACTGGACGATCCGTCGCTCGTGAAGCGCTTCGCCAGCATCGTTCGCGCGGAGTATCGCGCGGCCGGGATCACGATGGCGCTTTCGCCGCAGGCGGATCTGGCCACCGAGCCACGCTGGTCGCGCATTTCGGGCACCTTCGGCGAGTCGCCCGAACGAGTTGGTGCGCTGGTGAAGGCGTACGTGCAGGGCATGCAGGGCAGCGCGACGCATCTCACGCGCGATGGCGTCGCCACGATCGTGAAGCACTGGGTCGGTTACGGCGCATCGGAGAACGGATTCGACGGCCACAACTACTACGGTCGGTTCGCCCGCTTCCCCGGCGCCCGGTTCGCCGATCACGTGACCCCATTTCTCGGCGCCTTCTCGTCGGGAGTCGTCGGCGTGATGCCGACGTACGCGATTCTCGACGGACTTTCAATCGACGGCAAGCCGATTGAGCCCGTCGGTGCCGGGTTCAATCGGCAGCTCCTCACCGAGCAGTTGCGCGGGCGCTACCACTTCAAGGGAATGGTGGTGTCCGACTGGGGCATCACCCGGGATTGCACGGAGCCGTGCCGGACCGGCGTGCCAAGGCAGCAGCCGCAACAGATCGCGGGGTCGTGGGGTGTGGAGTCGCTGACTGTCGTACAGCGCTTCGCGAAGGGGATGAACGCCGGCATCGATCAATTCGGTGGCGTGAACGAAGGAACGCCGTTCGAGGCGGCGGTGACGTCAGGCCTGCTTGCGCAGGCCCGGCTCGACGACGCGGTGCGTCGCATCATGGCCGTGAAGTTCGAGCTCGGGCTGTTCGAGAATCCATACGTCGACACGGCTCGTGCGACGCGCATGGGTGCGGCGACTTCGAGTCAGCGCGAAGCGGACGCCGCGCAGGCGCGGTCGCTCGTGATTCTTGTAAATGCGCGCGGCAAGGGGATACTGCCGGGCGCCGGCGCGAAGGTCTTCCTGTCCGGCGTCGATGCGACGGTCGCCATGGCGCGCGGCTATCGCGTCGTCGCTAATGCTTCGGACGCGGACGTCGCCGTCATCCGCATCAAGGCGCCGTACCAGACACTGCATCCTGGCTACTTCTTCGGCAGCTTCCAGCACGAGGGCGACCTGGACTTCAAGGCGGCGGATTCATCGCTCGTGCTCGTAGCGGCGACGGCCGCGAGGGTGCCGACGATCGTCGTGGCCTACCTCGATCGGCCCGCGATTCTTACGCCGCTCGTTCCGTTGGCGAAGACGTTGATCGCGGAGTTCGGCGTGAGCGATGGCGCGCTGTTCGACGCGCTGACGGGAAAGGTGGCGCCGGTGGGGCGACTGCCGTTCGAGCTTCCGCGCTCGATGGACGCGGTCAGGCAACAGCAGGCGGACGTGCCGCATGACAGCAAGTCACCGCTGTATCCGATCGGCTATCGCTGGCGGCCGTGAGCGGCGCGCGACGGCAGTCGCGCGCGCAGTCAGCGAATCTGTCCCCGGTGGTTGATCTCGTCTTCCGCGACGTGAAACCAGGCCCAATGCACGTTGAGGACCGGCGCCACGACGCAGGGGTGCACGGCATGTTCCGAGGAGCGACACTCCCCGAAGCGATTGATGGTCAAGGAAGAGGTGGTGGAGATGGTGTTGGGCGCGCTCGCCCGCGGCGAGCGCGTGCTGGCGGTGGCCCACGCCTACTGCGCGGAATCTCCGGATGCCGGCGGAGGAACGCGGCGGTCAGCCCGTATACCTGCCGCACTTCGTCCGTCGTGAGCGTGACGCGGGTCAGGGCCGGGGCACGCGTCGTCCTCCGACGGGCGTGCTTCTTTCCAGAGTTGGCCATGTCAGAGTGCCTCGGGGCCGAGACATGCCCGGTGATGGCTGCGCACCAAACGATGACTCTCGGCCAGGCATGGACCATCCGCGTGACGACCATACCACCGATCGTAGCGTCCCCGTTGCTGAGGAGGTATCGGTAACGCTACGCAGAGTATCGAAAGCATGCCGAGTGGGTGGGAGCCGGGTCTCGCTCAGTAGTACTTTGCGATCAGCGGGAACGTTCGCGATGTCTGTCACCGAGACGACAGCGCGACACTTGGACTAAGGCAAGGCAGCCTGTCTTCGTATGTGCCGGCAAACGGCAGGACAGCTGTTCGTCGACTGCGACCGTAATAACACCGTAATAGCATCGCTCATCATGGTGCGTCTCCGGGGCACATCGAACGACACCGCATCGTGGTGTCACACGCTCCTCGGCAACGTCGAGAGCGTTGAACATCTGGCTACACAAGCACTTAGAGCATATTTTGCTCGTCTGCGCTCGGTGACTGCAAATCTGCTATTCGTCTGTTCGATTCCGACCGGCGCCTCTGAGGAACCGCATGCGTGTCATTCTTCGTCCGTCATCGATCGTCCTGTTCCGCACCGGCGTCGCTGTCGCCATGCTCGCACTCGCCGGCTGCGGGAACAACGCGCGCCTGCCCGTGTCCGCCGGCATCGGCCCGACGCCAGCCCTGCCGCCACCCAGCTCGGCCATGATTCCAACCGTCAACATCGCGCCGGCCAAGGGGTGGCCCGCTGGAGTCTCGCCGGTTTCCGCACCAGGCACCGCCGTGCACGCGTTCGCCGCCGGCCTCGATCACCCGCGCTGGCTGTACGTCATGCCCAACGGTGACGTGCTCGTGGCCGAGACGAACGCCCCGCCAAAACCCGACGACAACAAGGGCATCAAGGGCTGGTTCTTCAAGTACTTCCAGAAGCAGGCCGGCGCTGGCGTGCCCAGCGCGAACCGCATCACGCTGCTCCGTGACGCCGATGGCGACGGCATCGCGGAACTTCGATCGGTGGTGCTCGCTGGATTGAACTCGCCGTTCGGCATGGCGCTGGTGGGGAGCGATCTGTACGTCGCGAACAGCGATGCGGTCGTGCGCTTTCCATACATAATGGGGCAAACGGTGATCTCCGCGCCCGGCACGCTGGTCGCGGCGCTCCCCGCCGGGAGCATCAATCACCACTGGACGAAGAGTCTCGTCGCATCACCGGATGGCGCGAAACTGTTCGTCGGCGTGGGATCGAACAGCAACGTGGCCGAGAATGGAATGGCGAACGAGGAGGGACGCGCGACGATCTGGGAGATCGATGCGCGGACGGGCCAGCATCGGGTCTTCGCATCGGGGCTGCGCAATCCGGTCGGCCTCGCGTGGGAAAGCGAAACGGGTGCGCTCTGGGCCGCCGTCAACGAGCGCGACGAGTTGGGCGGTGATCTCGTTCCCGACTACATGACGGCCGTGCGCGACGGTGCGTTCTACGGGTGGCCGTACAGCTACTTCGGACAGCACGCCGATGCGCGCGTGAAGCCGCCGCGTCCCGATCTCGTCGCCAGGGCCGTCACGCCGGACTACGCGCTCGGTCCGCACACCGCGTCGCTCGGGCTGGCCTCGGCGAAGGGCTCCACACTGCCAGCGCCGATGACCAGCGGGATGTTCGTCGGCCAGCACGGGTCGTGGAACCGCAAGCCGCGCAGCGGCTACAAGGTGATCTTCGTGCCGTTCGTCGCGGGCAGGCCACGCGGTGCTCCGCTCGATGTCCTCACGGGCTTCCTGAACGACGCGGGCGACGCGAGGGGACGGCCGGTCGGCGTCGCGATCGACAGAACAGGCTCATTGCTCGTGGCGGACGACGTCGGCAACACGATCTGGCGCGTGTCGGCGCGCTGAGCTACCGCGACGCGTCGGAGATTGAGACCGTCGTATTGAATTTCCTCCCGAGATCCGTCAGGTACGTGTCGATCGTGGCGTGATGCCCGAACACGTACGCCGACATGAATCGGTAGACGGGATTGTAGACCTCCCCGTCTTCGGTGATGCGCACGATCGTGCTGGATGCGTTGGGCAACAGGTCGAACGTCCACGCACCACCGAAGGGCAGCGACGGATCGGCGATACGGGACACGAGCCGGCGTGACGGGACTTCCTCGTCGACGACGTACAGGATGGCGCCGTCGCCACCAGTCTCGCGGTAGCCCCATGCCCCGGTGGGCGACGCGACGCGCTCGACCCTGGTGACTTTCGATCGCCAGGTCGGAAACGCCTCGACGCTGGTGATCGCCGCGTACAGCGACTCGGGAGACGTGATGGGATACGTGGCCTGTCGCGACGCGCGATGCTTCACGGGCAGGCTCCATCCCGCCACGACGACAAGCAGCACGATGGCGATGAGCGTTCCAAGCACGATGAGGACGATCTTCATGAGTCGCTCCTGACCTGGAATGTCGTGTATGCCATGGGCAGCTGATCTGCGCTCCCCGGAGCCGCACGGCGCCAACATACTTCGTCCCGGGCGGGTTCGTCAAAGCGAGCAGGGCTGCTGCCGAGGCGAAACCGTCCAGAGCTCGTACACGTCGATATCGGCGACACCACCTCAACCATTTCGGTCGCCCCGGGTGTCAAAGAGCAGGTATCAGCGACTCACCACGCTGCTCGACGACGCGTACGACCGGAGACGAGAACGATGGACGGACAGCCACGGCGCACGCATAGCATGCGCCTCTTTCATGTGGTTGGCGCGCTTGCTCTCACGTCGGTTGCACACGCCTCCGCGCGCGCACAAGGCCGGCCGGACAGTGCAGCCATCGCCGCAACGCTGCGCACAGTCAGCGCTTCACGGCTGTCTGGCGATATCCGCATCGATGGCCGGCTCGACGACGCGAGCTGGATGCGTGCGGACAGCACCGGCGGCTTCGTCCAGAGCTGGCCGAGTGCCGGATCTCCCGCGACGGAACGCACGATCGTTCGGGTGTTGTACGACGACAACGCGCTGTACGTGGCAATCCGGGCGTACGATGCACATCCGGACTCAATCGCTGCCCAACTCGCCCGTCGTGATGCGACCGGGATCTATTCGGATTGGCTTCACCTCATGGTCGACAGCTATCACGATCGCCGCACCGCGTTTCGCTTCTCGGTCAATCCGCGCGGCGTGAAGAAGGACGTCTACATGTCCAACGACAGTCAGGAAGATCTGTCGTGGGACGCAGTGTGGGAGGTGGCCACGACGGTGGACTCGCTGGGCTGGACGGCCGAGTACCGCGTTCCCTTCAGTCAGCTCCGTTTCGGCGGATCGGATGGCAATCGCACGTGGGGATTCCAGATCCAGCGGGAGATCGCGCGCCGCGACGAGCGCGATAGCTGGTCGCCGTGGACCCGTCAGGATCCCGGTTTCGTCTCGCGATTCGGCGATTTGTCGGGACTGAATAGCGTGCGCGCGCCGAGGCGGCTGGAGCTGCGACCATATGCAAGCACGCGGCTCACTCGCGCACCGAACGAAGTCGCGAATCCTCTCTTTCGACGGAACGACGGCGCTGTGTCGGTGGGCGCGGATCTCAAGGCGGGCCTGCCCAAGGGACTCACGCTCTCGGCCACGGTGAATCCGGATTTCGGCCAGGTCGAAGCCGACCCCGCCGTCGTGAACCTCACCGCGTTCGAGACCTTTTTCGAAGAGCGGCGCCCCTTCTTCGTGGAAGACGCTGACCTCTTCCGGTTCGGACAGACGAGAAGCTTCAACAACTTCAACTTCTATCAGTACTTTTACACGCGACGCATCGGGCGCCCTCCGCAACGCGGCCTGTTCGGTCCGGAGTACGCGTACGTGGATGCGCCGGACCAGACCAACATCGCCATCGCAGCGAAAGCGAGCGGCAAAACGCCGGGCGGATGGTCGGTCGGTCTCCTCGACGCCGTCACGAGGCGGCAGGACGCACGCTTCATCGATCCCACGGGAACGCGACGCACGGCAGAAGTGGAGCCGCTCTCGAACTATTTCGTCGGACGCTTGAGAAAGGATCTGCGCGGCGGACAGAGCGTGATCGGCGGAATGCTCACCTCCACTCAACGCGACCTTTCCGACACGGTGCTGGCTGGTCTCCTCCGGCGCGATGCACAGTTCGGAGGCCTGGATTTTCAACACGCGTGGGCGAAGCGCGCGTGGGTGGCGTCCGGCTTCATCGCCGGAAGCCGAATTGCCGGCACGCCCGGCGTGATCCAGGCGGCGCAGACGTCGAGTGCGCGATACTTCCAGCGGCGCGATGCCGATTATCTGGCGGTAGACACGTCGGCGAGCTCACTCACCGGCGCGATGGGCGAGCTGGCGCTGGCCAAGGTTGGGGGAGGGCGGTGGATCGGGTCGGCGTCGTACCGGCAGACAAACCCGGGCTTCGAGCTCAACGACGTCGGCTTCCTCTCGCGTGCCGATGCGCGCGCGTTCTCCACCTTCGTGCGATACGGCGTCGATGAGCCCACGCGGTTCACGCGCAACTACGAATTCTACGCCTTCACCAATCAGGCGTGGAACTTCGGTGGCGACGCACTCTTCGATGCGTACGCCGTGGGCACCGCGTCGCGGTTCTCCAACTTCTGGTTCGCAGGGACGAGCGTGCGATACAATCGCCGCACGTTGAGTGACCGCCTCACGCGTGGTGGACCGCTGGCCGAAGTGCCGGGATCGTGGCGCGCGAGCGTCAACGGCAACTCGGATTCGCGGCGGCCCCTCTCGGTGTCGGGGCAGGTGGACTACAGCGTCGACGAGCTCGACGCGTCCATGCTGTCGACCGGCATCTCCGTCGATCTTCGTCCCGCGACGTTCGTGCGAGTGAGTGTCGGCCCCGGCATCGAGGTGCGGAACAGCGCCCAGCAATACGTGCGCTCCGTGTCGGATGCGCTGGCGGCTTCTACATTCGGGCGGCGCTACGTGTTCGCCGATCTGCACCAGACCACGTTCGCGCTCGACACGCGCGTGGACTGGACGTTCACGCCAGCGCTCTCGCTACAGCTCTACGCCCAACCGTTCGTGTCTGCGGGCGCGTACGCGAAATTCAAGGAGTTGGCGGCGCCACGGACGATGCGCTACGGCGTGTACGGCGAGGACGCGGGGACGATCGTGCGCACGGAACAGGACGGGCGAGGGCAGTACTTGGTAGACCCCGACGGAGCGGGCCCCGCACCGGCATTCGGATTTTCCGATCCCGACTTCAACTTTCGCAGTCTTCGCGGCAATGCGGTGCTTCGTTGGGAGTACCGGCCGGGCAGCACGGTATTCGTCGTGTGGCAACAGCTGCGCAGCGCCTCGAAGGCGTTCGGCGGCTTCGACCTGGGGCGTGACACCAGCGCGATCTTCGACGCCCCCGCGACGAATGTGTTCCTGATCAAGGCGAGCTACTGGATCGG
>JBDSSY010000060.1:0-3564 GCA_039928585.1 Gemmatimonadaceae bacterium | reverse complement strand
CCGCGTCGCATCGCCGTCGTCACCAGCGCGAGCGGGGCGGCGCTGCGCGACATCGTCGCCGTGATCAGGCGCCGCGCGCCGGGTGTGGAACTCGTCGTGGTGCACGCCGCGGTGCAGGGTGAGAGCGCTCCGATCGAGCTGTGCGCGGCACTCGATCGTGTCGCACGCTGGGGCCGCGCCGAGCTCGTCATCATCGGGCGGGGCGGAGGGTCGCGCGAGGATCTCTGGGCGTTCAACGACGAGCGGGTGGCGCGAGCCGTCGCGGCCTGCCCGGTGCCCACCATCTCCGCCGTCGGCCACGAGGTCGACATCACGCTCTGCGATCTCGTGGCTGACGTGCGCGCGCCCACACCATCCGCCGCCGCGGAAACCGCTGTGGCGTCGCGCACGGAGATGTCGCTCGAACTCGCGGCGCACCGCGGCCGCCTTGTC
The DNA here is from genome assembly GCA_039928585.1 of Gemmatimonadaceae bacterium. Classification (GTDB taxonomy): domain Bacteria; phylum Gemmatimonadota; class Gemmatimonadetes; order Gemmatimonadales; family Gemmatimonadaceae; genus AG11. The sequence continues at coordinate 3,132 of JBDSSY010000060.1, read as the reverse complement.
AACGCCATGCACCTCTGCCTCGACGAGCCCCGCCAGCGTGCTTCGTCGGGAGCACACGCATTGGTCGTGGCAACCGGCGGGATGGTGGACGCGCGGCGCAATGCGATGTCCGCACTCGCGGGGCGACTCAACGCGCTGTCTCCACTGGCCACTCTGGAACGCGGCTTCAGTGTGGCGCGTGGTGCCGATGGCTCCACGCTCGCCTCCGTCGCCGACTTCACACCCGGCCGCGCATTCATCCTTCGCGTGCGCGACGGCGACGTCGACGCGACCGCACTCGGTACGCGCCCCGGACGAGTGCCGAACGCAGCACGTGAGGTGACCGGATGACGACGATCGAGCAACGCCTCGCCCGACTCGAGGAAATCGTCGCGCGGCTCGAGGACGATCCGATGGAGCTCGCCGCCGCGCTCGCGTTGTTCGAGGAAGGCGTGGCCTGCCTTCGCGAGGCCGCGAGCACGCTGGTCGAGGCCGAGGCACGCGTGCAGAAGCTCACCGAGCTCGCGGATGGCGCCTTCGATGTGGCACCGCTCGATGATGAATGACGTGCGTGCGCGATACGCGCTCGGGCATGCGACGATCAATCAGGCGCTCGGCCGGTTTGCCGACCGGCACCTGCTGCAGGTGGCCGAGCCGGTGGGCGAGGCCATTCGCTATAGCTTGCTCGGCGAGGGGAAGCGCATGCGCGGACTGCTCGTCCTCAGCGCCTACGACGCGGCTGGCGGCACGGGCGACGCGGCGGAACTGGCCGCGGCGATCGAGGTGGTGCACGCCTATTCGCTCGTGCACGACGACCTGCCGTGCATGGACGACGACGACATGCGCCGTGGTCGGCCAACCGTGCATCGGGTGTTCGGTATCGCTGCGGCCACTGCGGCGGGACTCGCCATGGTACCGCTCGCCGCCCTCTGCGCCGCTGAGGCGGCAGGGTCGCTCGCGCTCGACGACGCAACGATCGGCGCGATCGTCGGGGAGCTGATGCAGGCGTCAGGTGCTGGAGGCATGATCGGAGGTCAGTTGCTGGATCTGCACGGAGAAGGACGGCCGCTCGGGCTGTCGGAGCTCGAGCAGATCCATCGCGCCAAGACGGGCGCGCTGATCATGGCCGCGGCTACGATCGGAGGCCGAGCGGCTGGCGCGTCCGCGGCGCGACTCCAGGCGCTCGCTCAATACGGTGCGGCGGTGGGACTCGCATTCCAGATCGCCGACGATGTCCTCGACGTCACGGCGACGACCGATCAACTCGGCAAGACGGCTGGCCGAGACCTCGCGCTCCGGAAGAGCACCTATCCCGCGTTGCTCGGAGTGGACGGAGCGAAAACGCGGGCGGCAGCGTTGATTCTGGATGGTTGCCGGGCGCTGGACGGGGTGGGGCTGCTGACGCCCGCCATGGAAGGCATCGCGCGCTTGACCGTCGAGCGCACCTCTTAGATTCATCGATCATCTCATGTCACTTCTCGACCGTATCGAGTCACCCGCCGATCTTCGACCGCTCACGCGTGACGAGCTGCGCACGCTTGCCTCGGATCTGCGGGCGCGCATGGTGGACGTCTGCTCCCGGACCGGTGGGCACATCGGCGCCGGACTCGGCGTCGTCGAGCTGACGATCGCCCTGCATCACGTCTTTCGCACGCCGGTCGACCAGCTGGTGTGGGACGTTGGCCACCAGGGCTATCCGCACAAGTTGCTGACTGGCCGGAACCAGCGAATCGAGACGCTTCGCCAGGAGAACGGGATCTCCGGCTTCCTGAAGCGGTCGGAAAGTCCGTACGACACCTTCGGTGCCGGTCACGCGGCGACCGCCATCTCGGCGGCGCTGGGCATGGCCGCGGCGCGCGACATCAATGGCGAGGAGCTCAAGGTCGTCGCCATCCTGGGAGACGGTGCGCTCTCATCCGGTCTCGCGTACGAAGGGCTCAACAACGCCGGCCATTCCGGGCGCGACTTCATCGTCGTGCTGAACGACAACGAGATGTCCATCGCGCCCAACGTGGGGGCGATGCACAAGTACCTCACGTCCATTCAGCGCAACTCACTGTACAATCGCATTCGCAGCAAGGTGGGCGAGTTGCTGGACAACGCCCCCGCGCCGGTCGCCGCGATCGCGCGAAAGTGGGAAGAGAGCGTGAAGGCGTTCCTCACGCCCGGCGTGCTGTTCGAGGAGCTCGGGTTGCGGTACTTCGGCCCGATCGACGGGCACGACATGGACGCGCTCGTGGACACCTTCGCCTCCGTGCGCGAGATGACCGGACCTCGGCTGGTGCACGTGATCACGCAGAAGGGAAAAGGGTTTCCCGCGGGCGAGCACGTGGCCGGTGAGAAGTGGCACGCACTGCCGCCGGGTCATGATCCGGCCACGGGCAAGCAACTCAAGACATCGACGGCGAATCCGGCGTACACGGCGGTGTTCGGCAAGGGACTCGCCGAGCTCGGCGCGGAGAATGTGAAGGTGGTCACCATCACGGCCGCCATGCCGAGTGGCACGGGAACGGGAGCCTTCGCCAAGGCGCATCCGTCGCGCTTCTTCGACGTCGGCATCGCTGAAGGGCACGCCGTCACCTTCGCCGCCGGCATGGCCACGCGCGGGCTTCGGCCCGTCTGCGCCATCTACTCCACCTTCCTCCAGCGCGGCTACGACAACATCATCCACGACTGCGCCATCCAGTCGCTGCCCGTGGTGTTCGCGATGGACCGCGCCGGTCTCGTGGGCGAGGATGGCGAGACGCACATGGGCCTGTACGACATCGCGTACATGCTTTCCGTGCCCAACATGACCGTCACCGCACCGATGGACGGGCGCGAGATGCTCGCGCTGCTGCGCGCCGGCATCGAGCATGACGGAGGCCCGTTCTGCCTGCGCTATCCGCGCGATGTCGTCGCCGCCGCCGTGCCGTCCATCGGCGACATCGAGGCGACGCCGCACGCCACGTGGGACGTGCGCCGACGTGGCCGCGAGGTAGCGATTCTTGCCGTGGGCACCATGGTCGCGCCCTCGGTCGCAGCAGCGGAGACGCTCGCGGCCGATGGTCTCGACGTCACCGTCGTCAACTGCCGCTATCTCAAGCCGTACGATCAGGTCACACTCGCGGCGATCCTGGCGGATCATCGCCTGCTCCTCGTCGTGGAGGAGGG
>JBDSSY010000059.1:0-4628 GCA_039928585.1 Gemmatimonadaceae bacterium | reverse complement strand
GTGCTGCGCGTGCTGCAGGACGGCGTGGTGACGCGCATCGGCGGCGCGAAGACGGTGCAGGTGGACGTGCGCGTTTTGGCGGCGACGAACAAGGACGTGGAAGCCGAGATCGCCGCCGGCCGGTTCCGCGAAGACCTCTTCTACCGCCTCAACGTGGTGCCCATTCACGTGCCTCCGCTGCGCGAGCGGCGCGAGGACATTCCGCTGCTCGTTGGACATTTCATCGACCAACTCACCGGTCCGGCGGGTCTGGCACCGCGGGCGGTGGGTGACGACGCCGTCGCCCGGCTGTCGCAGCTCGAGTGGCCGGGCAACGTGCGCGAGTTGCGCAACACAATCGAACGGCTGCTCATTCTGTCGAGCGGTCCGCGCATCCGGGCCGATGACGTCGATCGCCTGGTCGGACGCCGGCCCGACAGCGGTGACGGCGGACTGGGCAGCCTGCTCGACGTACCGACGTTCGAGGAGTTCAAGCACGCGGCCGAGCGGGCGTACCTCGTGGCAAAGCTGCGGGCGTACGACTGGAACGTGAGCGAGACGGCGCGCGGGCTCGACATGCCGCGCTCGAACCTGTACAAGAAGATCGAGCGGTACGGGTTGAGCCGCGAAGGCGGTGGGGCCGCGGCCACCGCGCCGCCGAGCGGCGCGGACGACGACGAGGGTGACGACGCGTGAGCGACTGGGACGCGGAACTCAAGAAGATCGATCGCCGGCTCGAGTCCATCTCGGACTCGGCGCTCATTCCGTCGGCGCCCGCTGGTGCGCCAGTCGGCGCACGCACCGATGTGGCCATCGAACGAACATCGACGCGAACGTGGGGAGCCTTCCTGCGCCTCGCGCTCGCGACCGCGCTCGGCGTGGGCATCCTGTTCTGGCCGTATCCCAGCCGGTGCGGCGTCGACCTCGGTTTTTATCTCGCCGCCATTTCGGCGGTCGTGATTGGCGGGTTGTGGAGCAGCGTCTGGACTTGGCGGCATCGCACGACGCGCGCGCATGTGCTGTCTCTGCTGCTGGTGACCTGGGGTCTGCTCCTCGGCGCCATCGAGGTACTCCCCCGCATCGGCTACGCGAAGCCGGACGCGACACGCCCGCTCGGATGGAGTTGCGGAGCGACAGCTGGCGTCAACATTCTGCGAAGCGGTGGGTGATATCCGGGCGGTGACGCGTGAGGCATTACCGCCTACGTGACTTGAATTCCATTTTGTGAGTGACACACGTCACTACTGAAGAGTGCGGCACGGCACTCGTTTTGCCCGAGCAAGCGAGCACAGGGGCGCTCCGACCGTTTCCATGAGGGGAACGGAGCAGACCGGAGTTGGCAGGCTCGTCGGTGTGTGGTTGCCGTGCGACAGTTGTTGCGGCGCCGGGCCAACGAGTGCCGATGTCGTCCCGACGCACGAACCAAGGGGAGTTCATGGGAAAAAGCTCGATGACGGGCTTGTCGCTGCTGGCCGCAGCGGCACTGATGGCAGTGCCAACGGCAGTCTCGGCGCAGCTGGTGGCGAACGGTACCACGTCGATCTCCGGATCGGGGCTCGGCGCAGTCAACACGATCCTGACGCTCCAAAGCCCTGGCAACACCTCGAACGAGACGGGGTGCATTGGCCCGAGTGGTACCTCGGGGTGCGGCTTCGCGGACGCCACAGTCAAAAGCGGGTCGTCGCAGTCGAAGTTGATCTTCCTCTCGGCGCTTTCAGGCGTGAACGGCTCGAACATCGGGGTGGTGCTCAACTTCGCTGAACCTGTCGAGGCGACGGATGGCACGCTCAACAATCTCGTGCTCAGCCTCTACGACAACTCCAGCTCCACGACGGCGCTCTTCACCGCGATGCTTTCGGGCACGCAGGTCTACACGACGACGTTTGCGGGCACGGGTAGCTCCGGATTCCTCTTCAAGCTGACGCCCACGTCCGCGGCCCAGTTCGACGCCGCGGTCGCCGCTGGCGGCACTCGGCTCGGCCTCGGCGCCTCGCTCAGCAACGTGACGGGCGGGCAGGAGACGTTCTTCGTCGGAGTCTTTGGCCCGGGCGCGCCTCCCACGACCACAGTGCCGGAACCGGCGTCGATGGTGCTTCTGGGCACCGGACTCCTCGGTGTCTTCGGCATCGCACGCCGTCGTCGCACGCGCGCGTGACGCACGACTGACCTTGCCTTCGTTCTAGGCGCGGGCTCCGGGCGATCGCCCGGAGCCCGCGTTGCGTTGGAGCACCTTCTGTAATGCGGGGTTCGGCGTGCACGGCCGACGTCCCATGCATCCGCTGTACATTTCCATCATGACCAAGACCTTCCAGAACTTCATCGGCGGCCAGTGGAGCGCTCCGCAGGATGGTGCGCACTTCGACAACCGCAACCCGGCCGATACGAACGACCTGATCGGCCAGTTCCCGCTCTCCACCTCCTCGGACGTCGATCGCGCCGTCGCCTCGGCGAAGCGCGGATTCGAAGCATGGCGCAAGGTGCCGGCGCCGGCGCGTGGCGATGTGCTGCGTCGGGTGGGCGACCTGCTGACCGCGCGGAAGGAGGAGATCGCCGACCTCATGACACGCGAGATGGGGAAGCCGCTGACGGAGACACGTGGGGATGTGCAGGAAGGGATCGACACCGCGTACTACGCCGCGACGATCGGACGGCAGCTGTCCGGCCGCACCGTTCCGAGCGAGATGGCGAACAAGTGGGCGATGAGCTTCCGTCGTCCCATCGGCGTGGCCGGCATCATCGCGCCATTCAACTTTCCGCTCGCGATTCCCACGTGGAAGATGTTTCCCGCGCTCGTGTGCGGAAATGCGTGCGTGTTCAAGCCGAGCGAGGACGTGCCGCACACGGGGCATGTGCTCGTCGAGATCATGCTGGAAGCGGGGCTTCCGCCGGAAGTGATCCAGCTGGTGCATGGCGTCGGCGTCGACGTGGGGGCACCGATCGTCGAGCATCCGGATGTGGTCGTCGTCTCGTTCACCGGGTCGACCGCTACGGGCAGCATCGTCGGCGAAACGTGCGGCCGTCTGCACAAGCGTCTGTCGCTCGAGATGGGCGGCAAGAATGCGCAGATCGTGATGGACGACGCCGACCTCGATCTCGCCCTGGAAGGCGTGCTCTGGGGTGCGTTCGGCACGACCGGGCAGCGCTGCACCGCTACCAGCCGGTTGATCCTGCAGTCGGGGATCCACGATCAGTTTCTCGGACGGCTGATCGATCGTGCGCGCGCGATGAAGCTCGGCGACGGGCGGAAGAAAGGCACCGACGTGGGTCCGCTCATCCATGAGCGCTCCCGCCAGAAGGTCGAGCGGTACATCGACATCGGCCAGGCGGACGGGGCCGACCTCGTATGCGGCGGTCGTCGGCCTGATGGAAAGGGCCACGAGCGCGGCTTCTACTTCGAGCCGACGATCTTCGCGCGTGTCGCCGCGGGCATGCGCATCGAGCAGGAGGAAATTTTCGGTCCTGTGCTGAGCGTGATCCGCGTGGCGGATGCGGACGAGGCATTCCGCGTCAACAACGGCGTGAAGTACGGGCTCTCATCGGCGCTGTACACGCGCGACGTGAGCCTCGCGTTCCGCGCGTTCAATGAGCTCGACAACGGGATCACCTACATCAACGCACCGACCATCGGCGCCGAAGCGCATCTGCCTTTCGGCGGGGTGAAGCAGACGGGGAACGGGCATCGCGAGGGCGGCTGGGAGGTGTACGACTTCTATTCGGAAACGAAGGTCGGCTACTGCGACTTCTCCGGTGCCCTTCAGCGGGCGCAGATCGACAATTACGTCAGCTCGCCCGACTGAATCGTCGGACGGGCGGACGGGGCGCGCTTGCTGCGCCATGGGGCGGGGGATTTAATTGCGGGGTGTCCATGCCAGCCAGTCCGGAGCCGTCCCAGGTCCCGTCGCGAATGATCACGCCCGAGCGCAAGCTCGAGGCGCTGCAGCACGTCAACCGGCGGCGCGACGGCTACCACTTCCTGTGGGATTGGGCCAAGATCCTCACCATCTCGATCGGGCTGTTCCTCGTCCTCCGCACGTTCGTCGTCGAGGCGTTCAAGATTCCGAGCGGGAGCATGGAAGGCACGTTGCTGGTGGGCGATTTCCTGCTGGTGAACAAGTTGGTGTACGGTGCAGAGGTACCGGGGACGGGCGGGCGCAGGCTGCCGGCCATGCGCACCCCGCAGCGCGGCGACGTGATCGTGTTCGAGTGGCCGAAGGACCGCACGAAGAATTTCGTGAAGCGGCTTGTGGGTATGCCGGGCGACACCCTTGCGATGCGCGACGGGATCCTGATCCGGAACGGTGTGGCGCTGGCGGAGCCGTACGTCTCGCATTCCGATCCTGCCGCTGATCCAGTGTGGGACGAGTTTCGCTGGCAGAGCCGGTTCCTCGTGCGCACGGCCGATGCGGCGGTGGCCTACCATCCATCACGAAACAACTGGGGGCCGTTGGTCGTCCCTCAGTTGCAGTACTTCGTGCTGGGCGACAATCGGGACAACTCGCTCGACAGCCGCTACTGGGGATTTGTCCCCGACTCGCTGCTGCGCGGGCGCCCCGAGGTGGTCTACTTCAGCTTCTCTCCGGATTCCGCCGATCTCACCTGGCTGACCCACGTCCGATGGACGCGGCTCGGCGAGCGCGTGCACTGACCTA
>JBDSSY010000058.1:0-13870 GCA_039928585.1 Gemmatimonadaceae bacterium | reverse complement strand
CGATTCCTCATCGTCGTCGAGCAATAGAGGGTCGCGCGCGATACTCTTCAGTCATGCCGCTTCTGAGATCGGGGACCGACCGCGCCGTCCTGCGGGTGGGTAGCAACACCCTCGGGGGGCGCGGCGCGGATGCGCTGTCGGTGGCTGCGCTCGCGTGGCAGCCACCAGTTGCGACGATCACAGTGCCGGTGCACGGTCCCGTCATGATCCGGCGGCTCACCGCGTCGGTCGTCGTCCGGCTCGACGAGCAGCCGCTCGGCGTCGCCCCTGCCGAGCTGCGGCACGGAACGCACATCGACATCGCGGGTTGCCGCCTCACGTACGAGGCGGACATGCCGGGAACGGAATCCGGTGCAGGGCGCGCGACGCCCGGAGCGGGATCGGCCGTCAGTGGCGCGATGCCGTCGTTGCCGCCACAGCTCTCGCCCGCGCGACTCATCGTCGTGAAGACCGGCGCGTCGTTCAGCCTGCCCGCGCAGAAGACGGTGATCGGCCGAGATACCGAATGCGACATCGTGATACCTGATGTCGGCGTGTCGCGGCGTCATGCGTCCATCGTGCCGGTGCCAGGCGGATATCTCCTCACGGACGAGAGCTCGAACGGGACGCTCGTGAATGGCGCGCGCGTGGCGGGTACGCGCATTCTCGACCACGGCGACGTGCTGCGCCTCCACGACGAGGAGATCCGGTTCGAACTCGAAGGACATGCCGGCGGACAGCCAACGCCGGAGCAGGCGAGTCGCGCCGCGACGGCCATCCTGGACATGTCGAGCCTGCGAAGCGTCGCGGCGGCGGAAGCCGCACGCGCTGCGATCCGGCGCTCGCCCACGGCCAGTCTGGAGATCGTGCGCGGTCCATTCGCTGGCGCCTCCTTTCACATCGAGCGCCCGGTGTGCTCACTGGGTCGCGGCGAGCAGAGTGACGTCCGCCTGCGCGACGATAGCGTCTCCACCGCGCACGCCACGCTGCTACGCAAAGGCGACACCTGGTACGTCGTGGACCTGCGATCGGTGAATGGCACATTCGTCGATGGCTACCGTGTAGCCGGCGAGCGCGAGCTTCCCACCGGCGCGACGCTCCGTGTGGGCGCCGTGGAGATGGTCTTCCGCTCCTTCATCGCCGGTGTGGAAGCGCCGCCGGTGCTCAAGTCCTCGCCCGGGGTGCTGACCTGGCTCAAGCGGCTGTTCCGGAAGCCGCCCGGCGAGAGCCAACCGCACTCATAGTCGGCGAAGCCTGGTCGGCGCGCGGACATGACGGACGAGGTCATCGTATGGGGGAGTCATCGGGGTACCCCGCAGGCGAACTGACGCTCGATGGAGCGGCCGTCGTGTATCGGCTGTTCGATATCGGCTACGCCATCGAGCTCGAAACCGCCGCCACGCTTCTCGCGCCCAACGCCCCGAGCGCACCGGCGCGCACACGCCCGGCCCGTATCGAGGCGCAAGCCCTCCAGATTGCGAACCCGCCGGTATCGGTGTCGCTTGGCGAGCACGATGTGCGGCTCGCCAGCGGCGCGTACCGCGCGCACCTCGCTGCGCGCTTGTTCGACTTCGGTGTGTGCTCCATCCAGCTCGAGGTCGCCGCGGCCGGCAATGCGTCGTGGACCGACTTCGTCCGCTTCGCGCGGGAGATGCAGGCGTCCGCTGCGGTGACCGACCTGCTCTCGCGTGAGCTGGACGTGCTGCGCCAGCGCATCGCGACGGCAATCGAGCGACCAGGACTGGCGCCGGTGAGCGAGGAATACATCGTGTTTCGCGTGTCCGCGCTTCGAGGCGCCGGGGGACAGTCAGCTCCCGTGCAGGCCCTGACCGACGAACTGCTCGCGCCGCTGCTGCTCGGTGAGCAACGGCCGCTGGCGCGCCAGGCGCTGAGCGGGCTGCTCACCCACCGATTCTCGTACTACGCCGACGATCTCGCCGTGCTCACCTGGGAGAACGCACTGGTCGTCGAGCCGCAGAGCACCGATCGCGACGTCGAGTACATCCTGGAGTTCGCCAATGCGCAGCTCCTCGAGCTTCGCGTGTACGACGCGCTGCTCGACGCGGAACTGCCCGCGATGTACGACCGCATCTCCGCAGCGCGCGAGCGTCGGCACCCCCTGCCGACGCGGCGCTTCCAGTCCGTATTGTCGGAGCTGCAGACCCGAGTCGCCGACGTCACCGAGACGGTTGAGCGGGCGGAGAACGGCCTCAAGGTCACCGACGACGTCTATCTCGCGCGCGTGTATGGCGCCGCGCTGGACCTGTTCCGCGCCACCGCGTGGCGGAGTGGCATCGAGCGCAAGCTCGAGATCTTTCGCGAAACGTACGCGATGCTCAATGGCGAGGCGCAGTCGGCGAGAAGCGAGTTGCTGGAAATCGTCGTGATCCTCGTCATTCTCGCCGAGCTGGTACTGGGCCTGACGCGATAGCGCGACCGACGCGCAGCACTAGCGCACGGGGAACGCGAACAGCGAGGTCGGCACCGTTCCGGTGCGCGCGCGCGTCACGTCGTCGGGCTCTCGCCAGAAGAGCTGCGTGCGATCCTCGCCGGAGAACCGCAGCTCGATTCGGCCGCCGCCCTCACCGCTTCGGGTCAGCGGAATGCCGAGGTCCGCACGGTACAGACGCTTCGAGCCCGTGGGATAGGCGGCGAGCAGACTCACTCCGACCGTTCCGCGCGTGGCCGTTCGACCGTACGGCGCGTCGCCCGCCCAGATCGAGCCCACCTGACCGAAGGTCGCGAATCCCACGTCGGCGTTGCGCATGAGGGCCCTGCCGGTCCAGCGCAGCTCGGTGTGCGACACATTGCGGTATGCACCGGCGAGCGCGGAGGAGCCGTACCCCTGAATACCGCCTTGCCGATCGCCGAGTGCCAGCTGCAACGGAAGCAGCGAACGTGTGCCACCCGAGTACCGATCCTCGGTGATGAACAGCCAGCCCGGACCACGGCCGATGTAGAGGGCGGTCCGCCCACTGCCGATCACGCTGTCCCAGCGGTTCAGACCAGAGCCCTTCCGTCCCTCGACCTGATTGAGCATCGCGTAGTAGAACCGATCCCCGCCGCCCCCCGCGTACGCGACGCCGGAGAGGAAGAAATCGTTCTCACCCAGGCTCGCCACGCCCTTCGCCACGTACAAACCGGCGAGCACGCCGTTCGGGACGTCCTGCTGCGCGGTGAGTCCGTCGAAGCCGCGAACGGTGCGGAATTTCACGCGCCGGATGCCGCCGAGCACGCCCAGTCGCGACGTCTTGAACGGCTGGTAGCGATTGACGAGTGTCGTGCCGGTGTCGACGGCGAGCCCCGTGTCGGACACGACGATGCCGCGCAACCGGGGTGTGAAATCGAGACCGGATGCCGCAGCGCCGACGACGCCCACAGTGCTGGTGCCGAAGACGCGAGCGAGCGAACTCGCCTCCCATCGGTGCTGTCGGATGGGCAGCGCGAGCCGGTCCCGTGCGGGACGTCGCAAGCCGGGGTACAGATTGTCCTGCTCGTAGCCGACGTGCCAGCCGACCTGTTGCAGGTCGGTGAAGAACGGATGTTCGAGGGACACGGCGAAGTGGTGGCCGAGGATGAGCCGCTCGACCTCGAGGCTGGCGACGTATGGCCGGCCGAACGTCGCGTAATCCATCAGGCGTGCGCCGAATCCGTTCCGGTACGCGTACCCGCGGTCGACATTTCCTTCCACCAACAGCCCTAGTCCGCCCACGTTCTCGTTGCCGAGCGAGAGCGAGCGGGGCGCGATGCCGCGAAAGCGGGCATGCACGAGTACGGGAATTTCGTCCACGGTCTCGACCACGACTGACACGCCACCCGCGCCGTCAGGCGTCGCGCGGACGGAGGCAGCGGCGAGAAAGGGCTGCGCGCGCAACACACGCTCCGACTCCGCGCGCCGGCGGTCGGTACATGGTCGGCCCACCTCGAGCGAGAGAAACGCGTCGATCACGCCTTCTCTCGTCGTCGCGTGGTGGAGCCCCATTGCACGGGCGGCGGTTCGCCACCGCGACGCCTGCCCGGTGAAGGGCGGCCGTCCGGCGCGAATGTCGACGCTCGAGACATTCAGCCCGTCGCACGAGAAGGCGGGAGGCCTGACCGCCTGCGCGCCCGCGACCTGCGAGGTGCATGCGCCGATGACGCCGGAACACAGGAGGCGTCGAAGTCCGGGAGCCGTCATCACTCGCTGGCAGCGGCCGTGATCTGCTTCTCGAGCGCTTCATCGCGACCGTAGACGTCGTCGGCGAAGTTGAGCGCACCATCGCGCAGATACGCGGTGAAGTACACGATGTACACGGGAATCTTCTGCGGCAGCTTCACGGACCGGTTATCGGCGTCTCCGTTCATGGCGGCCTGCACGCGCTCCGCGTCCCACCCGAGGACCCACTGCGCCAGCTCGGCGGGCCGTTCGAGCCGAATGCAGCCGTGACTCGCGGCGCGATCGTCTCGCGCGAACAATGACTTCGCCGGAGTGTCGTGCAGATAGATGTTGAAGCTGTTCGGAAAGAGGAATTTCACAAGGCCAAGCGCATTCTTGTCTCCAGGCCGCTGCCGGATGCGGGTCACCCCTCCGTCCGTCCAGTATTCCATGTTCTGCGAGGCCAGCCATCCCGGATTGCTGCGCGCCTTCGGTCCCACCTCCAGACGCTGGATGTCGGGCGTCACGTTCCAGTAGGGGCGGAAGACCGCCGTCTCCATGGAGTCGCTGAACGTCGGTGTGGTGCGCCCTTCGTACTCCGCGCCCACGACGACGCGCATCGAGAGGGTCTTCTGGCCGCTGTCGTACGCGTCGAGCCGGAACGACGGCACGTTGACGTAGATGTAGCGCGTGCCGAGCGTGCGAGGCAGCCATCGATGGCGTTCCATGTTCGCCGCGAGTTGCTGCACGCGTGACTCCGCCGTGATGTTGAGCGCGGCCCGCGTCTCCACATCCAGCTTACCCGTGGCGGACAGGCCATGGTGTGTCTGGAACCGCACCAGTTCCGCCGCGAGGGGCGAGCGCGCTGCACGGCGCGCGTTCGCCGCCTCGCTCACGCTGTCGAGGGCGGTTGTGGTTGCGGACTCGCCCACACTGACCAGTGCAGCGCGCGCATCGGACGAGTCTGCAGTGGAATCCGACATCTCGGGCACATGGCGCGCGTGCACGGCGGCGAGCAGATCCGCCTCACTCATGCCCTCGGTGACCGGCGCCCAACCTCCCGCGGCTGCGATCTGCCGGTAGCGCGCATAGGCCTGCTTGAGCGCGGCGTAGTCGGCGTCCTGCGGCGCCATCAATGCGAGCGCCTCGGCCATGTCGCCCTCCTGGAGCGCGCGCACGACACTGCTGTCGCGCTCATTCACGCCGGATCCGGTGTGCCAGTTCTGCGACACCTTTTTCGGATCCACCTGTCCGATGAGCATGTCGGACGCGTACGCGACATACGCGCTGGTGAGCAGCACATCGGCGTCAGCGATGGTGCTGGCGGAGGCGGTGTCGGTCATGCGCCTTGCATCGACCACGGATTGCAGCGCCGCGACGGGGTACGTGGCGGTATCCAGTCCGTGATCGGGGGCGTTCCGGATAGCGTCGAGCAGGGCAGTCGCGCGCTCCTTGGCGCCACCTTCCTCCAGCCAGAGCGGTGCGTTGTTGTACGAGCGGTAGAGCGCAGCCACGCGAGTCCATCCGTCCTTCGTGACCCAATCCGGGCGCGCGCCACTGTCGACTCGCACGGCAATGGCCGGCGGGATGGCGGCCATCTCCACGTTGAGCACCTTGGCCGCGGCGCCCGGCACGTACTTCGGGCGCTTCCGCTTGCCGGAGCAGCCATCCATCGCGAGCGCCAGGCACAGCGACAACGCGAGCACCACGAACGGCGTGGGACGGAGGACGCGGGAACCACGAGCCATGGAGTCCAGTGGATGAAGGGGCGGTGCGACCGTTGATACACCTCTTGTCATGACTCGTGCCTCGCCGCGGAGCAACGCCGTGCGCCGGTTAGATTTCCGCCCGTGAACATCGATCCTGGGCTCCTCGAGACGATCCGGACGCGGCGCACGTTCGCCATCATCAGCCACCCCGATGCCGGCAAGACGACGCTGACGGAAAAGCTGCTGCTCTACGGCGGGGCCATCCACCTGGCCGGCACGGTGAAGGCGCGTCGTCAGCAGCGCCATGCGACGTCGGACTGGATGCAGATGGAGCAGGAGCGCGGCATCTCCGTCACGTCGAGCGTGATGCAGTTCGGGTACGAGGGCTACCAGATCAACCTCCTGGACACGCCGGGCCACGAGGACTTTTCCGAAGATACGTATCGGGTGCTCATCGCGGCGGACAGCGCGGTGATGCTGCTGGACAATCGGAAGGGCGTGGAGGAACGGACGCGCCAGCTGTTCGCCGTCTGCAAGCGTCGACGTATCCCGATTTTCACGGTCGTCAACAAGTGCGATCGCGTGGGAGAGGATCCGCTCAAGCTCATCGGTGATGTCGAGGCCGACCTGGGCATCGACTGCCACCCGATTACCTGGCCCATCCACGCGGATGGCGCCTTCATCGGCGTCTACGACCGGCGCCGCCGCCTGATCTACCGGTTCGAACGTGGCGAGGATCACGGCGCGAGTGAGGCGGATGTGCGGGTCGCGTCGCTCGAGGATCCATCGGTCGCCGACCTGATCGGTGCCGAGGCGCACGAGCGTCTCGTGCACGACATCGCCCTGCTCGACGCCGCCGGGCATCCGTTCAGTCACGAGGCGATGCTCGCCGGTACGCTGTCGCCGGTGTTCTTCGCGAGCGCGCTCACCAACTTCGGCGTCGAGCCGTTCCTGAAGGAGTTCGTCGAGCTCGCGCCACCACCCACCGCGCGGGAAGCGAGCACCGGGCTGGTGGACCCCGCCGATCCATCGTTCGCGGGGTTTGTGTTCAAGATTCAGGCGAACATGGACCCGAGGCACCGCGACCGCGTCGCGTTCGTGCGGGTGTGCTCCGGAAAGTTCGAGCCAGGACTCCAGGTGACGCATGTGCGCACGGGCAAGACGCTCCGACTTTCCAGCGCCCAGCAGTTCCTGGCCCGCGAGCGATCGGCGGTGGAGGAGGCGTGGCCCGGCGACGTGATCGGCGTGATGGATCGCGGGACCCTGCGCATCGGCGACACACTCGCCGCCGACGCGACGCTGGAGTTCTCGGGCATCCCGCGATTCGCGCCGGAACATTTCGCGCGCGTCATCGCGACGGACCCCCTCAAGCGGAAGCAGATGGACGCCGGTCTGCGCCAGCTGACTGAGGAGGGCGCGGCGCAGGTGTTCTATACGTCCGGCACGGACACGCTCAGTCCGACGCCCATCGTCGGGGCAGTAGGACAACTGCAATTCGACGTGATGATGCACCGGCTGGAGCACGAGTACGGCGCGCCGTGCCGGCTGGAGAAGATCAGCGCGCGATATCCGCGCTGGGTGGTGGGCGCCGCGGACGAGATCGAGCGGATCTCTCGCGACCGCGGCCGCATGCTGCTCTACGACGCGAAGGGACATCCCCTGATCCTGTTCGAGGACTCATGGGGACTGCGCTGGGCGCTGGAACGCGAGACCGTGGTGACGTTTCACGAAGTGGCGCCCTGACTACCGCGAACTGCGTGTGAACCGTGAACGGTGAACCGTGAACCGTAACGGCGGTGAACGGGTTCACGGTTCACGGTCTCGTATCGTCAGTCTGCCCTTACCGAGGGCGTGTCGACCAGGTGCTCCGCCACGAACCACGCCTGCAGCTCGTTGCCGCGAACCACATCGCTGATCAGAAGATCGTTGGTGCCCTCGTCGCCGGCGTCGCTCGCCTTCTTCGCGAACTCGCGCGACTCGGTGATGATGTGCTCGTGCGCTTCGAGCAAGCGGGAAATCTGCACGGGCACCTCTTCGCGACCCTTCGGCGGACGCTCGATCTTCGTCAGCTCCGCGACATCCGCCGCCATCGCGATCGCCAGCCCGCCCAGCAGCTGAATACGCTCGGCCACGCTGTCCACCAGTTCCGCCTGTTCCTCGTAGTGCTTGTCGAACAGCAGGTGTAGCGAGTAGAAGGTGTGTCCTGACACCTGCCAGTGATGCTTCTTGTACAGGTCGCGCAGCGTCATCGTGTCGGCGAGCACCTGATTGAGCGCCGCAACGCTCGCCTTGCACACCTTCTCGCTGAGTCCG
The DNA here is from genome assembly GCA_039928585.1 of Gemmatimonadaceae bacterium. GTDB lineage: Bacteria > Gemmatimonadota > Gemmatimonadetes > Gemmatimonadales > Gemmatimonadaceae > AG11. The sequence continues at coordinate 5,734 of JBDSSY010000058.1, read as the reverse complement.
ATCGGAATGCGCGTGATGCTTCCGAACGCCTGGATTTCGCGGCCGCGTTGACCGACGATGGGATGTCCGTCGTTGCGGGATACCGTCTCACCGGCGGCGGTCTGTGCTCCACCCTTGCGGATGGCGGAAGAATTACGTGAGGAGGTGGGCATGATCGATGTATGTCCTTGAGGAAAAAAGCTGGCGCGATCAGAACGGCGAGTACTGGAGCGCCGGACCATTCGCGGTGGGTACGACAGAGAAGTTCTTGAGCGCTCGGTCGAAACGATTGTTCGGGTGTGAGTGGGAGTACGACACCACCTTGTAACCGCCCAGCACGCCCATGAATGCGCCGGCCGCGACATCGCTACCCCAGTGCTGGTTGAGCTGGATGCGCGCCAGGCCTGGAAGGATGCCGGCAGCGAAGAGTACGGGCGCGACGAAGGGAGTCGCCTCGGGTCGCCGGCGGTGAATCTCCATCGTCAGCACCGTGGCGACCGCCATGCTCGAGGAGGTATGGATCGAGGGGAACGCGCGCCTCCGGAATCCGGCGTCGCCCCGCCGGAATCCCGCGCCGAACTTGAAGTCGTATTGGTTCGTGTCACCCGCCTCATACGGCCTGGCACGACCGAGCGGACTGCGGATGATCTGGCTCGCCAAGCTGGCGAGGACCACGGCCTCGGTCGCGTGCAACCCGATGTCGACAGTCGTTCGCGACCTGGTGAGCCGCCCGATTCCGTATGTGAGGATTCCCGCGGCCGTCAGCGTCGTTTCGTTGACCTTGCTGACATTCGTGGAAAAGTTCTGCAGATTGGCGCCTCGGAACCGCGGTTGGCGCGATGCGAGGGCGATGTCATCGTCGAAGATCGAGATCAATCCGGTGGCGCCCAGCGCGATGCCCGAGATCACGAGATCGCGTCGTGTGAAAAACGTCTTGTCGCGGCGAGTGGTGTCGGACGACTGCGCACCGGCGAGTTGCGCCGCAAGCGCAAGCAGCACGACGACTGGACACGATTGGCGCACGAGGGAACTCCTGGAGGGAAGGATGGCGACCCTCGCGTATGCACCGGCCGTGCCGCCTCGCGCACCGCACGCAATCGTGAGGTCCGCTTCCTATCAGCATCTCGAGGATGCATCAGCGAGACCGTCGACGCGCGTGCTGCGACGACGGCCGCGGCAACGCCGGTCACGTGCCCAAACAAACTTCTGATTTGTGGGCATTATGGCATTATCCCTGCCCTGAATAATGCGTAGATACTGCGCGAAGCGAACGCGACCACACGCGCTGCGCAATGACAGTCGGACGCGGAGGGCAGGGATGGGATATCGTACCTTCAAGGATTCTCGCGGGATCGAATGGCAGGCGTGGGATGTCGTCCCACAGCTCGGTGACCGTCGTGCGGGCGATCGGCGAAGCGAATCGAGCGTCGATGTTGTGGTGAACGACGACCGGCGCAAGGTGAATCGCGATCGACGAGTGGTGGAGGGACGGCGGCCGGTGCTTAGCGCGGGGCTTGGGTGCGGATGGCTGTGTTTCGAGGCGCAGGTGGAGAAGCGGCGACTGGCACCGATCCCGCCGGACTGGCTCCGATGCGACGAGGCCTGCCTCGAGCGCTATTGCGATGAGGCGAAGCCGGCGCTCCGCGTTGCGTCGGCAATCGATTTGAACCTGCTCGCCACCGCGCGGCAGTGACGGAGCGATCGTCCTGCGGACGCTGACCTGACCCTCCGGGCGGCACCAGCAGCACCACTACGTCCTCGATTGCGCGTGCCCTAGTTTTCTGGCGTGCTTCTTCTCCTCGCGCTGGCGCAGGTCGCCGCGCTCGCGCTCCTGACCGTTCGACTCCTTCCGGGCCGGCACCGCCGGCCCGCGGTCGCGCCGATCGACAGTGCGACGTCCACGTCCACGGTGAGCGTGCTCGTGGCGACCCTCAACGAAGAGCATCGGATCGCACCGTGTCTCCGCGGACTCATGTCCCAAGGGCCGATCGTGGGCGAGATCCTCGTGGTGGACAGCGGTAGCACCGACGGCACGGCCGCCCTGGTGATGGACGCGGCAACACGCGATCGCCGGATTCGCCTGCTGCGCGACGATCCGCTTCCGGCTGGCTGGGTGGGAAAGGTCTGGGCGCTCGAACATGGAGTCCGTCACGCCACCGGCGATTGGGTGCTCGGCATCGATGCCGATACGGAGCCGCGGCCCGGTCTGGCCGCTGGCGCGGTGCACGCGGCCATGAAGTACCGATACGATGCCGTGTCGTTCTCTCCACGATTCAGGATCGAGAGCGCCGCGGAACGGTGGCTGCAACCCGCACTGCTGGTGACGCTCGTCTACCGCGTGGGAGCGGCCGGAACGGATGCGGATCCGGAGCGCGTGATGGCGAACGGCCAGTGCTTCCTGGCGCGACGAACGGTGTTGCTGGATGCGGGCGGTTACCGCAGCGCGCGGGCCTCGTTCTGCGACGACGTCACGCTGGCGCGCCATCTCGCGCGCGCCGGACGCCGCGTGGGATTCCTCGACGGGTCCCGCCTGTACGACGTGCGCTCCTACACGTCGGTGCGCGAGACGTGGCGCGAATGGGGCCGGTCGATCGACCTCAAGGACGCGTCGACCACGTGGCGTCAGTGGGGCGACGTGATCTTCCTGTTTCTCGTGCAGGGTGTCCCGCTTCCGGCGCTCATTCTCCTCAGCGCATTGTGGATGTCCGGTGCGTCGCTGGGCGAACCAGCGACGTTGCTCGGCCTCGTGTCGGGAATCCTGGTGCTGGTGCGCGTGCTCCTGCAGCGCGCGCTCGCACCGTCGTACGCGCGCACAGGCATGGCGTTCTGGCTGTCGCCTCTCGCGGACCCGTTCGCGGCGCTGCGGATCGTGTTGAGTACGGTGCGTCGGCCGAAGGCATGGCGGGGACGGGCGTATGCGAGGATGGGGAAGGTTGGGGTTTGAACGCGAGGCACGGGGAACGGCGGCTCACGTACGGCGAAATGAAGAGGACGTACGGCGAAAGGCGTGCGGCGCGTCGTTCGGCGAAAGGCGTACGGCGTGCGGCGGGGCTTCGGATGGGAGCGGTTGGATGGACTGATCGCGTGTGTTGCACCCGGGTGGGAGGGTGTAGCCCTCGGCTGACAACTGTCATAATCTCATGATCGTTTCCTTCCGAATTCACGCCGCACGCCCCACCCGCCCCGCCACACGACGCGCCGTACGCCTCTCGCCGTACGCCGAAGGCCTCTCGCCGTACGCCGCAGTCCTGTCGCCGTACGCCGAAGGTCTCTCGCCGTACGCCCTTCGTCGTCGCAGGGCCGTTCGCTTCTCGCACTGACCACGCTGACACTTGATGACTGACTCGAACAATCGCCCGCCTGCCCATCCTCCAGAGACCACTGAAGGCTGGTACGCCCTCCATCAGGTCGCACGATGGAACCGTCAGCAGTTGCGGGCAACGGACGCTGCACGGCTGGTGTCGCTGCGAGAAGCGGCGGCGTCGATGCTGACATCCATGGCAAACCCTGAAGTCGGCGGCTGGACCGCGGTCGTCCCTCTCATCGGCAGCCGCGCCGACGTCATGCTCGTGCACTTCCGCCCCACGCTCGACGACATTGGCGAGGCGCAGCGCACGCTTGCCTCGCTCGAGCTGCTCGATGCGCTCGAACCCATCTACAGCTTCCTGAGTGTCACCGAAGCAGGGCTGTATCACGCGAGCTCGCAACTCGCCGTGGCGGCAGCAGCCCGCGCTGGCGCGGTCGGTGACGAGATCCATCGCGCCGACATGGCGACGCGTGTGGAGGCAGAGCGTGGAAGTGCCCACGTGCAACGGCGACTGTTTCCGGTACAACCACCGGAGATGCCGTACGTCTGCTTCTATCCGATGTCGAAGCGCCGAGTGCCTGACCAGAACTGGTATGCACTTTCGCTCGAGGAGCGCAGCCGACTGATGATGGCGCACGGCATGACGGGCCGCGGGTATGCCGGTCGCGTCATGCAGGTCATCAGTGGAGCGCTTGGACTCGACGCGTGGGAGTGGGGCGTGACGCTGTTCGCCGCCGATCCGCTCACCTTCAAGAAAATCGTCACCGACATGCGGTTCGACGAGGTAAGCGCGCAGTATGCCGAGTTCGGCGACTTCTACGTGGGGAAGAGAATGGAGCCGAGGGAGTGGGCGGAAAGAGTAGGTCGGTAGGTGGGTAGGTGGGTAGGTGACCTACCGACCTACCGACCTACAGACCTACCGACCTACCGACCTACCGACCTACCGACTCACCGATCCGTCGGCGGCACCGGTGCCAATTCCGCCGAGTCCAGCGCACGCTCGGCGATCGCCTTGAGGCGCGCGTCCTGATTGGCCTTGAGCGCGCGCACGTTGCGCCGAGCGCGACGCATGGCGGCGGGGATGAAGACCCGAGCGCAGTCGATCTCCGCTGCAGCCGCCTCCACGGATCCGGCGCGCTCGATCTCCCACGTGGTCCGCGAGAGTGTTGCGACCGACATGTAGATGTCGATGGCCGCGTTCGCGAGCCGGAGCTGGAGGAACTGTCGTTCGATCACGGCCTTGCCGTGCTTGAGCAGCAGCGACTCGACAGCGAGCGCGAGATCATGGATGATTCCGGCCACCATCTCCGCTTCATCCTTCAAGGCCTCATGCACGAGCGTGAACGACGGCGAAGAGATCTGCCGCTTGGCGCGCCCGGCGACGTACGAGCCGATGGCACCGATGGAGTGAAGCGGATCCTTGAACGCCTTGCCGAGCGCCTTCAACCGCTCGCCGGGCTGCTGGAGTGCGGTCAGCGCGACGAGTGCTCGCAGAATCTCGTTCGTGCCTTCGAAGATCAGGTTGATGCGCGCGTCGCGCACGGACTGCTCGTACGGATACTCCTTGGAATAGCCGATGCCGCCCGCGATCTGGAGGGCGTCATTGCTGGCGCGGAACGCGAGCTCGCTCGCGAAGATCTTGCAGCACGCCGTCTCGAGCGAGAAGTCCACGCCGCCGCGATCCACCATGCCAGCGGTGAGCATCCACGCTGCGTCCGACGCATACGTCTCGGCCGCATTCACCGCGATCTTCTGCTGGATCATCTCGAATGAGCCGATCGAGCGGCCGAACTGCGTGCGCTGCTTCGCGTATTCCAGCGCGTCGCGCATGATGCGGCGCGCGCCGAGCGACGAGGCGGCCGAGAGTCCGAGCCGGCCGGAATTGAGGACCTCGAGCGCGATCCGGAAGCCGTGACCCACGTCGCCGATGCGATCGGTGGCGGGCACGACGACCTGCTCGAACGTCACCGTGCGCGTGTCGCTGGCCTTGATGCCCATCTTCTGTTCGGGCTGGCCGAGCGTGATGCCCGGCAGATTGGCGTCGACGGCGAAGGCTGTCACGCGCTGCTTCGTCACACCATCGACCGTCACCGGTACCTTCGCGAACACCGTGAACAAGCCAGCGTAGCCGGCGTTCGAGATCCAGATCTTGGTGCCCGTGATCGTGTACGACGCACCGTCGGCGCTTGGCGTCGCCATCGTCGTCATCGCCTGCGCGTCCGAGCCCGAGCCGGGCTCGGTGAGGCAGAAGGCGGCAACGATGTCGCCACTCGCGCAGCCCGGAAGCCACCGCTTTTTCTGGTCGTCGGTGCCGAAGAGGGTGATCCCCTTGCAGCCGATGGACTGGTGCGCGCCGAAGTACACGGCGAGCGCCGGATCCGTGGCGCCGATCTCGCCGAACACGCGATTGAACACCTTGGCCGAAGCGCCGAAGCCGCCGTGCGACTC
>JBDSSY010000057.1:0-3484 GCA_039928585.1 Gemmatimonadaceae bacterium | reverse complement strand
ACAGATCGGTGTGCGGATTCCCGATCGCGTGCTGCGGATCCTCGGGATCGTGCCCACCGAGGTAGGTCCAGGTGCCCTTGCCGTAATCGCCATGGATGTACTTCACCCACGGCGCGCCCTCCTCCGTGGCCAGCACGACGTCGCCGCTCTTGAGCGTCGCCTTCGTGAACGACGTCGTGACGCCGTAGTAGTCGCTGATCACGGCGCGGTGATTCTGCACCAGCATGCTCGGAACCGGGTCGAACTTCGCCGAGAAGTTGAACAAGGTGAAGGTGCCGAGCGGCTGCCGGCGGCCCGGGACGTTCACCTGATGACCGTCGATGTCGCTCATCGCGTTGACGAAGGGTGAGTGCTCCAGGTGCGCGTCCTTGAAGGCGAGCGATCGGCTCCACTGCATGCGCGCGTCGGCGTCGGGATCCATCGGGCTGCCATCGGCGAACTCGCCCGCCAGGTCGACGTCGCGGCCGGCGATCGCCATCTCGAGTGTCTCCGTCGCGCCGCACATCGCGAACAGGAAGCCACCGCGCTCCACGAACTGACGGATCCGCTCCGACACGGCCTTCTTGAGCGCAGGCACGCTCGCGAAACCCAGGCGACGCGCCGCGCCCGCGTTTCTCGCCACGGCGTCGCGGAACCAGGGGGCGTCGCGATATCCCAGATGAAACTTGTTGAACTGACCGGTGAAATCCTCGTGATGCAGGTGCAGCCAGTCGTACTTCGTGAGCTCGCCCTGTTCCACCTGCTCGTCGTAGATCGCGGTGAACTCGATGCCGGCGTACTTGAGGGCGAGCGTGACGGCGTCGTCCCAGGGCTGCGCATCCGGTGGCGTGTACACGGCGATGCGCGGCGCCTTCTCCAGCGGCACGCTCTCCATGTTGCCCCCGGCCATCTCTCGCCGCACGCCCGCCAGTGTCGCATCGTTCAACGGCTCGGTCGCGATCCCGTCCAGCGCAGCACGACGCCGCAGCTCCGGCGTGTCGGGCAACAGGAACGCGCCGCCGCGATAGTTGAGGAGCCACTCTGATTGTGCACCGGACTTCATGGCATTGTACGTGAGTCCGTAAGCCTTCAGGTGGTTCGTCTGGCCGTCGTCCATCGGGATGAGCAGCCGTTGCGCCTGCACCGCCGGCACGACGACGAGCGCAGCGACACAGAGTGCGATGTAGCGAGCCAGCTGGACGCGTGTCGGCATCAAGGACGGGATCCGGCGGCGCGCGCGAGCTCCAGCTCGCGCCGCGCCTGGGGGAGCAGCGCACTCGCGGGCGCGCTGAGGATGAGATGTTCGAGATGCGAGATAGCGTCGGCCACCTCACCGCGACGACGCAGCGCCCGCGCCCAGTCGAGCTCGCTCTCGGCGGCCTCGGGGCTTTCGGGATACTGCGTGACGATGCGCTGCCACAGTGCGACGGCGCCATCGCCCGTGCGGGTGGCGAGCAGGCGCGCCGCTGCGGCGATGATCGCCGAGGCAGCGTCCTCGTGTCGCGCCGCTGCGGCAACGAGTTGCGCCGCGGCACGGCTACTGTCGCCCCGTGCGAGCGCGAGAAAGGCCGCGCCCAGCTCCGGCGCCGCATCAGCGCGCGTGCGGGAGAGAATGCCCAACACCAGGGAGAGGTCGGAGCCCGTCTCGCGCGTGCCTTTCAGCAGCGCGCGCGCCGCGTCCAGTCGGCCTTCATACAGCGCGAGCCAGCCGGCGGCTTCGCTCGAATCGGCGTCCTCGCCCGCGGCGCGGAGTGCGGTTCGCGCGCGCGCGATATCGCCGGACTGCACCCAAGCCGTCGCCAGCAGGCGGGCGAGGCGCACCCGCTGTCCGGGCACGACGTGTCGATCGTATCGTTCCACCATCGCTTCGGCGTCTGCCGGTCGCCGAAGGGCGGCGAGTGCCTCGACATGGAGTGGTAGCACCTCGCGCGCATCGCGCGCCGAATCGGCGCCCGCGCGTGCATCGGCGAGTGGCAGGAGCGTGAACACGTCGGCGGGCGCGCCGGCGCGGAGGGCCGCCGCGGCGGCGATGAGAGCCAGCGGGCGAGAAGGGTTGATTCTCAGCGATGCCGCGAGCGCATCGCGGGCGATGACGTATCGCTCGTCGCCGAAGGCGCGTTCGCCGAACTCGCCCCAGAGCCGCGCGGCGATCGTATCCGGCGCAAGACTGCGGAGCGCATCCCATGCGTCACGCGGCCGTCCCCACGTCAGCTCCAGCTCGGCCAGCGCGCTGCGTGCGCCCGGCTCCGCCGGCCGACCGAGGAAGATCGCGCGAAGCGTGTCTCGCGCGTTCGCGGGAGTGGGCGCGAGCGCATATGCGGCCGCACTGGCAAGATGCGGTGCGTCGGCCAGCGCACGGCGCCATGCTTCGGCGCTCGCGCGCCACTGTCCCTGCGCGGCACGCAGTTGCGCCGTCTCGTATTCCAGATCGCGCGCGCTACCCAGCGCCAGCCGGCCGCGCTGCACGATGCTGTCGGCGGACGAGGAGCGGCCCAGCTGCAATAGCATCCTCGCATACTCGCGGTATGGCGCGGGATTGCGTGGCGCGTCGCGCACCCATCGCTCGAACGCCACGCGCAGGCGATCCTCGCGCCGCAGCATCTGGAGCGTGCGAAGCTGCACGCTGCGGTAGAGCGGCTCGCGCGGATCGCGCGCGATCAACGAATCGAGCGGCGCCAGCAGCGAGTCGCTCATTCCCAATTCGGCGTACGCGCGCTCGAGTCCGAGCAGGGCGCCCGCATTCGGCATGGCACCGAGCGCCGAGCGAAAGAGCTGCGCCGCCTCGCGATGCTTTCCGGAGTTCTCCAGCATGAGCGCTCGCTGCACCACGGGCGAATCCGTCTCCTGCGCGCGCGCCGACTCGGCCCGCGACAGCAGCAGCGAGAGCGTGAGCGACATCAGGGCGACGTGGCCCACCACAGGCACCGCGCTACGGCGACGGCGCACTGTTCAATCGTGCGAAGTAGTCGAGGATGGCGCGTCGCTCGTCGGGTGAGAGCGCGCGCAGCTCGTCCCATGTGGGCGCGCGGTACCGGCGCGCCGCCTTGCCGTCTGCCGCAGCACCGGGCGTGAAGGTGTCGGACCCGGTCGCCGATTTCGCCTCGCGCTTGCCGGTGTCCTCGCGCTCGTCCTTCTCCAGCGAGCGACCCGCGTCCAGCAGGCGACGGAACAGTTGCTGCTGACGTACGAGCGTCGCTGCATCGAGTCGTCCGCCATCGAGCGCATCGGCGAGCTGACGCGCTTCGCGCGCGAGCTGCTCGGCCTTGTCGCCGCCTGACGCGTCGCCTGCATCCTCCAGCTGGTCGGCCACACCGCGCTGTTTGCGCGCCAGCTCCCGTGCGAGGGACTGGCCCGCCGCACTCTGGCTCCCGGTCGGCATCCCCATCAATCCTTGCGCCTGCGAGTTGATCTGTCCCTGTTTCTGCGCAGCCTCCTGCAGCTGCTGCAGCATCTCGCTGAATCCGGACGCGCTGTTGGCACTGTTGGCGCGCTCGCGATCGCGAGC
>JBDSSY010000056.1:0-3350 GCA_039928585.1 Gemmatimonadaceae bacterium | reverse complement strand
AACGCCTCTGGTCCGTGGACGAGGCAGACGCACGACAGTGGTTGCTGGAGGGCGATACCGACCGGGTGCTCGGGATCGGGGGATCGTTCGCCCTGGTGGCGCAGGACGGTGAGCGCGTCGTGCTGGCGCGGAGTCTCGACCGTCCCATGCGCTACTTCCTCGCGAAGTCGGTCGACGGTCCGGCGCTGATCGTTGCCGAACGCATCGACGAAATCGCCGCGGAGCTCGCGCGACGGGGATGGGCCGATCAGTTCCATCCGAGCTACACGCGCATGGTGCCCGCACACCATGTCACCACACTGCGCCTGATCGGTTGCCCCGATCCCAACCCGGTACATCGGCGGTTCTTCGATCCGAGTCGCGCGACGTCCGGTACCGACCTCGAGCTCGTCGGCCGCCGGTACATCGAGGCGGTGTACAGTGAACTTCGACAGTGGCTCGCCGTGCAGGATACACGAGTGCCCATCGGCGTTCCGTTTTCGGGCGGCGTCGACAGCGGGGCGATCCTGCTCTGTCTCCATGCGCTGCTGCTGAACGAAGGGCACTCCCCTGCCCGCTTGAAGGCGTTCACGCTCTCCGTCGACGGTGGGGGCGACGACGCGCGGCAGGCCCGCGACTTTCTGCGTCGCACGGACCTGGAGATGCTCGGCGAGAGCATCGACGTGTCCTCCAGCGTGCTCGACCCGTTGCGCGCTGTGGCCGTGATCGAGGATTACAAGCGGCGCGACGTGGAATGCGCCGCTGTGAACCTCGCGTTGCTTGGCGGCATTCGCGAGCGGTATCCGGCCTGGCGCTTGCTCGTGGATGGCGACGGCGGGGACGAGAATCTCAAGGATTATCCGATCGAGGAGAACAGCGAGCTCACGATCAGGAGCGTCGTCAACAACCGCATGCTGTATCAGGAAGGGTGGGGCGTCGATTCGATCAAGCATTCGCTCACGTACTCGGGCGGCTACAGCCGCGGATGTGTCCGGAGCCACGCCTGCGCGCGCGAGTGCGGCTTCGAGGCGTTCAGCCCGTTTACGCGTCCGTCCGTGATCGCCGTGGCGGAGGGGGTTCCGTTCGCCGAGTTGACGGACGGCTCGCATGAACGACTGTATGCGCTGAAAGGCGAGATCGTGTCGCGCGGCGTGCGTTCCGTATTGGGACTCGAGATGCCCGTATTTCCCAAGCGTCGATTCCAGGACGGGGCGCTCTCGACCGGACAGGCGGCCAGGCTGTTCCCACAGAGCGAGGCGCGTTACCGCAGCCACTTCGAGACGCTGCACACCGCCGTCGTGTGACCTCGTCCGCAGCAGATCGGCGTATTCGGAGCCTCCGGCCGCCGAAGCCTTACGTCGATCCGTCCGTCGCACATGGGTCGGTGCTGGAGGAGGAACGGCGGCCCGACGGAATGGTCGAGCGCGCACTGACGGTGTTTCTCGCCGGAAGCGAATGCCCGTTCACCTGCTCGTTCTGCGATCTCTGGCAATTCACGATCGACGGTCCCACGCCGCCGGGTGCGCTCACCCGGCAACTGCGCACGGTGCTGTCAGGGCATTCCGGTCCGTCGCCGGATCGACTCAAGCTCTACAACGCCAGCAACTTCTTCGATCGGCGAGCGGTTCCGCCTGAAGACGTCGAGGGAATGACGACGTTGGCGGCGCCGTTCTCCGCTGTCACGGTGGAGTCGCACGCGAATACCGTTGGCGCGCTGACGCTCGACTTTGCGCAGCGATTGCGCGGACGGCTCGAAGTCGCCGTCGGCCTGGAGACGATCGAGCCGGTCGCGGCCGCCCATCTCAACAAGCGTCTCGATCTGGCGCGGTTCGATACGGCCGCGCGGTTGCTCACGGAACACGGGATCGCCCTGCGCGTCTTCGTCCTGCTCGGCGCCCCGCATGTGCGCGCGAGCGAAGCCGTGGCGTGGACGGTTCGGACGGTGGAGTATGCGGTCGCGCGCGGCGCGGCCGTCGTCTCCATCATTCCCGTGCGCGGCGGGAATGGCGAGATGGAGCGCCTCGCGGCGATGGGCGCCTTCGTCGCGCCCGGGTTGTCGCAGCTGGAAGAGTCGCTCGATCGATGCCTGCAGTTCACCGGCACGGTGGTCACCGCGGACCTGTGGGACGCGGCGCGACTTCCCGCATGTTCGCAGTGCCGGACCGCGCGGATCGAGCGGCTGCACCGCCTCAACGTCACCGGCCGCGCTGAGCCGCGAATCTCCTGCGCCGCGTGCGACACCTGATGGCTTCGTGCGAGGTGGCCATTGTCGGCAGTGGCTTCGCGGGCTCGCTCCTGGCCCGCGTGCTCGCCGGACTCGGCTACGATGTGGTGCTGCTGGACCGCGGCAGTCATCCGCGCTTCGCCATCGGCGAGTCGTCGACACCGCTCGGCAACTTGTCGCTCGAGCGGCTCGGGCTCCGGTACGGGCTCGGGGACTGCTATCGCATGGCGACACACGGACGCTGGCTGGCCCATGTGCCGGAGCTGCGCCGCGGATTGAAGCGCGGCTTCACATTCTACCGACACCACCCGGACGAGCCCTTCCAGAATCGCGGCTTCGAATCGGAGCGGTTGCTCGTCGCGGCCAGTCCGGATGACGCGCTCGCAGACACGCACTGGCTACGCGCGGACGTGGATCACCATTTCGTGCGCGAGGCCGTCGCCGCTGGCGTGGACTATCGCGATGGAGTGGCGCTCACCGTGGCGGACCTTTCGGGTGACGCAGTGCACCTCGGCGGGGAGCGGGACGGTAAGGCATTCGAGCTGCGCGCGGGCTTCCTCATTGATGCGTCGGGTCCGGGCGGTTTTCTCGCGAGACAGCTCTCGCTCCCGTCCGGTCTCGAGCGCACAGCAACCCGCTCGGCTATCGTCTTCGGTCATTTCAATGATGTACGGCTGATGCAGGATGCGGTGCCAGGCATGCCACGAGGCCCGTACCCCGATGACTGGGCCGCGGTACACCACTTGATCGATGAGGGATGGATGTACTCGCTCCGGTTCGATCACGGAGTGACAAGCGCCGGCTTTCTCCTGACGCCGCGCGGCATCGCATCGCTCACGGGCAACAAACCCATCGACGCGGCGTCGCTCTGGCACACCGTGCTCCAGCGCTATCCGACGCTGAAGAGCGCCTTCGCCGACGCGACGCCGCTGATGCCGATCGCGTTTCGCCCGATGATTCAGCACCGGCTGACCCGAGCCACCGGCGACCGATGGGCGCTCCTGCCCCATACCTACGCGTTCGTCGATCCGCTGTTCTCGACGGGCATCGCCTGGAGCTTGCGCGCGGTGGAGCGACTGGCCCTCGCCTTCGAATCCGCTACAGGAAGCCGCCGTGCGCCTGCGCTGGACGTATTGGCCCGGTACGA